>DASVVJ010000589.1:0-5717 GCA_036389955.1 Myxococcaceae bacterium
GCCTGGTCGACCGTCTTGCCCTTCACCCACTCGGTCACCAGCGAGCTGGACGCGATGGCCGAGCCGCAGCCGAACGTCTTGAACTTCGCGTCCTCGATGACGCCCTCGTCGGTGATCTTCAGCTGCAGCCGCATCACGTCACCGCACGCCGGCGCACCCACCAGCCCGGTGCCCACGTTCGGATCTTCCTTGTCCAACGTCCCCACGTTGCGGGGGTTCTCGTAGTGCTCGATGACCTTGTCGCTGTAAGCCATAGGTTTCCTCGCTGAATCTTTTAATCGACCGGGGGGGCTGGCAACAGCCCCACTAGTGGGCTGTCCACTCGATGCTCTTCAGGTCGATGCCTTCCTTTGCCATCTCGTACAGCGGGCTCATGTCCCGCAGCTTGCGGACCTTGTCCACCACCAGGCGGACCACATAGTCCACCTCTTCCTCGGTGTTGAACCTTCCGATGCCGAAGCGGATGGAGCTGTGCGCCATGTCCTC
Organism: Myxococcaceae bacterium; assembly: GCA_036389955.1. Classification (GTDB taxonomy): domain Bacteria; phylum Myxococcota; class Myxococcia; order Myxococcales; family Myxococcaceae; genus DATHBR01. Next base: position 487 of record DASVVJ010000589.1, read on the forward strand.
TTCTACACCACACGCCCGCAGGACGTACGAGGGCTCGAGCGAAGCGCTCGTACACGCGGACCCGGAGGAGACGGCCACGTCCTTGATGGCCATCATCAGCGCCTCGCCCTCCACGTAGGCGAACGAGATGTTGAGGTTGCCTGGCAGCCTGTGCTCCAGGGTGCCGTTCACGGTGACCATGTCCAGCTGGCTCATGATGCCGGTGCGCAGCTTCTCGCGCAGGCGGAGGATGCGGGCGGACTCCTCGGCCATCTCCAGCCGGGCCAGCTCGGCCGCCTGGCCAAAGCCGACAATCGAGGCCACGTTCAGCGTGCCCGAGCGCATGCCGCGCTCATGGCCGCCGCCGTCCATCAACGGAGCGATACGCACGCGCGGCTTGCGGCGCACGTAGAGGGCGCCCACGCCCTTGGGGCCGTACATCTTGTGCGAGGTGATGGAGACCAGGTCCGCCTTCATCTCGTCCACGTTGAAGGGCACCTTGCCCAGGCCCTGCACCGCGTCGCAGTGAAACAGCACCCCGCGCGAGCGGCACAGCTTGCCGATCTCCGCGATGGGCTGCACGGTGCCGATCTCGTTGTTGGCCAGCATCACCGACACCAGCACGGTCTTGTCCGTGATGGCCGCCGCCAGCTTCTCCAGGCTCACCCGGCCGTCCTTCTCCACGTCCAGGTAGGTGACGCGCGCGCCGCCCGTGGGGCGCGAGGCCCACTTCTGGTACGTCGCGTCCTCCTCGAGGTTGAGCTTGATGGACAGCTCGGCCAGCTCGTCCTGGGACACGTCCCGCTCGGCCAGCTGCGACAGGCGCAGGAGCTTCAGCTCGTCCAGCCGCTCCTGACGCACGCGCTCCAGGCGCTTGCAGGTGTCCAGCACTGCCTTGTGCTCGGTCTTCAGGGTGATGATGTGATCACCCTTGTCCTTGTAGAACTCGATGACGCCCTTGATGGCCAGGTTGTCCGACTCGGTGGCGCCCGAGGTGAAGACGATCTCCTTCTCGGAGGCGCCGATCAGCTCCGCCACCTGCTTGCGCGCCCGTTCCACCGCTGCTTCTGCCTTCCACCCGAACGCGTGGTTGCGCGACGCGGCGTTGCCGAAGTCCTCACGCAGGTACGGCAGCATCGCCTCCAGCACCCGCGGATCCAGCGGCGTGGTGGCGTGGTTGTCCATGTAGATCGGCAGCTTCGGCATCGTTCCTGAACCTTGTATCGCGGGGCCGCGGGCCATACGCCACACGGTGGGGCCTACATCTGACTACCAATGTGGACCAGGATGGTCACATATAAAAGCAGGTGGCTCCCGGTCAAGGGAACATAAGGAGAGCGCCGCCTCCATCCCGCTCCAACTTTGGGCGCTCTGCTCGGATGCGCGCCGACTTGGAGCGTTGCGTTTGCCCCATTCCGGCCCCGGTGCACCGAAATGGAGCGGCTATCTCCAGTAAGTGCCTGAAACCACGTAAACCCGGGCTTGGCCGCATCTCTGCACTGGGTTGGCCTCGGAGGGCGAACGAATGAGCGCCAACGAGAAGCAGACCCGGGTGAATGGCCACAACGCAGCGAACGGTGGAATGAACGGTGCGGATTCTCGCGTGCAACTCGTGAGGTCGGAGTCGGGCCGCACCGAGGTGATGGGCCCGGAGCGCCGCTATGACTCGGGCTGGCGGGCAGGCAAGCCGGAGGAAGACCCGGAGAAGATGAAGAAGTGGGGCCTGATTACGGCGCGGCCCAGCGAGTTCCTCATTCACATGCGGCGCGGCCGGGTGCGAGAGGTGTCTGGCCAGGGCGCCAGCTGCTTCAAGCTGCCGGGCGACGCGGTGGCCATCATCCCCACCAGTGTGCAGCGGTTGCAGTTCACTGCGGATCAGGTGACGAGCGAGAAGGTGGGCGTGCAGGTGACGGGCCTGGCGGTGTACCGCATCGTGGACCCGCTGGTGGCGTTCCGGATGCTGAACTTCTCGTTCCCCGAGCGAGCGAGCGAGAAGCTGCAGGAACTGCTGCGCGAGATGTTCGTGGGCGCGGCGCGGCGCCTGGTGGCCAACCTCTCGGTGGAGGAGTGCCTCACCCGGCGCAAGGAAGGCATCGCCACGGAGCTGATGCGCGAAATCGCTCCGGTGGTGTCCGGCAAGGGCCGGCTGGATGACAAGACGGAGGCGGGCTGGGGCGTCGTCATCGACACGATTGAGATTCAGGACGTGCGGGTGCTCAGCGCCACCGTCTTCGAGAACATGCAGGCACGCTACCGCCGGGAGCAGGAGCGGCAGGCGCGCGAGGCGGAGCTGGCCAAAGAGCGCTTCCTGCGGCGCGAGGAGGCGGAGGCCGAGCGCGTCATCGCCCTGACGAAGCTGGCGGCGGACGAGGAGGTGCGCCAGAAGCGCCAGGAGACGGAAGAGGGGGCCCGGCTGGAGGCGCTGTCCTCCGAAGCGCGCGTGGCGGAGGCCCAGCAGGCGCAGGAGCGCACGCTCAAGCAGGGACAGGCGGCCACCGAACGCGAGGTGACGCTGGCCAAGCTGAACACCGAGGTGGAGGTCCGCCAGCGCAAGCAGCGGGCGGAAGAGGCGGCGAAGCTGGAGGTGCTGGCCACCGAGGCAAAGGTGGCGGAGACCAAGCTGGCGCAGGACCGTACGCTCAAGCAGGCAATGGCAGCGGCCGAGCGGGAGGCGGCGGTCGCCAAGCTGAACGCGGAGCTGGAGCTGCGCCAGCGCAAGCAGGAGGCCGAGGAGAAGCTGCGGCTGGAGCAGCTGGCGAGCGAGGCGCGGCAGGCGGACGCCAAGCTGGCGCACGAGCGTGCCATGGCGGAGAGCGAGCTGGCGCACGAGCGGGCCATGGCGGGGGCCAAGGCCGAGGCGGAGCTGGAGCGCATCCGCCACGAGCAGGAGGTGGAGCTGGAGCGCATCCGCCACGAGCGCGAGGCGGCCTCCGCCCGGCACGAGGGGCAGCTCTCGGCGGCGATGCAGGAGGTGGAGCGGCTCAAGGCCCAGGTGCAGCTGGCGCAGGCGCGCCGTGCCATCGCCGAGGCGGAGCTGGCCATCGCCGAGCTGGAGACGAAGAAGCTCAGCGTGGCGCAGGAGCTGGAGCTGGGCCGGGCCAAGACGATGCGGGAGATCGAGAACACGCTCAGCCCGGAGGTCATCCAGATGACGCTGGCGCAGCAGCTGCCTCAGGTGGCGGCCGCCTTCCAGCAGAAGATGGGCGAGGTGCACGTCACGGCGGTGGATGGCGCCAATCCATTCGGTTACATCGCCGCGGCTGTGGAAGGGGTGATGGGTCTCGCGCGTTCTGCGGGCCTGAAAGTTCCCACTCCCCAGCAGCCGCAGTAACCGGGCCCCGGCCCGGCGTATATAAAGGGGGCGAGGGGGCAACAGGAGGTTGGTCGCGTGAAGAAAGTCGGAATTCTCGCCGCGGTGTGCGGCCTTGCCGTGGCGCTCATTCCCTGGCTGTTGCCCACTGGCCCCAGCGCGGGGCTGGATGCCGCTCAGTTCCTCGAGAGCGGCAGCTTCGCGATCGGTGCGGCGGTCGTCTTCCTGGGCGGCCTGCTTACGGCGTTGACGCCGTGCGTCTACCCGCTCATCCCCATCACGGTTTCCGTCTTCGGTGCTCGGAAGGCGGAGGGGCGGGGTAGGGCGCTGGTGCTTACCTCTTCGTACATCGTCGGCATGGGAGCGGTGTTCAGCGCGCTCGGAGTGCTGGCGGCCAAGACGGGGCAGGCGTTCGGCTCGATGCTGGGCCACCCCGGGGTGGTGACGGGGCTGGCGGTGTTCCTGCTGGTGCTGGCCTCATCCATGTTCGGCGCGTTCGAGTTGGCGCTGCCCTCGAGCATGCAGCAGAAGCTGACCACGGTGGGCGGGGCGGGCGTGGCCGGCTCGTTCCTGATGGGCAGCGTGTCGGGCTTCCTGGCGGCGCCGTGCACGGGGCCGGTGCTCACGGGCCTGCTGGCCTTCGTGGCGAAGACGGCGAACACGGGGCTGGGCGCGGGGCTGCTGTTCATCTACGCGCTGGGCATCGGGGTGCCGTTCTTCCTGATTGGCGTGTTCACGGTGCGGCTGCCCAAGGGCGGCGTGTGGATGGAGTGGGTGAAGAGCGTGCTGGGCATCGTGCTGGTGGCGCTGGCCTTCACCTACGTGAAGGACGCGTTCCCCTGGGCGCGTGAGACGGTGAAGGGCATGGCGGCGCAGCTGGGCAGCGTGCCCGGCGCGGTGATTGCCGCGGTGCTGGCGATGGTGGGCGTGCTGTTTGGCGCGGTGCACCTGTCTTTCAAGTCGAACGCGCGTGAGTTCTCGGCCAAGGCGCTGGGCGTGGCGCTGGTGGTGGTGGCGCTGGTGGTGCGTGGGGGCGCGCTGGATGCGGGCTCCACGGGCCAGCTCTGGGTGAAGCTGGGGTGGGCCGAGCCGACGGTGGCGCCGACCTTCCAGTGGCACCATGTGATGCCGCAGAAGAAGTCCTCGTTCTCCACCGAGGAGTTCGAGAAGGTGCTGGCCAGCGCGCGCAGCGCGGGCAAGCCGGTGATGATCGACTTCTACGCGGACTGGTGCGCAGCCTGTAAGGAGCTGGATCGCGAGACGTACCCGGCGATGGAAGTCATCACGGAGTCGGGGCGCTTCCTGAACATCAAGATCGACGCGACGAACAGCGAGGATGCGATCGAGATGCTGATGGACCGGTTCGGGGTGCAGGGCCTGCCCACGGTGGCGTTCGTCTCGTCGGGTGGAGAGATTCTCAAGGACCCGCGCGTCACCGGGTTCCTGGAGCCTCGGCCGTTCGTGACGGAGCTCAAGAAGGTCCGCTGAAGCAAGCCCCCTCTCCCTTCGGGAGAGGGCTGGGGTGAGGGTTCGGCGAACCTGTCCTGACCGCTGGACAACTCCCCAGGTTTGAAGTGGGATGGGGCCCTGAGAGGTAGGAGGGCTTCCCATGGAGCGTCGCCACGGAGGAGACAACGGCGCATTGAGGCCTGGCACCCAGGTGGGCTCCTGGAGGGTGGTGAAGCGGAGCGCCCAGGGTTCCTACGGAGCCATCTATCTCGCCGAGCCAGTAAGTCAGGAGGGCGCAAGGGCTGGAGCCTTGAAGCTGGCGCTGCACGCGGGGGACGAGCGCTTCGAGCGGGAGGTGGAGCTGCTCTCGCGCATCCGCCACCCGAATGTGCCCCGGCTGCTGGAGTCAGGCGCCTGGACGGCGCCGGAGGGTACATCCTTTCCGTACCTCGTGATGGAGTGGGTGGAAGGCGTGCCTCTGTACGAGTGGGCC
>DASVVJ010000590.1:0-4532 GCA_036389955.1 Myxococcaceae bacterium
GCGAGCCCGAACAAGACCTACGCGGCGGCGGGCAGCTACACGGTGTCGCTGACGGTGACGGACAGCCAGGGCCTGACCAGCACGCGCACGCAGACGGTGACGGTGTCGGTGCCCGCGAGCATCTCGCTGTCGGTGGCCAAGCGTGTCTCGGGCAAGAAGCGCTACGCGGACCTCACGTGGTCCGGCGCCAGCGGCACCAACGTGGACGTGTTCCGCAACAACGCGCGGATCACCACCACGGCCAACGACGGAGCGCACACGGACACGCTGAGCGCGGCGGGCACCTACACGTACCGGGTGTGCAACGCCGGGACGACGACCTGCTCGAGCAACGTGACGGTCACGTACTAATCCTGAACGCTGCTGCAGCCACCTCGCCGCCGCAACACCCTCTCCCTTCGGGAGAGGGCCGGGGTGAGGGTTCTGCGTAACCAGGCACCATGAAGCACGGAGGCCCCGGGTCGGCTCAAGCCGACACCGGGGCCTCTGCTTTGGAGCGGGAAGCTACTGCTCCATGAAGTCGCTGGCGGAGAGCACCTCGAGGGCCTCCAGGCGCAGGGGCAGCGGGTGCTGAAGGATGGCCTTGTCCTCGGCGAGCAGCTCGGGCGTCTTGGGAGACGCGTAGGAGATGGGGGCGGGGGCGGGGGACTTGAGCGCGGAGACGAGCGCCGGAGCGTCCTGGGTGACGAAGGCGAAGCTGAGCGCGCCTGGGTGTAGGCGGCGGCGCACGGCCTCCTGCACGGACTCGGGCGTCATGTCCGAGAGGGCCTTGCGGAACTGCTCGAGGAAGTCCGGGGTGCCGTAGAAGAGCGAGTCGATGGCGTAGCCCAGGCGGCGCTGATCCGTCTGCTCCCACAGGCGCGAGTAGCTGAGCAGGAAGCCGCGGGTCTGCTCGAACTGGTCGCGCGGGATGCCCTGCTGGACGAGCCGGTTCAGGTAGTAGACGGCGCCGTGGGAGGCGAACACGGCGTTGGTGGGGACGACGGGGCGCACCCACAGGGTGATGTCCTGCTGCGTCCGGGCGATGTTGGGGCGGGCGTAGGTGGTGCCGCGGTGCTCCATGAAGTGTTCGGCGTAGGCGTAGTTGCCGTAGTTGAGGCCGCGCTTCTCGCGCAGCTCCTGGAAGAGCACGCCGTGGGACTGGCGGTGCTCACCGAGGTACGAGAGGGCGAAGGCCACCGGGAAGAAGTCCGGATCACCGCGGCGCAGGGGCGTCACGTAGCCCATGGAGATGGCGGTGGAGGAGGTGGGCTTCTGGAGCACGACGGCGCGGCCCGGCACGTTCGTCACGGCGGGCAGGGCCACGCGCGGGGCACCGGTGGCGGGCAGGGCGGACAGACGGGCGGTGATGGACTTGCGCAGCGCCTCGTCCACCGGGCCGGCCAGACCGATGACGAGCCGGTCCTGGGTGAAGACGCGGCGGGCGTGGGCCTTCACGTCGTCGAGCGTGAGGGACTCCAGGCCCTTCACGGTGCCGCCCACGAAGTGAGCATACGGGTGGCCCTTGTAGAGGAGCGCGTCGAGGGCGACCTGGCCCAGCTTCTCGTCATTCTCGGTCCGCAGCCGGTTGCGCACGGTGTTGAGGGCGTCGGTGCGCAGGCGCTCGAACTCGCCAGGCTCGTAGCGGGGCTCCAGCAGGGTATCGGTGAAGATCTTCAGGAAGCGGGGCAGGAAGTCCTTGTGGACGCGGCCCGAGAAGGTGGTGAACTCCTTGTCCGGCACCACCTCCAGCTCGGCGGCCATGGGGAAGAGCGCCTCCAGGAGCTGAGCGGAGGTGAGCTCCCGCGTCCCGCCCTCGGAGAGCAGGTTGGCGGTGAGCGCGGTGAGGCCTTCCTTGCCCTTCGGATCGTCAATGGAACCGGCGTGGAAGACGAGCCGGAAGCTGATGATCGGGTTCTGAGGGTTGGCATGGACGACGAACTGCAGGGGCGCCGGCTGCTTCAGCGGCATGGCCGGTACGCTCGTGGGCGCTGCGGCGGGAGCCTGGGCCCTGGGAGGCGCGGCGGGCGTGGCAGGCGCCGGAGCGGGAGCGGCGGGAGGCTCGGGCGAAGGCTGAGGCGTGGTGGCGCAGGCGCCGAGCCACAGCGCGGCACCGAGGGCAAGCGACGTGCGGATCAGAGCGTTCATCACTTCGTCCCTCCGTTGGCGGGCGTGAGGGTGAGCACGGTGAGGTTGGAGTCGACCAGGTAGGTCTTCGCGAAGGAGACGAGCTGCTGAGGCTGGACGCGGGAGATGTTCTGAAGGTGGCGGGAGATCGCGTCCGGGGTGCCGAAGATGCCGGCGTACAAGGCGAGCTGGACAGCGACGTCATCGGGGGCCTCCAGGTTCATCAGCAGGCCATAGCGGATGTTGCTCTGGATGGCCTTCACACGGGCGGCGTCCACCTTGCCGGAGGCCAGCTCGCGCACGGCGCGGGTGAGGGCGGCGTCCACGGTGGCGCGGTGCTCCTCGGACTTGAGGGTAGCGGCCAGGCTGAGCAGGTATGGGTCCCGGTGCGGGTAGAAGTCGCTGCCAACGGTCTCAGCAAGCTGTTTCTCGAGGACGAGCTCCTTGTAGAGCGGGCTGGTGGGGCCCACCAGGTAGGCGGCGAGGACCGACTGGATGGCGCCGCTGGGCGTGGTGAGCGAGGCGGCGGGCGTGCGCCAGGAGAGCACGTGGCGGGGCAGGGTGCTCGAGGGCCAGTCGATGTGCGCCGAGCGCTTCTCCTTCTGAGGCGGCTCGGTGGGGATGGTGATCTGTGCGGCCTTGCGGTCCCACGGGCCGTAGTGCTCACGGATCTGCTTCATGACGGCCTCGTCATCAAAGTCGCCGACGATGAAGAGGAGGCTGTTGTCCGGGGTGTACCAGCGCTCGAAGAAGGAGCGGCTGTACGCATAGGCCTCGGGCATGGCCTGAATGTCCTCGTAGAAGCCAATGGTGGTGTGCCGGTAGGTGTGCTTCTGGAAGGCGGTGCCGAGCAGGCGCTCCTCCATCTTCAGATCCGGGCGCACCTCGCTCTTGTGGTACTCGCCGAGCACCGCGAGGGCCTCGGTGCGGAACGAGGGCTCGGCGTACTCGAGGTTGCGGAACCGGTCCGCCTCCAGCTCGATGAGGGCGTCGAGCCCGGCGGTGGGCCCGTACGAGTGGTAGACGGTGAAGTCATCGGTGGTGAAGGCATTGTCGTCGAAGCCGTAGGTGGCGAGGATGCGCTCGCGCTCGCCCTCGGGGTGCTTCTTCGTGCCCTTGAACATCATGTGCTCGAAGAAGTGAGCGAAGCCCGTCTTGCCGGGCTCCACCTCGTTGCGAGAGCCCACGCGCACCACGGTGTAGTAGGCAACCAGGCCCGGCGACTGGAAAGGCACGCGCACGACCGTGAGCCCGTTGGGCAGGCGCTCGGTCTTCAGGGTGTAGGGGAAGGCATCGTCGCGCGGCTGGGCTGTGGCCGGCCGGGCCGCCGCCAGCAGAAGCAGCAGGAGGGGAAGGAATCGTCGCATGCAGGCCACCCTATGCGCTCGGTGGGCTGGTGGGGAGGCGAGCTTGACAGCTTGTGTCGGGCAGCGTGGGAGCCGGTGCGGATCCAGGCGTCAGGAGGATTGACGGGGCCCCGTCAGCGGTTAACGTAGGGTAGAACCAACAAGGGGGCGACCTGGCTTCGACGGGGGCATAGAAGTTCGAGACGCGTGCCGAGTTTGTCAGTGACTCGTAAAAATCGCCGACACAGACACAAAAGCCAACGACAACGTTGAGCTCGCGCTGGCTGCCTAAAACCAGCTTTTAGCGCGCGGTCCTCCCGCTCTCGGCCCGTGGGGTGGGGTAGGACCGTCATAATGCGGGCTGGCTGCCGAGGGGTCCTGGACCCGAGGTGGCGAGATCTTCCAGGACCGGCTCTGAGTATCCCGTCCGTGGGAGCCTTGGGGACGTAGCAAAACGCGGACTACGCACGTAGGGTCAAAGAGCGGAAGGCTTTCGGACGCGGGTTCGATTCCCGCCGCCTCCACATCGCAGTAAGGGCTGTAGCGAAACCCCGGCCGCCATCTGGCGAGCCGGGGTTTTCTTTTTCGGCCGAGCTTGGCTCGGCGTCAGGCTTTCGCACCGGTGTGCGCGAGGATCGCCCGGGCGAACTCCCCGTGCAGCGCGCGGGGGAGATCATGGCCCAGCCCCTCCAGCATGAGCAGCTTGGCGCCCGGGATGGCCTCGGCCGTGGCAGTGCCATGCGCGGCGGGAAACATCGGGTCGTCCGTCCCGTGGATGACGAGCGTGGGCACGCGCAGGCGCCGGAGCGCCTCGGCCTGCTCGCGGGTGGGGGAGGGCACCAGTCCGTGGTTCTGCGCGGCGGAGATGTCGCGGGCGCGGTCGAAGATCCGCTCCACCCTGCGCCGATACGCCTGCTCGTCGAAGGGAACCCCTCGGCCCGCAAGCGCCCGGAGGATCTTCATCTGCACCTCGATGCCTTCCTGGCGGTTGCTGGGAGGGTGGAGTGCGATCTCCAGGTACACCTGGATGGCACGCGGATCGGGCGGTGGCAGCCCGCCGGTGTGCGTCTGGCCTTGGAA
>DASVVJ010000591.1:0-1736 GCA_036389955.1 Myxococcaceae bacterium
GACCTGATTGGTGCCCGTGGCGATGATCTTGTCATCCTTGACGATCACGGTACCGAAGGGCCTGCCCCCCTCGCGTACATTCCTCATGGAAAGTGAAATGGCCTCCAGCATGAATCGGGTGTCGTGAGAGCTCATATGGACTGACTCCTGTCGAGTTCGTTGCCAGGAAAGAGACCGCCCGAGACCTGTCTACTGCAGGTGGACTCTCAGGGCTTTCCCCGTTCGATGCTGTATGTTTATCTTGTACACATCCCCGCGGTCCATCTCTGCGGGGACCTTCTGCGCGGCGAGCGCCTTGACCACCTCTTCCGAGTTCAGGGTCAGGATGGTGACGGGCTGAGCAATCGCCATGGGAAAGTCGTGCCAGGTGCCGAGGTGCAGCATGAGCCCATGACCTGGAGGAAAGACAAAGGCCTTGAGCTGCTCCAGGTCGGGGACCTCTTTTCCCTGTTGGTGATTGGGCCTGCCCAGCACCAGGGCCATCGGCGCGTCTCCCAGACCCACGAAGAGTTGTGTCATCCGCAGATGCCGCTCGAGCCATATCACCTCACCGGGCCGTGGGTGGATACGCGCGGTGCGGGCCACAGCCATGTCGTGATAGCGGAAGGGCAGGTTATGTCCCTCCTCCACCGAGCCTTTGTAGAAGGGAATGGACAGCCCAGGCTGTGGCACATCGGTCCCGATGAACAGGCCATAGTCAGACACGTTCTCACGTGTGGCGCGCACTACCGGAACATTCACGAAGGCGCTCTCTTCCATGGCGATAGCCTCTCAAATGGCCAAGGAATGCCAAGAACCTCGCGAGTCTCGCCTCCAGGCATTTCCGGAGAAAGGGGCAGGTAGGCTCAGGCCTTCGTACCAGCAGTGACGCTGCGGTAGGATTTGGCCCGCGTGCTCCCGGAGTCGAAGGTGTCCTCCGGTGATCCGCGTGAGGGTAACCCCGGTTGTAGCTAGAACGCGCGCGCATGAGTTCACCTGCGCTCTTGCTCAGCGCCCTCCTGCTGGCCGCCGCACCTCAGCCGCCGCCACCCGAGGCCTTGTCCCCTGGCGCTCCACCACCGCTCCGTTGCCTCCGCTGGCGGACCTGGGCGGTTTCACATTGGCAACCACCGCTGGCCCACCACGGGTGGCACGAGCACTCCTGAGGGCGTGGTTCGGCCAGAGGTTCTGAGTCCCTATTCCGTGGAATCCATGAAATAAAAGCTACCCATGGGATTCTTTAAAACTAAGTAAAGCTGAGTCACGCTCTACCCAGCCCTCAATCCAAAGGGTCCCTCCAAAGAGGTGGGTATGGCCCTCAGCGTGATGCGGTCAATGTCCTCTCCGTCGTCTCGGAGCGGCGAGCCAGTGCTGGTGGTGGGCGCGGGATTGGTGGGCTCGCTGCTGTCCATCTACTTGGCGAAGTTGGGCTACCCGGTCGAAGTTTATGACCGGTACCCGGATCCCCGCCGGCCCGTCGAGGCCGGGGAGGGGCGGCCCGCGGCGCCCAAGTCCGCGCTCAACCTCACCCTGTGCACCCGGGGCATGAAGGCGCTGGATGCGGCGGGCATCGGCCAGGAGGTGCGCGCCATCACGCTGCCGTTGCGCCGGCGGGTGGTGCACATGCCGGACGGCACGCTCGAGTCCCAGCCTTACGGCAACCAGGGCGAAGCGTTGAACTGCGTGCTGCGCGGGGACCTGAACAAGCTCCTGCTCGATCTGGCGGAGAAGCAGCCCGGGGTGCGCGTCCAGTTCGA
>DASVVJ010000592.1:0-21058 GCA_036389955.1 Myxococcaceae bacterium
TGAGCTTCATCCAGCCCGAGGAATTCCTTCGCGCGCAGGACATACACATCTTTCTCCAGCGCGTAGCGCAGCGCGCCGTCCGCGGAATACACGCGCGGATCGTCATCGCGGCGCACGTACACCGAGCCATCGAAGGGATTCTCGAGGCCTCCGTGCAGCGTCAGCGAGTGCTGGCGGGCCGGGTCATCCTTGCCGCCGCCCGAGGCATCCGGAAGGTAGCCCTTGGCCGACACCGTGAAGACGGGAGGCTTCAGCCCGTACTTCTCGAGGTCTGCGTCGCTGGGAGCCTCCGCCACGGTGGCCTTGAACTTCAGAGCCTGGAGCTGGTTCGTGATGGTATCCACGACCCACTTCTCCGCCGGGGCCGCCACGGGCGAGGTGATCCGCCAGGAATCTCCCTCACGTTCCAGCGTGGTGGTGCTGCCCCGGGCCTGCACGGTGAGCTGGGTGAAGACGGCCGTGGCAGCGGGCCCACGCTCCTGCTCGTCCGCGCTAGGTGTGCTCGTATCGGAGCGCTTCTCGGCCGGCGCCCTGCGCTGGGACTGGGCATCCTCCTGCTTGGAGCCTCCGCACGCGCAGAGCCCTGCGGCCACGGCGAAGATCAGCAGGGTGACCAGGGGCTGCTTCACTTGTTGCGCCTCGTCAGCCAGATGGCCACGCCCATGCCCATGAGCGACAGGGGCAACAGGTCCGTGGACACGAAGCGCAGCCGCTCCAGCATGGGGGTATCCATCTTCAGCGTGGACACCTCGCGGTTGGGCGGGCGGATGGTGATCTTCTCCACCTGGTGGGTGGCCCAGCCCAGGGCGTTCATCACCAGGTTGCGGTTGGCCTCGTGGCCCCAGTTGGCGTCCAGGAGGATCTCCGACTCACCCAACACCACCACGCGCGCCTCGTCGAAGCGCTTGTCCTGTGCATCCTTCGTGGGCCGCGTGGCCGAGGCCACCAGGGTGAGCTGCCCGGACTTCTCGCCATCCGAGGGCGTGGCGTCCGCCGCCGGCGTCAGCTCCACCCAGGCGAACGGGGAGCTGAGCACCACCGCCTCCGTCTTCACTCCCGGAGCCATGCCCTGGCGCAGCACGGTGAGGCTGCGCGCGGTGGGGAACTCGAGGTTGAGCTTGCGCTGGGCCAGGGGCCGCGTCATCTCGTGCTGGCCGAAGAACTGCGAGACGAGCGCGTACGGGTTGCCGCTGTTGTACTGCGGATCGGCGGCCAGGCCCGCGTCCACCTCCACGCCGTACTCGGCCAGCAGATCCTCCAACTTCGGATCGGCGGCCATCTCCGCGAAGTAGAGCATCCGTCCGCCCGCCGCGAGGTACTGGCGCAGCGCTTCCTGCTCTCGCACGGTGTAGGGCGCCCGCGCGCCGGCGATGATGACCAGCGACGCGTCCCGGGGCAGCGCGTTCTGGCCCGCGAGGTTGAGCTCCTCGGCGGTGTAGCCCTCGCGGATGAGCTGCTTGCGGAACTCGGACACGCTGGCGCCCGGATCACCGGGCCGGGCCTCCTCGGCCTCCAGCGGCCACTCGCCGTGCCCGCTGAGGAAGTACACCTTCTGCGAGCCCACCGAGTGCAGCTTGATCAGCGCGTTGGTCAGGTCCTGCTCGGAGATGGTGTGCAGCAGGCTGTGAGCCTCGCCACGCACCAGCACGATCGTCGCCTGTCCGTCCTTGAGCTGGTACTTCGCCGCCAGGTCCGGGTGCCGGGCCGGGTCCTTGAGGGAGTACTCGAACTTCTCCGGCGCCTCGGCGTGGTAGCGCTGGAAGAGCTGCTCCACCGTCTCGTAGGCCGCATGGCCCGGAGGCAGGAAGCCAATGGCGTGCACCTTCTCCTTGAGCCCGGAGAGCGTGGCGCTCGTCTGCGGCGACAGGGTGAAGATCTTCTGCTCCGTCAGGTCCCAGCTCTTGTTCTGCTTGAAGGCCAGGTAGTTGAGGCCCACCAGGGCGCCCAGCGTGCCCACCGCGACCAGCGCCGAGGTGCCGAAGAAGAAGCTGGAGCGGCGCGTGGCGAGCTGGCCGAACTGCTTGAGGTTGGTGGCGAAGTAGACGCCCAGCAGCGCCAGGCCCACCACCGCCTTGCCGGCGGTGAGCGCCACCGAGCCCGAGGTGAGGAACAGGGTGAAGGGGCTCGACAGCAGCAGCAGCAGCCCGAGCGCGCCGAGGATTTTCCCAATCGTGGAGGTGCTCATGGCTAGGCCCAGCGCTGCGCCTCCACCGTGCGGTGGGTGAGCAGCAGCGAGAAGAGGATGACGGAGAGGAAGAACACCAGCGCCTTCACGTCCAGCACGCCCTGGAGCAGGTGCTGCAACTGCGAATCGAAGGCCAGGTAGCCGAGCAAGGAGCGCAACGGCTCTTCCACGCCCTGGGCCACGCCGCGCAGCAGCATCCACGGCAGCAGCACCGCGAAGGTGAGCAGCGAGGCCACCATCTGGCTCTCGGTCAGCGAGGAGATGAACATCCCCACCGCCATGCAGGTGGCGCCCCACAGCAGCACCGCCCCATAGCCCAGCAGCACCGTGGGCCACTCCAGCACGGAGCCGGACTCACTCGAGCCAAACGCCGACAGCATCAGCGGGAAGATGAGCGTCAGCCCCAGCGCCGTGCCGATGATGCCCAGCCCGCCCAGGTACTTGCCCAGCACCAGCTCCACCGGGCGCACCGGCGTCGTCATCAGCAGCTCGAAGGTCTTGTTGCGCTTCTCCTCGGCGAACAGCCGCATGGACAGGAAGGGCGCCACGAAGAGCGTGAGGATGAGCAGCACGCCCCACAGCTGCACCACCACCCCGTCGGTGAGGTTGCGGTAGGCGGCGGACTCGGCCGGCAGCTGGCTCCAGCCGACCGACTGGGCCAGCTCCTGCACCTGTTGGAACGTCTGCAGCAGGCCCATGAAGAAGAACGAGGAGATGGCCACGATCGCCGTGAAGACCACGTAGGCCCACGGGGTGGTGAAGTAGATGGACAGTTCCTTGCGGGCAATCGCCAGGGCGACACGCATGAGAGATCCTCTCGAAGGCAGGGAGCGGGGAGCGCGGCTCAGGCCGCCGTCAGCTTGATGAAGATCTCCTCGAGCGAGACGTTCGCGGCCTGGCCGCCGTGCACCGTGGCCAGCTTCCGGATCTCGTCGTAGGCGACCATCTTCCCCTGGTTGATGATGAGCACCTTCTCACACGTCATCGTCACCTCCGGCAGGATGTGCGTGGACAGGATGACGGTGTGTTTGCCCGCTAGGCTCTTGATGAGCGAGCGGACATCGGCGCGCTGGGACGGGTCGAGTCCCTCGGTGGGCTCGTCGAGGATGATGACCGGCGGTGAGCCCAGCAGCGCCTGGGCAATCCCCACCCGCTGCTTGTAGCCCTTGGACAGGTTCTGGATGACGCGATCCATCACATCCGTCACCCCGGTGAGCCCGGCCACGCGCTCCACCTCGGCCTTCAACCCCCGGCCGGGCAGCCGCTTGAGCGAGGCCACGAACTTCAGGTAGCCGCGCACCGTCATCTCCGGGTACAGCGGCGGAGTCTCCGGCAGGTAGCCGATGCGCCGCTTCACCTCCAGCGGCTGCTCGAACACGTCGAACCCCGCCACCCGGGCCGTCCCCGCCGAGGGAGGCAGAAACCCGGTGAGGAGCTTCATCGTCGTCGACTTTCCGGCGCCATTGGGGCCCAGAAAGCCGAGGATCTCCCCCTCGTTGACGGTGAAGGACAGGCCTTCGATGGCCATCCGATCCCGGTAACGCTTGGTGAGGTTCTGAACCTCGATCATCGGCATGTGAAGGCTCCTTCGCGAAGCCTTCAAACCACGCTACAGGGATGTGTCAAGAAGACGGCTGCCTGCCTGCTGGAGGCGTTTTCGGTGTTGGCCAGGGTCCTGCATAGAGGTGTATCGGCGTGGTTTTCCAGCCACGTCCCAAGGGGAAGTGAGGCGGGTCATGCCCATCGTGGTTCAGAAGTACGGCGGCTCCTCGGTCGCCGATGTGGAGAAGATTCGCAAGGTGGCCCAGCGGGTGCGCGCCCGGCGCGAGGCGGGCTACCAGGTGGTGGTGGTGGTCTCCGCCATGGGAGACACGACGGACGAGCTGCTGGCGCTGGCCAAGCAGGTGTCCCCGGATCCCCCGCGGCGCGAGCTGGACATGCTGCTCACCTGTGGCGAGCGCATCTCCATGGCGCTGCTGTCCATGGCGCTGCAGGAACTGGGGGTGCCGGCCATCAGCTTCACGGGCAGTCAGAGCGGCATCATCACCAACGATGCGCACTCGCAGGCGCGCATCGTCGAGGTGCGCCCCTACCGCATCTTCGAAGAGCTGGACCGCAACAAGGTGGTCATCGTGGCCGGCTACCAGGGCGTCTCGTACAAGAAGGAGGTGACGACGCTGGGGCGTGGGGGCTCGGACACCACGGCGGTGGCGCTGGCGGCGGCGCTCGAGGCCGAGGCGTGTGAAATCTATTCCGACGTGGACGGCGTGTTCAGCGCGGACCCGCGGGTGGTGCCCGAGGCGCGCAAGCTGGAGTCGCTTTCGTACGACGAGATGCAGGAGCTGGCGAGCGCGGGCGCCAAGGTGCTCAACGCGCAGGCAGTCGAGTTCGCCAAGGCCAAGGGCATCGTGATTCTGGCGCGCACGGCGCACGCACAGGGCACGGGCACACCGGTGCAGGAGCTGTCGGCGCCCTCGGACACCCGCGTGAAAGGGGTGACGTCGGAGCAGGAGATGGCGGTGCTGTCCGCGGTGTCCGAGCGGGTGAAGCTGCCGGAGCTGCTCGAGTTCCTCGACGCGCGAGGCGTGCGGGGCCGGGCGCTGAGCTTCGACGGGCTGCGGGGCCAGGAGCCGCGGGCGTACATCGCGGTGCCGCTACAGGACGTGCACGGGCTGGACGTGGTGCGCAAGGACCTGAGCGTGCGCTTCGGAGACGCGGTGTCGCTCCAGGAGCAGGTGGGCACGGTCACCTGCGTGGGCGCGGGCATCAACGCGGACTGGTCCTACCTGCGCCGGGCGCTGCTGGCTGCGCAGGAGCTGGGCGCGCGGGTGCACGCGGTGCACACCTCGCCGCTGCAGCTCTCGCTGCTGGTGGACAAGCACCATCTGAAGCCGCTCACGGCCCGGCTGCACCGCGAGTTCCTCGGGGTGTGATGCCGGCAGCTGGGATGGCTTGACGCGCAGGGGGGCACGTCTTTATTTTGAACAGACGATGGTTTCCTCCTGCGCCCGCTCTGTGACGACCGCCACCGGCTGCTGTTGCCGTGGCGTGTGTTGTTAGCGCGCGGCGCGAAGGAACCTTCACTCCCTCACGCCTGGTGCCCTCTGCCCGTGCCCGGTGCTGCCGCGTGAGCACGGGCCGGTAGTGCTCCGCGCCGCGTTGTCACGCCCTCTCCACCGCCGTGCCCCAGAGGATTCATGCCCATCGCTCGCCTCGAGCCGTATGACGATTTTCTGCGCATTCACTTCGCTTCCAGCGAGAGCCCCCGCCACGCCGACTTCCACTGGTTCTGGCTGCGGCACAATTCCGAGCTGGATCGGCATCCGCTCACCCATGAGCGCATCGTCTGCTCCTCCGAGCTTCCACCGGAGCTGCGCCCCCGCGAGGTACGCGTGGCCGAGAATGCCGATGCCCTCGATATCGACTGGGGCGATCGTTCGGACGGGAAGGTGAGTCGCTACACGGCTGCATGGCTTCGCAACCACGCGTATGCGGCCGATCGGGATCCCACGCCACCGCCTCCGTCGGACGCCGCGGCGGTCACCGTGAACTTCGCGAGTGTCCAGGAGCCGGTGGGGCGCACGCTGCTGAGCACGCTGGATGAGACCGGGCTCATCGTGGTGAAGGGCTTTGGCCTCGACACGGAGGCGCTGATCGAGCTGCTGCACCGCGAGGGGCTGTCCGTCATCGAGACCCACTTCGGGCGCATCGAGGATCTGCGCACCGACAACACGACAAACAGCAACACCGACCAGCTCGGCTACACGGACAGCGCCATCCAGCTCCACACGGATCAGCCCTTCCTCGACCGGCCTCCGCGGTACCAGCTGCTGCACTGCCAGCGGCCGGCGGAGCAGGGCGGTGAGAACTTCGTGGTGGACGCCTTCGCCGCGGCTCACTACCTCGCGGAAATCGATCTGCCTGCGTTCCACCAGCTGCGCACGGTGCCCGTGAAGTTCCACCGCAAGCAGCGCGCCTTCGAGCGGGTGGTCGTCTCACCCATCTTCGACTTCGACGCCCCCGGGGGCTTTCGCATCCGCTACAGCTACTTCACCCTGGCGCCCCACCAGCGTCCGTTCTCCGAGATGGAGGCGTGGTACCGCGCCTACAACCGCTTCGCCAAGCTGGTGCGCGACGAGCGTCACCAGTACCGCTTCCGCCTCGATGCGGGCGACTTCCTGCTGTACGACAACTGGCGCATGCTGCACGCGCGAACGGCGTTCACCGGAGCGCGCTGGGTGCGCGGCGTCTACTTCGACACGGCCTGACGCGGGTTCTACGGGAGCAGGCCGGGAATGCTGCCGCCGGGCCGGGCCTCGATGTGGAAGCGCACCGCGCCCGGATACGGTCCCGCGGGAGCCCCCGGGACCACCGGCACCGGGTAGAGCCATGGTCCAGGCGTGGAGAAGTCCCTGCAGGAGGGCGCACACTCGGTGACTCGTGCCAACTCGGGCTCCGGGGACGCGAGCGGGGGAGCGTCGTCTCCCAGCACGATGCCCTCGGGAATGACGTCCGGATGCAGCTCCGGACGCATGGCTTCCTCGATGCGCTCGCTGCCCTCGTCACGCAGCGCGCCAGCGCCCGAGGCGCACGCCACCAGCAGGCCCAGGGCCAGAGCACTTCCCATGCGCAACCCGTGCTTCATGTGCTCCTTCATACTCTAAAGCTTCACCTCTTCGGCACCGCGCGCAACACGATGTTCGCGGGTGCTCGAGCAGGGCGTCAGACATGCACCTCGCGCTGCTCTCCAGGAGGGGAGGGCGGCAGGCCCCCCGGCGCCGGTACTGTCCGGCGCTGCTTGCTCCGGGCACGCAGGCTCACCACCACCGACAGGCCGATGCACACCACGATGATCGCCACCGAGACGAGCGGCGGCACGTGCACCACGCTGTCGGGAATGATCATCTTCAGGCCCGCGAAGGCCAGCACGGCGGCGAGCCCATAGTGCAGGTAGCGCAGCTGGGTGATGATGTGCGCCAGGGCGATGTACAGCGCCCGCAGCCCCATGATGGCGAACACGTTCGAGCTATAGACGATGAACGGCTCATGGCTCACCGCGAGCGCGGCGGGAACCGAGTCCACGGCGAAGGCGATGTCGGTGAGTTCGATGGCGATGAGCGCCACCATCAGGGGCGTGGCCACCCGCCGCCCATTGAGCCGGGCAAAGAACCGCGTGCCGTTCAGCTCCGTGGTCACCGGCAGCCGCTTGGCCAGCCAGTGCACCAGCTTGCTGTCGCGCTCCTTGGACGGGTCCTCGCGCGCCACCCGGTACGCGGTGAACAGCAGAATGGCGCCGAACACGTAGACCACGGCGTGCCAGCGCTCGAGCGCCTCCACTCCGGCGAAGATGAACAGGGCCCGGAAGAGCAGCGCTCCGAAGATGCCCCAGAAGAGCACCCGCCGCTGCTCGTCCTCGGGCACCGAGAGGCTGCGGAAGATGACGAGGAAGACGAAGAGGTTGTCCAGGCTCAGGCTCTTCTCGATGAGCCACGCTCCCAGGTACTCTTGCGCGGGCCGGGCACCGTACGCCTGCCAGACGAACACGCTGAAGCCCAGCCCGAGGACGATCCACCCGATGCTCCAGGCAATGGCGCTGCGCTTGGACTCGCCATGCTTGCCACGGTGGACCAGCAAATCGACCAGGAGCAGGCCCAGGACTACCGCCCCGAAAACGATCCACCCCGTGGCTGGAACGTGAATTTTCTCCATCTCCCACCAAGCAGCCCCTTGCTGGGGGGCAATGGAGAGAAGGTATTCACGCGTGCGCGCTCGATACCCTGCCTGCCTGCTCTACTGCCTGCCTGCTCTCCAGGGGTCAGACCGTGCCATGGGGCGGAGGCACGCGGGTGGCGCGCTTGAGAATCTCCGCCCCCAGCTCCTGCAGCGGCACCACCTGTGGTGACAGGCCGGCCTGAATCACCGCTCGCGGCATGCTGCCGATGATGCAGGTATTCGGATCCTGCACGATGATCTGTCCACCGGACTGATGAACCGCCTGACAGCCCTTCAGTCCGTCCTGGCCCATGCCGGTCATCACCACCGCCAGCACGCCCGAGCCATAGGTCACCGCCGCCGAGCGGAAGAGCACGTCCACCGCCGGGCGGCACGAGTTCTCCAGCGGCCCCTGGTGCGTCAACAGCCGCACCTGCGGCCCTTCGCGGGTGACCGTCAGGTGGAAATCCCCCGGAGCAATCCACACCTGCCCCGCGCGCACCGCCTCGCCGGACACCGCCTCACGCACCTTCAGACGGCAGGCGGTGTTCAAGCGCTCGGCGAACAGCTTCGTGAAGACCGGAGGCATGTGCTGGGTCACCAGCACCGGCACCGGCAGATCCGCGGGCAGCGTCGACAGCACCTCGGTCAGCATGTTGGGCCCGCCCGTCGACGCGCCCACCACCACCACGCCCACCCGGGGCTGCCGCTGCGGAACCTTCGCCTGATCAACGTTTCGCGAGGCCAGCGCCCGCTGCGTCTCGCTCCGGTTGCGCGCGTACAGCTCCTTGATCTTGGCGATCAACGTCTCGCGGGCCCGCTCCAGCGCGCCTCCAGGAGGCGGCTTGGTCACGTAGTCGCTCGCTCCGAGCGCCAGCGCGTCCAGCGTGATGTTTCCCGCGCTCTCCGTCAGCGCGCTGAACACCAGCACCGGCAGGTACGGGGCCTGCTTGCGCAGCGCCTTGAGCACGTCCAGCCCGCTCACATCCGGGATGGCCAGCTCCAGCACCAGCACGTCCGGCAAGAGCTGCCCCACACGCTCCAGCGTGAGCCGTCCCGTGGACGCGGTAGCCACCACGTCCAGGTCCGGATCCGCCCCCAACATCTGGGAGATCTCCTTGCGGGCAATGGCTGAATTGTCCGCCACGAGGACGCGGATGGAAGTCATGGGGCTCAGGTCCGTCGCACCAGCGTAACCAAATGCGGGCGCGCCGAGAACCGAGGTGCCCTTGCAAGCCCGCCCGCTCGCCAGGCGGGTAGGCTACGGCCGTAAAATTCCAGACAGGGGCGCCTTCAGCGGCTGGCGCGCATCCCCGCGGGAGGCGGCTGGGTGCGCGACTCCATCTCCTGCCGGGCGTGGCGCCGGTCCGGGGTGTCCCGGGGCAGCTCCACGAACGAGCACATCTCGCACAGCCGGCTGTAGATGCGCTCTCCCACGCGCTCGCGCAGAAGCTCCGCCTCGCGCAGCGCCGTCTTCGCATCCTCGGTGGCGTGGTAGCCCGCCACGCTGCGCACGTTCTTGCGCTCGTACGCCAGCGAGTAATTCGTCGCGAACAGGGTGGTGCGGTGGGCGTTGTAGCGACGGGCGATCAGCTCATCCATCGTCTCCATCTCGAACGGGCTGCCGCGGCCCTTGCCCAGCTCGTCGATGGCCAGCACCTCCACCTCGGACAGCGGCCCGATGATCTCCCCACCGCTGCGGCCCTCCTGGAAGCCGCGGCGGATGGTGGCGTAGAGCAGGGAGATCTCCACGTAGCGGGCCTGCACGCCCACCTCGAGCACCAGGTGCGCCAGCGTGGAGGCCAGCAGGTGCGTCTTGCCGGTGCCCACCGGTCCGCTGAGCACGAAGCCCTTGTTGGGGCCCGACTTGTCGAAGTGGTGGGCGAAGTGCATCGCCACGCTGCGGGCCCGGTCCTGCTCGGGCTTGGCGGGGCGGTAGTTCTCGAAGTTCGCGTGGGCCACCACTCCGGGCAGCCCCGCCTGGTTGTAGCGGGCCAGCCGCTTGGTGCGCAGGGTGCACGCGCACGGGGACAGCACCTCATACTTCCGGGTGCCCATCTTCTGGCTGAAGGCCTCCTCGCGCTCCACCAGGATGTGCCCACGCCCGTTGCAGACGGTGCAAGTGACGGAGCACTTGCAGATGCGCGCATGGGCCCGATCCCCCTGCCGCTCGATCACGTACGTCCGACCCCCGCACTCGCCACACGCTCCACCGCCGCCGCTGCCCTTGGTCCCCATGTCGTCGCGATCCATAGCAGTCCCCCCGCCAGACAACCTGCTGAGCAGGTGTTCAGGTGTCCCCATCCGCCTAAACCTCTTTCATTTCCAGCGTGCGCCGCACCAGCGCCAGCAGCCGGAAGCGCCGCGACAGCCGCCGGGAGCGCGCGGACATGCCCTGGCTCTCCGCTCCCTCTCCACGGGCCTCGCGCCAGATCCGCACGCGCTCGGGGAAGGGCAGGGCTCGCAGCAAGCCCAGGAATACCTGCGCCTCCTGGAGGTCCAACTGAGCCGGCTCAGCGGGCGGGGTGGCGAGCACTGACTCCAGCAGCCGCCCCACCCGATGGGTCAGCTCCGGGTGCTGCTCGGCCAGCCGCTCCACCGAGGCCCGCAGCCGCCCATGCCGCGTCTCCTCCCAGGTCCGGCTCCGGCGCCGCTCGGCCTCGGCCTCGCCCGTGCTCCGGTTCCGGTACTGTTTGATCTCCGACTCCACCTGCCGCCTACACGCCCTCAGGCTGCGCAGCACCGGCTCCCCGGGGCGCGTGTCCCACAGGGCTTTCTCGGCGGACCGAGCAATGCCGCGGGCTACCACCTCGAAGGGAACGCCCTCCTGGGCCCAGGACGTCAGAAGCTCGGTGTCTAAGGCGGAGAGCATCAGCCCACCGCCTCGCACCGCGAGAAAATAGTCCTGCACCAGCTCCTCGAAGCTGGCGCCTTCAGGCAAGAGGCTCATGATCCGGAACGCATCGCAGGGTAGAGCAGCCAGGCAGCCGGGCGCTACCTCCCCCATAACCTGGGGGACCGACATGGCTGCCTACCCAACGCATTCCGCACAGCGGCTCTGGAAGTTTTCCTCCCCGCTTTCCGGATCAGAAGCGGCCGAGCAGGTTCAGTTGACCGACCCTGAAATGCCTGCGCATAGTGGCGCCCCTCGAATGGAAATTCCTAAAGAGTCCCGGCTACTTGCCCGTCAGGCAAGCGTTCAGGACCGGATGCTTCGGGATAGGAGAGACATGCGTCGCGCGCTCCTCGTTGGCCTTTTGCTTCTCACGTCGGCGGCTGCCGCTCAGGGGAAGAAAACGCCTCGCGAAGCCGACCTCGGCAAGAAGTCGGCCACCAATGTGGACAAGTCGCTCGCTGGCGACATCTCCCGTAAAAAGGAGAAAGAAGAGAACGCCCCGGCCCTCCAGTACGACCAGTTTCGACTGGGCGTGGAGGTGCAGGTGGCTTCCAAGCGGCGCGAGCAGATCGCCTCGCTGAGGAAGATCATCAGCCTGTCGGCCGACCAGACCGAGCAGCCCAGCCTGTTGTTCCGCCTGGGCGAGCTGTACTGGGAAGAGTCGAAGTTCTTCGAGTTCGAGGCGAACCGGAAGGACGACGATCTCATCAAGGCCATGAACCGCGAGGACGCCGCGGGCCAGCAGAAGGCCAAGGCGGAGAAGGCGGAGCTGCTCGCCAAGGCCAAGGAGTACGGCAAGGCGGCCATGGAGCAGTACACGAAGATCGTCCAGGAGTACCCGAAGTTCGAGCGCACCGACGAGGTGCTCTTCTTCCTGGGCAACTTCCTGATGGAGGACGGTCAGGACAAGAAGGCCCTGGTGGCCTACAAGCGCCTGCTGGAGAAGTACCCCAAGAGCAAGTACGTGCCGGACGCGTACCTGGCCTTCGGCGAGTACTACTTCAACAACTCGAAGGGTAAGCGCCCCGAGCTGGAGCGCGCGCTGCAGGCCTACCAGAAGGCCGCCGAGTTCACCGAGAGCCAGAACTACGCCTTCGCGCTCTACAAGCAGGGCTGGTGCTACTTCAACATGGCCGACTACGCGAAGGCCAAGGACATGTTCAAGACGGTGGTGCTCTACGGAGAGCTCGCCGGCGCCAACGCGGTGGAGAAGGACGGCGGCAAGAGCGGTAAGAACAGCCTGGTGCGCGAGGCGCGCGGCGACTACGTGCGCACCTACGCGCGCGATGGCGACGTGATGACGGCCCGCGACGACTTCAGCAAGGTGGCCACCAAGCCGGACGACCGCTTCGCCATGATGAAGCAGCTGGCCAACCTGTACTACGGCGATGGCAAGGACCGCGAGGCGGCCATCACCTACAACCAGCTCATCAAGGAGCGCCCGCTGTCGCCCGAGTCTCCGGGCTTCCAGGCGAAGATCGTCGACTGCGTGCTGCGCATGGGCAACAAGGAGCGCACGGTGACGCAGGTGCGCAAGCTGGTGAAGATCACCAAGGAAGTGGAGGCCTCTGGCGTCGTCAAGGAGGACAAGGACAAGAAGCTGATGGCCGAGGCGAACGAGCTGGCCGAGCGCACCCTGTCCAACCTGGCCGTCACCTGGCACAACGAGGCGAAGAAGACGCGTGACGAGGAGACCTTCAAGCTCGCCAGCGCCATCTACCGCGACTACCTCACGCTGTTCCCCGAGAACCCCAAGGCGTACGACATGCGGTTCTTCTGGGCGGAGCTCCTCAACGACAACCTGATGGACTTCGAGGAGTCCTCGCGCAACTACACCCTGGTGGTGCTGCAGGACGCCAAGCTGCTCGAGGCCAAGGACGACAAGGGCAACCCCAAGCCCGGCAAGCCCGGCAAGTGGCTGCCCAACGCCGCCTACAACGCGGTGCTCGCCTATGACGAGGTCGTCAAGGTCGCCGAGGAGAAGGGCGCGCTGAAGATTCCGGAGACGGGCGACATCAAGAAGAAGCTGGAGATCGCCGAGCCGAAGAAGAGCCTGCTGGATGCGTGCGAGCGCTACCTGAAGTACCTGCCCAAGGGTGACAAGCGGGTGGAGATCGCCTTCAAGGCGGCCAACATCTACTACCGCTACAACCACTTCGACGACGCGGTGCAGCGCTTCAGCCAGATCGCGCTCGAGCACCCGGACCACAAGTTCGAGAACGGCGAGAAGGCCGGCGAGGTGGCCGCCAACCTGGTGCTCGACTCGTACAACCTGCAGAAGGACTACGCGAAGGTGAACGAGTGGGCCCGGAAGTTCTACGCCAACGACAAGCTGGCGGTGGGCAAGTTCCGCGAGGACCTGTCCAAGCTCATCGAGCAGTCCTCGTTCGCGCTGGTGGCCCAGCTCGAGGAGAAGAAGCAGTTCGCCAAGGCGGCCGAGGCCT
The DNA here is from genome assembly GCA_036389955.1 of Myxococcaceae bacterium. GTDB lineage: Bacteria > Myxococcota > Myxococcia > Myxococcales > Myxococcaceae > DATHBR01. Next base: position 13,238 of record DASVVJ010000592.1, read on the forward strand.
ACCTCAACTTCGTGAAGGACTTCCCGTCCACCAACATCGCCGACCAGGCGCTCTACAACGCGTCGGTGGACTACTTCAAAGCGAAGATGCTGGATAAGGCCGTCGAGGTGCGCCAGGCGCTCATCGCCAAGTACCCGCGCAGCCGCTTCGTGCCGGACTCCATCTACGCCAATGCCGAGGCGCAGGAGGCCGTCGGTGACTTCGAGCAGGCGGCCAGCACGTACGAGCTGTACGTGAGGGGCTACGAGCGCAGCCTGGCCGAGAAGGGCGGCGGCAAGGCCAAGGCCAAGAAGGGCGGCAAGAAGGACGACGACGACAAGGCCGCGGTGCCGCAGAAGTGGGACGAGAGCAAGGCGCAGATCGCCCTGTTCAACGCGGCCACCTACCGCGAGGGCCTGGGCCAGCTGAAGCAGGCGCTGAAGAATCGCGAGCACTACCTGGAGCTGTGGCCGAAGACGAAGGACGCCGAGCAGATCTTCCTGTCCATCGTGTCGCTGCACGAGAAGAGCGGCGCCTACGGCAAGGCACTGAAGATGCTCGAGGACTACGAGAAGGACAACATCCCCCGGCACAACAAGTTCCTCACCGCCGAGGGCCGCATCGTCAACATCTACGAGAACAAGCTCAAGCGCGCCAAGGACACCAGCCGCCTCTACACCCGCATCCTCGAGCGCTACGAGGAACTGCCCAAGCGCGTGCAGAAGGAGCTGGAGCCCACCGCCGTGGCGCCCGTCGCCCAGGCGCACTTCCTGAGCGTGGAGCCCGACTGGCGTGAGTACCTGCGCCTGAAGCTGACCTGGGGCCGCCCGGCCAGCCCGGAGAAGTTCAAGGCCTCCATCGCCGACAAGAGCCGCGCGCTGGACGTGGTGCAGAAGAAGTACATCCAGACGGTGTCCTTCGGCGCGCCCCAGCCCGCCATCTGCGCGCTGCACCGCATCGGCATGGCCTACCACGAGTTCGCCGACAAGATCGCCAACGCGCCCATGCCCCCGGGCATCGACGAGGAGACGGAGATGGCGATCCGCACCGAGTTCGACAACCAGGCCCAGCCGCTCAAGGCCAAGGCCACCGAGGCCTTCGCCAGCGCGGTGGCCAAGAGCCATGAGCTGGACTTCTTCAGCGACTGCACGCGCGAGAGCCTGAAGATGCTGCGCTCCACCTACGCCCCGGAGCAGTTCCCCGAGGTGCAGGAGGACAAGGTGGCGCTGACCAAGGGCGCCGACCTGGTCATTGGCGGGGACCTCCTGGCCTCTATCCAGGATGTGCCGCCGCCGGTGGTGCAGGACGAGCCCGCTGTGGCCGCCAAGCGTGAGGAGGTCCAGGAGGACGTGAACGACCTGGCCCGCAAGCTGCGTGAGCAGACCGCGACCGATGTTCGCTCGGGTGCGCCTGCTCAGGACGGCACTTCGCCCAAGAAGACGGCCTCGGATGACGAGGAGCCGGAGGACTTCCTGTAATGATGAACCGCAACCACATCCTTCGCAGCTCGCTGTGGATGGTGGCCGTGGCCATGCTGGCCGCCGGCTGCACCTCGTCCACCGCCACCGGTCCCACCGGCCCGGGCACGACGAAGCCTGGCACCAAGCAGCCCGCTGGGCCGGCCAAGGAGCCCGAGGCCATTCCCATCTCCAACCGCGCCAAGCTGCTGTTCGAGGACGCGGTGAAGGCGATGGACGCTCAGAAGAAGAGCAAGGCCGTCGACTACCCGGCGCTGGAGCGCAAGTTCAAGGCCGCCATGGACGCGGACCCGAACCTCGCCGAGGCCGACTACAACATGGGCGTTCTGGCCGAGCGCCAGGGCAAGAAGGACGAGGCGAAGAACTGGTACCGCTCCGCCCTCAAGAAGAAGCCCTCGCTGCGCCAGGCCTCCGAGAACCTGGCCGTCATGTCGCAGAACGAGGGCGACATCGCCGGCGCGGTGGCGCTGTACCAGGACGTGCTCAAGCGCTACCCGGACGACGCGGCCAGCCGCGCCCGCCTGGCGGAGATCTACCGTCAGACCGGTGACCATGACCGGGCGCTGGAGTTCTCCCGCGCCGCGCTCATGCGCGACCCGCAGTCCACCACCGCGCTCAAGGTGATGATGCGCAGCTACCTGGACCGCAAGCAGCTGGCGCTGGCCAAGCTGGTGGCGGTGCGCGCGGTGAAGATCGACGCGAATGACCCCGAGCTGCACCACACCGTGGGCCTCATCCTCCAGCAGGAGGGCGATGCCGACGGAGCCCGGCTGCAGTTCAAGCGCGCGCTGGAGGCGCGTGCCGACTACCTGCCTTCGCACATCGTCCTGGCGCAGCTGGCGCTCAACTTCGAGGACTACCCCGGCGCCGAGGAGCACCTGCGGAAGATCCTCCAGGCGGATGGCAAGAACGCCGCCGCGCACCTCAACCTGGGCGTCGCCTACAAGGGCATGGGCCAGTACGACAAGGCCATGCAGGAGTACGACGAGGCGGAGAAGCTGGACCCGAAGATGGCCGCCATCTACCTCAACCGCGCCATCATCCTGCACCGCGCCAAGGACGCGCCCGAGCGCGCCGTGGAGCTGTACAAGAAGTACATCGGCATGGCCGGGGACGAGGTGGCCCTCAGCGCCGAGGCTCCCGTCTTCAAGCTGCTGAGCGAGGCCGAGGCGGTGATCAACGCCAAGGCCGAGGCGAAGGCCGCCGAGGATCAGGCCAAGAAGATGGAGGCGCTCCAGGCCCAGCAGCAGGCCGAACTCAAGAAGGCCGAGGATCAGCAGAAGGCTGGGCAGGGCGCTCAGGGTGCTCCGCAGACTCCCGCGGGCAACGGCGCGCAGGAGCCACAGGCTGCGCCTGCGCCGGACAAGAGCGGCTCGGGGCAGAAGAATCCAATCGCGGCGGATCCGGACGAGCCGACTGACGAGTTCTAGTCGCAGGCAAGTGTTCGGAAGCGGGGGCCCCTGTGTAGCGGGGGCCCCTTGAATGATGCGAATCTTGGAATCCTGATTAAGTGGTGGCGCAACGGGCCCTCCGGCCCGATGAGGAGAGCGCGATGAAGAAGCTCCTGGCGGTGTGCATGGTGCTGGCGGCCGGTCCGGTGTTGGCGCAGGACGACAAGGCGGGCGGCGGCGGCGGTGGCGAGGGCAACGTGCGCTACAACAAGACGACGACCATCGACTTCGAGGACGACACCATCGAGGGCGACCTCACCAAGCCGGACGGTGAGTACGTCGAAGCGCGCAAGAAGGTGAAGCACTCCAACCTCATCCGCATCCGTGAGGATTTCCAGGACAAGGTGATGCAGTCGGTGGGCGAGCTTTAATTCCCGAAATTTCCCGGGAACCTTCTGCAGTGCGTGGTGTCTGCACCACGAGAAAGTCTACATCGGAGCCGTCATGGCCGTTCCTCTGACACTCAAGGTCTTCAAGGGCGAAAGCCTCGTCACCTCGAAGGATTTCGAGCGCGACATCATCAAGATCGGTCGCCTGTCCTCGGCGCATCTGTGCCTGGATGACGAGAAGGTCAGCCGCATCCACTCGGTCATCGAGGTGGGGGCTGATGGCTCGCTGTCCATCATCGACATGGGCAGTGTGGAGGGCACCTACGTCAACGGCAAGCGCGTCAACAAGGGCAAGGTCGCCTTTGGTGACGAGATCCGCGTGGGTGGCACCACCATTCGCTTGGAGAACCCGGCCGCCGTGGCCGCGGTGAACCTGGCGGCGGCGGTGTCCAGCACGGACGTGACGACGAAGATTCCGGTGGCGGCTCCTGCGGCCGAGGCGCTGGCCCAGGCCGCGTCCGCGCCGGTGGCGCCCGAGCCCGCGCCGGTGGCCGTGGCTGTGGCCCAGCCTCAGGCGATGGACGCGTCGTTCGCGGCCACGCAGCGCAACGAGGTGGTGGCGCCGGTGGCCTTCGAGGCCCAGCCCGAGGTGCAGCCGGAGGCGGAGCCCGCGCCGCGCGTGCGCACGGTGCGCCGCGGCAAGGCGAGCGGCCCGATGGGCGCGTCGCTGCGCTTCATGTGGGGCGACCAGCGCGTGGGCGAGTTCTTCCTGACGCCAGGCAAGGCCAGGTCCTTCAAGGTGGGCAGCGCCGCGGGCGTGGACTTCGTCATGGGCGACACCCGGCTGGGTGGCCCGAGCACCGAGGTGGTACGCACCGACGGGCAGACGTACACGGTCTTCTTCAACAAGAAGCTCAAGGGCGAGCTGACGCGCAAGGAGGAGACGCTGGGGCTCGAGGCGGTCATCGAGTCCGGCAAGGCCTCCAGCGAGGGCGAGGGCTACGCGCTCACGCTCGAGCAGGATGACTTCTACTGGGTGGATCTGGGCGGAGTGACGCTGGAGGTGTGCTTCCAGCCGGCGCCCAAGCCGGTGGTGGTGCCGTTCGGGGACTCGGTGGACTACCGGGCGCTGAACATCTTCCTGCTCATGTTCTTCGCCGGGACGATGTTCGTCATCGGCGCGATGAACCGCAGCGGTGACGGCGAGGAGTTCGCCGACGAGCTCAACAGCGACAACGCGCGCCTGGCCAAGCTCATCATCAAGCCGCCCGAGACGCAGAAGAACAAGTTCCTGGAGAAGCTCAACCAGCAGAAGGAGAAGCAGAAGAGCGGCGAGATGGCCGCCAAGCAGAAGAAGGAAGAGGGTCAGATGGGCAAGAAGGAGGCGCCCAAGACCAACCAGCGCACGGCTCCTCAGGGCCAGAAGGACAAGAGGGACGAGGCCCGCGCGCTGACGGCGAAGATCTTCGGCGGCAAGGGCGGCGTCTCCACCATCTTCGGCAGCGCGGGCCTGGGCGGCGAGCTCAAGAGCGCCATGGGCAACATGTTCGGCGCCACGGCGGGCAACTCGGGTGGCTTCGGCGGCCTGGGCATCAAGGGCAGCGGCGGCGGTGGCGGCGGCACCGGTGACACCATCGGCATCGGCGGCATCGGCACCAAGGGCCGCGGCGGCGGTACGGCCAGCTACGGCTCCGGCGTGGGCGTGCTGGGCGGCAAGCAGAGCGTGGACGTGGGCATTACCTCCTCGGAGCCGTTGGTCATGGGCTCGCTGGACAAGGAGCTCATTCGCCAGGTGATTCAGCGCAACCGCGGTCAGATTCGCTTCTGCTACGAGAGCCAGCTCACCAAGTACCCGAAGCTGTCCGGTAAGGTGGCCGTGAAGTTCGTCATCAACGCCGAGGGCAGCGTGGTGTCCTCGTCGGTGGCCCAGTCCACCGCGGGCAACGCGGAGCTGGAGACGTGCGTGGCCGGCCGCGTGCGCACCTGGCTGTTCCCCAAGCCCAAGGGTGGCGGTGTGGTGGTCGTCACCTACCCGTTCATCTTCAAGGCGTCCGGCGAATAACACCGGGCTGGTGAAAAATTGCAGTGGGCGGGCGGTTCCGGTAACGGGACCGCCCGCGTCGCTTTTCCGGCGCCCAACCCCTCGGGCGCGCTAACGTCATGGCTCGAATGAAAGCTCTTGCCTCCATCGCTCTGTTTTTCGTGCTCGGTATCCCGGCGCTCGCGAGTGCTCAGCAGTCTCCTTCTGCCGCCAATCCGGTGAATGACCGGCCGGCCGAGAAGTTCGACGAGATCGAGCGCGGCCTGTACTTCGGTGTGCAGGGCGGCGCCTTCTTCATCGTCAACCCGCCGGCGGCTGACGACGAGCGGCCGTTCTCCTCTGGGCAGGTGGCTCAGGTCGAGATCGGCATCGATCTGGGCAATCGCCTCTCGCTGGGCGCGTTCGTGCTCGGTGCGGTCAACCGGGCCGGCTCCAATTACACCGGTTATTCGGATGGCGCGGCGTCCGGTGACTTCTCGACGCTGGCGTTTGGCGGCACCGCGCGGGTGCACTTGAAGGGTTTCGCGGACAGCCAGGACGTGGAGCGGCTGTTCATTTACGCGCGCGCGGGAGGGGGGCTGGCCATGTTCTCTCCCAAGCTGCTGCTGCCCGACTCCGACATTCTGGTGTTCGCCGGGCCTGGAGTGGAGTACTACACGCGCCTGCGTCACTTCTCGGTGGGCATCGAGGTGACGGGCAACTATCTGCTGTCCGCGGGCTCGGTTGGGTTCGCGGTGACGCCGAACCTTCGCTACGCGTTTTAGCGGGAGAGCAACGTGCCTCAGGAGAATGGAAGCGGTGGGCCACGCGGTGGTGGGCGTGGGGGGCCCGGCCAGGGTCCTCGCCGGGACGGACCGGGCGGCGGGCCAGGTGGGGGTGGGGGACGGGGAGGTGGCTTTGGAGGCCGCGATGGCGGCCGGGGTGGCCGGGGAGACGGACCGGGCCGTGGCCGTGGCCGTGGCCGGGACGACGAGGGGCCTGTCGGCCCGGGCCAGCGAGTCATCGCCGAGCTGGGCGTGCTGGAGAAGGCGCTCTCGAAGAATGACTTCGCTGCGCAGAAGGCGCCGCTCGAGGCCATCGTGCGGTCGCTGCGCCCCATGCGGCTCAAGTCGCTGGATGATCTGGACCTGAACACGAAGGGCCGGCTCATCACCACGCTGCTGCGCGTGCAGCGGCAGCCGAAGCCGCCCGCGCCCGAGGCTGCTGCCACGCCCGCGCCTGCCGAGGGTGCGGCTCCGGCCGAGGGTGCGGCTCCGGCCGAGACCGCCGCGCCCGCTGAGGGTGCCGCTGCGCCTGCCGAGGGTGCCGCTCCGGCTGAGGGTGCTGCGCCTTCCGAGGAGGGTGCTGCGCCTGCCGAGGGTGCTGCGCCTGCCGAGGGTGCCACGGCTCCGGCCGAGGGGGCGGCTCCGGCGGCTCCGGCGGCGGACCCGGTGCGCGAGAAGTACGTCGCCTACACGGATGTGATGTTCCTGGTGGGACAGGCCTGGCGTGCCGCGGGGGATCGCGAGCGGGCCGAGGCGGCCTTCACCGCCAGCGGCCGGCAGCCTGGCCCCGAGCGGGAGGAGCCCGCGCGCGCCGAGGGTGAGCGCGCCGAGCGTCCGCCGCGTGGCGATCGTCCTGAGCGTGGCGAGCGCCGCGAGCGTGGCGACCGCCCGGAGCGCGGAGAGCGTCCGCCGCGTGGCGACCGCCCGGAGCGCGGAGAGCGTCCGCCGCGTGGAGATCGTCCGGAGCGGGGTGAGCGCCGCGAGCGTCCGCCCCGTGCCGATCGTCCGGAGCGCGCTGAGCGCCCGCCGATGCCGGAGCTGACCGGCGACTGGTCCGAGCAGGCCAAGCAACTGGAGACCATGGGCCGTACGCGTGACGCGGGCCGGCTCCACGAGCGTAACAACTCCTTCGCCGACGCGGCTCGCCTCTTCGAGGCGGGCGGCGACACCAAGAGCGCGCTGCGCTGCGCGGTCCAGGCCAAGGACCTCGACATGTCGCGGCGCCTGCTGGCGGCGCTGCCGCCGGACCAGATTGCTCCCACGCTGGAGAAGGCGGGCGCGTACGAGCTGCTGATGGAGCACTACGTCTCCAAGGGCGACTTCGAGAACGTGGCGCGGCTGTATGAGCGGGCGCGGCAGTACGATCAGGCGGCGCTTGCGTACGAGCGGGCCAACAAGCTGACCCAGGCGCGCAAGGCGTACGAGCGTGCGCGGGACATGGCCAGCGCCAACCGCGTCCGGGGCCTCGAGGTGAAGGCGCTGGTGGAGCGGGGCGATCGTCTGGGCGCCGCGACGCTGCTGGCGACCGCAGGACAGCGCCGCGAGGCCGTCGAGGTGCTCAGCCCGCTGCCGCCGCCCAAGGCCTTCCACTTCATGCAGCGGCTGAAGCTCGACGAGGAGGCCAAGGCGCTGGCCCAGAAAGAGCTGGCCCGGGCGGATGAGGAGAAGAAGCCCGCCGGGCGGGCCCGTTGGCTGGAACTGCTCGGGGAGACGGCCCCCGCGGCCGAAGCCTGGGAGCAGGCGGGGCGCAAGGAGAAGGCTCTGCCGCTCCATGAGCAG
>DASVVJ010000593.1:0-4259 GCA_036389955.1 Myxococcaceae bacterium
TTGGGCTGGTAGCGATCCACCTCGAGCGGCAGCTCGAACACGAAGAGGCGTCCCGGAGGAGCGCTCGGGGCGGCGCGCACGGTGACCTTCATGCGCGAGGGCCGCGGGTAGGCATCCTCCAGGTTGGTGGTGGCCTTGAGGTTGTCGGTGATGATGCTCTCGTGCTGGTTGAGGGCGCTGTCGACAGCGATCTTGTCGCGCAGCACATGCTGGCGCTCCTCGGCGTCGAACTCGGAGAGGTCCGACAGGCACACGTCACAAGGGGAAGAGAACCCGGTGACGAGCGCACAGACACTGCCGCTCGGCTTCGGGAAGTCCGAGCTGGCGGTGAACGACACCTGTTCGATCTGCGCCTCGAGCGGCGGCCCCGAGCACCCATAGAGGCTGGTGACCGTCTCGATCTTCCAGCCCTGTCCGGCGGGGCCCGCCTGTTGCCGCTCGGGCTCCTTCATCCGGACGGCCGCTGCGACGGCCAGGCGATAGCGCTCGGACTGAAAGGCCTCGTCGATCAGCACGGGCACCACCTGCGCCACCTCGTTCGGCTGGGCGATCACCAGCGCGCGCTTGAGCATCTCGAGCCGCTGCTCTTCGTGCTCCTCACCCGACAGGGCCTTGGCCTTCGCCAGGTGCTCGGTGGCACTCAGCCGCTTGGACTGCAGCGAGGTCAGCTGCACATAGCCGCGCGTCCGGGCGCCTCGCTGGGCCGCGGAGAGTTCGGCGGTCTTGCCTCCCTGGATCTTCGCCAGGTCCCCCAGGTCCACCGACATCCAGGGCGTCTGCTTCGCGATGGGTGCCACCTTCACCCACGGCCCCTGGATGTCCAGCACCTCCACAGCGCCATTCACGGGCAGCAGGGTGATGACCGGATCCCTCAGGTCCGGGCCCTCGCGAACCTGGACGCGGTAGGGAACGATGTAGCCCACGGCGCCCTTGGCCGGCGGGTTCTCGCCATAGGCCTTGTCTCCGAAGCTGATCAGCTCTTCCGTCAGCGCGGCGGGCTCGGACTCCACCTGGTTGAGCGCCTCGACGAGCGCGCCGCTGCGGCCAGTGCCCTCGGCCATCGTCGAGGCCGCGCGGGCCAGCGGCTTGGCATGCTCCAGGTTCCCCTGCTTGAGGTACTCGCGCGAGGCCTCCAGCAGGTTTGCCGTGGTGGGCTTCTCCGTCCCCAGCCCGAAGCCGTCCACGAAGCCCTTCGGCATTCCTCCCATGATGATGCCGCGATACTCCGGAGCGCCGGGAGGCTCCACGGCCAGCAGCTGCAGCTCCTGCCCCAGCTTCAGCTTGTCCACGGCGCGCGCCGTGCCATCCCGCGTGGCGTGCACGGACAGCTCTTCCACCCGGACGAACCGCGTCTCACCGCGAAGCGGGAAAGGCGCCAGCCCCTCGAGCCTGGTCCAGCGGGTGCCCGACTTCAGCACGATGCGGTGCCACGCCTCGTCCTCCCAGGGACGGGGTCCGTGCACGGTGACGCGGGCTCCCAGCGGCAGCTTCTCCAGCACGGCCGAGTCATCCTGAGCGGCCTCGCGCAACTCCACGCCGTCCACGATGGCGACCATCTCCTGAGACTTGGCGCAGGCGGCCAGGAGCAGCACGAGGATCCAGCCGAAGGCGCGCACGGGAACGAAGATCTGGGAGCTCATTGCCTCTTAGAAGACCCCATTCCGTGCCCCTGGGACAACCGGGATGGGCGGCACAGACCCCATTGTGCGAGCCGTGCGCAGCGTCTACACCTCGGGACATGGATACCAACCGCACGGTGCTGATCGCAGGGGGCGGTATTGGAGGGCTGACGCTGGGCGTGGCGCTGCGCCGCGCGGGCTTCTCCGTCCGGATCTTCGAGCGGGCTCCCGAGCTGCGCCCGGTGGGCGCCGGCATCACCATGCAGGCCAACGCGATGCTGGCGTTCCGGGCCATCGGGCTCGACACCGAGGTGGCCGCGGCGGGCCATGTGATGAAGCGCGGCTCCATTCTCGACGACCAGGGCCGCACGCTGGGGACGATGCTCGTCAGTGAGATGGCCCAGGAGGTCGGCGCGCCGATGATCGCCATCCACCGGGCCCGGCTCCAGGAGGTGCTCCAGAAGGCGCTGGGGCCCGAGCCCCTCACGCTGGGCACCCAGGTGGTGGGCTTCCGCGACGACGCGGAGGGCGTGTTTGCCCGGCTGTCGGACAACACCGAAGTGCGCGGGGACCTGCTGGTGGGCGCGGACGGCCTGCGCTCCACGGTGCGCGCGCAGCTACTGAACGACGGCGAGCCCCAGTACGCGGGCTATACGAGCTGGCGCGGGGTCTGCGAGGTGCCCGGCGTGGCGGATCCCGACGCCACCTCGGAGAGCTGGGGCCCGGGGCGCCGGTTCGGCATCGTGCCCATCGACTCCGGCCGCACCTACTGGTTCGCCACCGCCAACGCGCCGCAGGGAGCGATCGACGGTGCGGACTCGCGCGCGGAATTGCTCGCGCGGTACTCCGGCTGGCATGAGCCCATCCGCGCGCTGATCGAGAAGACGGCCCCGGAGGCCATCTTCCGCACGGACATTCAGGACCGGCCGCCCGTGAGCCAGTGGGCGCGAGGGCGGGTGGCGCTGCTGGGAGACGCGGCGCACCCGATGACACCGAACATGGGGCAGGGTGGGGGACAGGCCGTGGAGGATGCCGTAGTGCTCGCGCGCTGCCTGGCCACCGCGCCGGACCTGCCCGCGGCCCTGGCCCGATACCAGGCGATCCGGGTGCCCCGGGCCAACGGCTTCGTGACCCAGTCCCGCCGCTTCGGCGAGCTGACGCAGTGGGAGAATGGCGCGGCGCGTTGGGTCCGGGATCGGCTCTTCCAGCTCGTGCCGCAGAGCAGCATCCGCTCCAATATGCGCCGGCTGCTCACATTCCCCGTGATGTCCGACTGAGCAGGCCCAGGGGCCTCCTGAACTGATCGAGAGCCAATCTGTGGGCTTCTCGACAATACGGGAGGGAGGCTTCATGAAAACCTTGGGAAAGAAGGCTGCGTGGGTGGGGGTGTGGCTCTCAGTAAGTGCATGTCAGACCCCCGGAGCCAGGGGGGCGAGGCCTTTGAGCGCGGTGGAACCCTCGGGGGCGTTCGCCTCCGAGTCGGGTGACTCTTCGGCGGCCTCGGACTCGAACTCGGACTCGGGGAACTCGGACTCGAACTCAGGCAACTCGTCGGAGGGTTCGGGCGACTCGTCGAATGACTCGGGCAACTCGTCGGACAACTCCGGTGAATCGTCGGACAACTCGAACGACACCTCGCGCAACTCCACGGAGGACACGAACGAGTCCAGCGACAGCTCGGAGTCGAGCGAGAAGAACCCCGTGGCCTCGGCCACCGTGATCGGGCTCACGGCGGCGGGGTTGGGGGCGGTCTTCTGGCAGGCGATCGAGCGGAGCATGCGGACGATTCCTCCGCCCTCACCGGCGCCTCAGGAGGTGGCGCGGGCCGCTCAGACGTACCTGCGCTCGCGCACCCATCAGCTCCGCGAGGATCTGGCGTTGGGAGCGGGGCCCACCATCGAGGATCTGGCGGCGCTGGCGCGCATCCGCCGTGAGCACCTGGGCATCTTTGGCCGGCTGCTGCGGGCGAACCGGCATGAATTGCTGGCGCTGGCGGAGGAGCGCACCCTCACGCCGGAGCGGGCGGCGGCCTGGCTGCGGCGCGTGGGAGAGCTGGCCCGGACCGATCCCCGGCTGGAGGAGGACGGCCGCGCCTTCCTCGCCACGTATGGAGGCCAGGAGCAGCGGCCGTGAGAGGGTGGCTGGCACTGCTGGCGGTGCTGGGGAGCGCGCTCCCGGCCAGGGCGGAGGTGCCGTTGTCAGAGCGCGTGGCGGCGCTGGAGGTGGCCCATGGCGTGGTGTTGCTCGCGCCAGCCTCGGAGGACGCGGCGCTCGTGGCGGAAGTGGAGGCGGGGCTTCTGGCGTTGCCCCCCGCGCTGCGCCGTCCGCCCGGAGGCCCGCTGGAGCTGATGCTGAACGCCAGCCCCGCGCCTCTGGGTCTGGGGGATGGCTCCCGGGTGCGCCCGGAGTGGACGGAGGGAAGGCGGCGCTTCCACCTCTATCGGTATGTGCCCTCGGAGGAGCGGAGGGCCAACGTGCGCCTGTCGCGCCTGAGCGATGAGGACTCGGCACGGCTGTGGCGGCGGCGCGCGGTGGTGCATGCCGTGATGCAGCGATGGGATGACGCGCTGGGCTGGAGCAAGAGTCAGCGCTGGCGGCGGCTGAACGGGTGGCGGGCGCCGCTCGATCGTCCGCTCGTCT
>DASVVJ010000594.1:0-2431 GCA_036389955.1 Myxococcaceae bacterium
AGGGGATGCTGATTGCAGGCTTGAGAGGGACGGCTAGGCTCCAGTGAATGGCCTTCACGCTGACCGTCAACGGTAAGACCCACGAGTTCGACGCGGACGAGGACACCCCGCTGCTCTATGTCCTGCGCGACGAGCTGGGGCTGAACGGGGCGAAGTACGGCTGCGGCGTGGGCCAGTGCGGTGCGTGCACGGTGCTGAGCGATGGGCAGCCGCTGCGCGCCTGCGTCGTTCCGGCCGCCGCGCTGAGTGGACGCGCGCTCACCACCCTGGAGGGGCTTCGGGCCCCGGATGGCACGCTGCACCCACTTCAGCGGGCCTTTCTGGCCGAGCAGGCGGGGCAGTGCGCCTACTGCATTCCGGGAATGATCATGACGGCGGCGGCGCTGCTGCGGGAGAAGCCCACTCCCTCGGAGTCGGAGATCCGCACCGCGCTGGATGCCAACCTGTGCCGGTGCGGCTCGCACAACCGCGTCGTGCGTGCCATCAAGCGCGCCGCGTCCGAGAGGGCCGGATGAGCGCGCCTGTCTCCCGCCGCTCGGTTCTCCAGGGCGCCCTGGTGCTGGCCTTCTCCCTGGCCAGTCCATTCGCCGCTGGGGCGCAGGGCGGTCAGAAGAGGCTGCCGGGAACCTTGAACCGCAGTCGCGACCTCGACGCCCGGATCCGCATTGGCGCGGACGGTGCCGTCACCCTGATGACCGGCAAGGTAGAGCTGGGCCAGGGTGCCGTGACGGCGCTGGGGCAGATCTGCGCGGATGAGCTGGACATCGAGCTGTCGCGGTTGACGATCATCTCCGGCGACACCCGGTTGTCTCCGAACGAAGGGCCCACGGTGGGCAGCATGTCCATGCCCGAGAGCGGTATGGCCGTGCGTTACGCCGCCGCCGAGGTTCGCTCCCTGCTGGTGGACATGGCCGCCAAGCGCCTGGGCGTACCGGCGCAGCGGCTGCGCGTCCAGGATGGGACGGTCACGGATCCTAAGAGCGGCCGCACCGTCACCTACTGGGGCCTGCTGGGCGGGCGAACGCTGAACCGCGAGGTCACCGGGTCCGTTGCTCCCAAGCCCGCCTCTGAGCGGCGCTACATCGGCCGCGCCGTCCCCCGGCTGGACCTGCCCGCGAAGCTCACGGGCGAGACGATTTTCGTGCACGACTTCCGGTCTGGCACCCTGGTGCACGGCCGTGTCATCCGTCCGCCTTCGCCCGGTGCGATGCTCCTTCATGCGGACACCGCCGCCGTGGAGCGCATGCCGGGCGTCTTGAAGGTGGTGCGCGATGGAAACTTCCTGGGCGTCATCGCGGCGAAGGAGTGGCAGGCAATCAAGGCTGCCGCGCGGCTGGCGGCTGCCGTCCAGTGGCGGGAGCAGCCCTCCCTACCGGTGGACCCATACACATGGCTGCAGCGCGCGCCATCCCAGCACTCCGTCATCGAGAACACCGCGCGCCCCGCGGGCTCCGCTCCAGCGCGCACCCTGGAGGCGCGCTACCTCCGGCCCTATCAGATGCATGGAGCCATCGGTCCCTCGTGCGCGGTGGCGGAGTGGAATGGCGACAGCCTGAAGCTCCACACCCACAGCCAGAGCGTCTTCGAGACGGCCGAAGCGATCGCGAGGATGCTCGGCGTGCCGGCGGACAAGGTGCATGGCCAGCACATGAATGGCTCGGGCTGCTACGGCCACAACGGCGCGGATGACGCCGCCGCGGATGCCGCACTCCTGGCGCGCGCGCTGCCAGGCCGCGCGGTGCGCGTGCAGTGGTCCCGCCAGGACGAGCACACCTGGGAGCCCTACGGCTCGGCGATGGTGATGCAGGTCCGCGCCGGGGTGGACGCTCAAGGAAACGTGCTCGAGTGGGACTACGAACTCTGGTCCACTCCGCACAGCACGCGGCCGGGCGGTAACCCCGGCAACCTCCTGGCCGGGCGGGCCCTGGCCGAGCCCTTCCCCATGCCGGTTCCCCGGGGCGGTGGCGGGCCGAATGGCACCGCGGATCGGAACGCCATCCCGCTGTACACGTTTCCGGGCCGCAAGGTGACTACGCACCTGGTGACCGAGATGCCCGTTCGGGTCTCCGCCCTTCGCAGCCTCGGTGCCTACGCCAACGTCTTCGCCATCGAGTCCTTCATGGACGAGCTGGCGCACGTGGCCGGGGCCGATCCGGTCGCGTTCCGGCTGCGCCAACTGGAGGACGCACGGGCCAAAGCCGTCATCACCCGGGCAGCGGAGCGGTTCGGCTGGTCCACCTACGCCCGTGCGCCGCATCGCGGACGAGGCGTGGGCTTCGCCCGCTACAAGAACAGCGCGAGCTACTGCGCCGTCTGCGTGGAGGTCTCCGTGGATCCACGCAGCCATGCCATCCAGGTGCTCAGGGCCGTGCTGTCGGCCGATGCGGGAGAGGTGGTCAACCCGGACGGGCTGGCCAACCAGCTCGAGGGC
>DASVVJ010000595.1:0-8537 GCA_036389955.1 Myxococcaceae bacterium
CATGCGGACTGGCGGGCCCGAGCACCTGGGTGGCGCGAGCGGCGAGCAGCGCGAAGAGGACGAGGGCGCCCACACCGGCAAGCACCTGGAGCCTGGAGCGCGGAGGCGCGTCCGAGGAGGTGCGAGGGGTGGAGTCAGAGGGCTGCATCGCGCGGGGGCGTGTACACCGAGACAGAAGCCCCAGCAACGTTGGGGGACAGCTCTCCCTGCCTCAGACTCGTACACGGTGCCCATGCCGCCAGCGCCCAGCCGCCGCTGGCGGAGGCGCATCCCCTCCGCGAGGATGACACACGAGCCGTGCCCGGCGGTCCCACCCTCGTGCAAAGTGACGAAGGCTCAGCGCCGCTGGGCCAGGTCCGTCCCCGCTGTCTCCGTGGCACGCAGGTCCTCGGCGAGCTGCCGCACCACGGGAGCAAACTCCGCGGTCGGCGCCGCGATGCTGCACCGTGCGCCTCCGTGCACCAGCCCCACCACCTGCAGCCCCAGGTCCACCACCGGTGCCCCCGAGTCCCCTTTGCGCCCATCCAACGTGGTGAAGAGCGCCTGCGGTACTCCTGGCAACGAGGGACACCGGCCCAACCGCTCCAGCCACACCTGCTGGGGCTCGCCCACCGAATCATTGCGCCCGCCGAACAGCAGCCCGCTCCCCGGCGCTGGCAGCTCCGGAGCGATCGGCAGCGCCATGATGGGAGCCACCTCTCCCAGCCGGAACACCGCCACATCCCGGCCCTCGTCCCTTAGCACGAAGCGGGAGCCCATCCGCGTGCCGTCAAACAGCTCCAGCTCCATCGCTTGCGTGCCCGGCTCTACACAGTGCGCCGCTGTCAGCACATGGCGCCCATCCTCGACGATGACTCCCGCGCAGTGCCCGGGCACCAGCGTCACCGTGGCCTCCCGCAGCATCTGTCCGGGCGGTACCTCCATCCCAGGGCCACATGCCGCCACCACCGCTCCAACCAGCAGGCCTGCGTACAACGGGAGCCTCTTCGCGTGCATCGTCCTCCTCCTCCTCCCCGCGGCTGGGAACAGGGAGCGGCCACGGGATGGCCGTGTTCAAAAGGATGCGCACCGGCGATTCAGGCGTCCGCAGCCGGCTCGGTCCTCCGCCCGGAGAGCGCTCAGGCTCACGGCAGCGGCGAGGTGACGTAGTCCTTCCCGGCCTCGTGGCACCCGTGGCACGTGGAGTGTCCCCGGCCGTAGTAGTTGTTGGAGTAGTCCGGCCCGAAGCCCTCGTAGAAGATCCACGTGTCCTTGCCGGCCCCCTCGGTAATTTTCACGTCCAGGGCATGGCCCCGCAGCGTTCTCCCATCGTCCTCGAACAGCTCCTTCACGAGGATGCTGCCCACCGGATGCGTCGCGTTGCCCGCGCGCAGCGACTCCGTGACGAGGTCGTTGAAGTACACGCGCACCTTGCTGCCGTGCGGAGCCCGCGTCTCGTGCACCGCCGGCTCGGCCAGCCACGCCTTGTAGCGGCCTTCGCGCACGAACGCGGTGATGCCGGCCTCGGACGTGTCCAGCTCGTTGATGACGCCCACCTGCTCATCCACGGAGGAAGTGGGTCCACAGGCCAGTAGCGGCAACAGGGCCAGGGACACGAAGCGCGGGAGCATGGGGGCAGTCCTCTCGAAGCCGCGAGCCAGGGCTCACGGAGGGGTGAGCCCCCAGTACGGCGCGAGCCTCCTCCCGGTTACTCTCTCAGGTAGTGAGAAAGGCGTGCATGTGCGCAAAGCGCGCAACCGGGCACGCGCGTCCTCCGAAAACATAGCTGAGAGGTTTTTTCCCCAGCTTCTGGAGCCCGGAACCATGTCCTTCAAGATTGGCGGCAGCAGCAGCGGCATCCTCTCCCGGAGTGAGCGGGCGGACTCGAGCGACAAGAGCGAGAAGAAGGACAAGAGCGAGAAGAAAGACCGGCCGGACACGGACGACTCCGTCACCGAGGCGCGGGCCCAGGAAGCGCGAGCGGCCGAAGAGGCCCGCGCGGCCGAGGCCAAGCGCCAGGCCGACCGCCAGCGCAAGACGAAGACCTTCCAGCAAGATGGTTTCGAGGCGAACTCCCCCTCGCAGGCGACCTTCCGGACGCTCTCGGCAGCCCAGCCGGAGGCCACCCGCAGCAGCCAGCGCGTGGCCCTGGCGGGGCCAGAGGGCTGGGACGGGCGGGTGGAGGACTGGCAGCAGCACAGCAACCAGTTCCGCGAGCTGGCCCAGGCCTCGCTGGCCGACAAGCGGCTGCAGCCGCGCTTCGATGATCCGCGGGTGAAGCAGGCGCTGAGGGCCGGTGGCGGCGACGTGCACGTGGGCCACTGGTCCGCCGCGCCGGGCCAGCAGAACGTGCCGGTGTTCTTCCAGGACTTCAAGAACACGAACCACCCGGTGCAGCTCTACAGCTACCCGCAGCTGCGCAAGCCGGTGCCGCAGGATCCAGCCGAGCTCAACGCGGCGATCCGCAACGCCCCCTGGGTGAGCTTCGACGTGTCGGGCAACATCGCCCGCGCGTACGGAGACACCGACTACCTGTCGGGCAACACGGGCAGCGCGTCCCCGCTGGGGCTGCCCGAGTCCGGCGCCGAGGCGCTCGACCCCAACACCGAGTGGCCGGACGGGTGGCTGGCGAAGGACCCGGAGGTGGCCGCCGCGATGCAGAACGGCGGGGTGAAGTTCCAGGTCTTCGAGCAGGGCATCCTGGTGGAGCTGCCGGGCGGCAAGGTGCAGGCCTTCGGCAGGGATCCGGTGGAGCGGCTGGGCAGCCCGTTTCCGGGCGGCAAGCTGAGCGGCGTGGCGGCGCCTCCGCCCGCGGGCCCGGTGAGTTCGGTGGCGGGCATGGTGGGCGTGCAGAACGGCCACTTCACGGTGAACGGCGAGCCCTTCAAGCACGTGGGCGCCAACGTGCCGCAGCTGGTCTACGAGCACCCGGACCGCATGTGGACCGAGCTGAACAAGCTCAAGGAAGCAGGCGTGAAGAACGTGCGCGTCTTCCTGCCCAACTCGGCGCTCACGAAGGAGCAGGTGGGCGACAACCTGCAGACGACGCTGGACCTGGCCAGGTCCTTGGGCATGAAGGTGACGGTGTCGCTCACGCACTTCGCCAAGCAGGAGTTCTACACGGACACGCGGCCCGAGTACCTCCCGGGCGCTCCGCAGGGCGGCTTCCAGGTGACGCAGGGCGACGAGAAGTACGCCGACGAGTGGGTGTACCAGCGCAACCCCGATGGCAGCGTGAAGATGGGCGCGGATGGCCAGCCGGCGAAGGCGATTGGCCACTCGGTGCTGGGAGATGACTGGCTGCAGGGCGGCTATCGGGAGAACTTCAAGCCGATGGCCGAGTACATCGTCGACCGCTTCAAGGACCACGAGGGCGTCTTCGCGTGGGAGGTGGCCAACGAGACCAAGAGCTACAGCCAGTCGCCGGACTTCAACGCGGTGAAGAGCTTCTACGCGGACATGGTGGCCACCATCCGCGCGAAGGACCCCAACCACCTGATCAGCGCGGGGCTCACCAACACCCGCGAGTTCGTGGGCACCGACGAGCGCGAGCGCAAGGCGTTCCTGGCGCAGTTCGATTTCGTGTCCATCCACCAGTACAACGCGGACCTGCAGGGCGACATCGACACGGACATCCGCCTGGCACAGGAGCTGGGCAAGCCCATCGTGATGGGCGAGTTCGGCTTCTTCCCCACGGACACCAAGGGGCGGCCCTCGCTGGAAGAGGTCGAGCGCTACATCCAGGACCTGTACAACAAGGGCGTGGACTCGGTGATGCCGTGGGGCGCGGGCGTGGACGGCGGCGAGCGCTGGTGGGGCGACGATGCCTACGGCCCCAACACCCAGCAGCGGTTCCACGACATCCTGCGCCGGGCCAACACGTCCACCGAGCAGTGGAACGCAGCGCACTGAGCCAAAGGGGCGGGGCCTACTCGAAGAGCTTGAGGCCGTACTCTTCGATTTTTAGGTCCAGCGTGGGGCGGGAAATCCCGAGCGCCTCGGCGGCGGTGGACTTCACACCCTTGGCGCGCTTGAGCGCCAGGACGATGTGCTCGCGCTCCACCGCGCGCACCACGTCCGCCAGCGTGGCACCGGGAGCGGGCGTGGCACCCCCGCGCTCGGACCCGTCCGCGCGCGGCTCGGGGACCACCACCTCGGGCGGCAGGTCCATCAGGGTGATGCTCTCGCCGGGCCCCTTGAGCACCAGCGCACGCTCGATGGCGTTGGAGAGCTGACGCGCGTTGCCCGGCCAGGGACAGGCCTTCAGCGCGGCACGGGCCTCGTCGGTGAAGCCCTTCGCGTGGCGTCCAATCTGAATGCCCAGCCGCACCAGGAACCGCTCGGCCAGGGGCAGGATGTCCTCGGGCCTGTCCCGCAGCGGGGCCAGGTGCAGCCGTACCACGTTGAGCCGCCAATACAGGTCCTCGCGGAAGCTGCCCGCGCGCACCGATTCAATGAGGTTGCGGTGCGTGGCGGCCACCACGCGCACGTCCACCGGGATGCTGGCCTTGCCACCCACGCGCTGCACGAGCCGGTCCTGCAGCACGCGCAGCAGCTTCACCTGCACCGGCGAAGGCAGGTCCCCCACCTCGTCCAGGAAGAGCGTGCCGCCATCGGCCTGCTCGAAGACGCCAGCGCGGACATTCACCGCCCCGGTGAAGGCGCCCTTCTCGTGGCCGAACAGCTCGCTCTCGGCCAACTCGGCGGGAATGGCGCCGCAGTTGACGGCGATGAAGGGCCCGCGGGAACGGATGCCCAGGAAGTGAATGGCCCGCGCCACCTCCTCCTTGCCCGTGCCGCTCTCGCCGGTAATGAGGACGGTGGAGTTCACCTGGGACGCAGCCTGAGCCACGCGCAGCGCATCGCGCATGGAGGCACTCTCTGCCACCGGAGGCGCATAGGCCGCGGGGGCGCTCGCCGCGCGCGGCTCGGGAGGCGGGCACAGCGAGGGCCCCGCGGCTCCGGCGAGGGCTCCGGCCAGCGCCAGCTCTTCATCGGTGAAGGCCGTCTCGCGCAGCAGACACAGCGCGCCCGCGGGAATCCCCGCCGCGTACAGGGGCGCGCAGAGCACGTGGGCATTGCCCTGGCGCACGCGGGTGAGCAGGTTGTCCGTCTCCGGGCGGGCCTGGGCCTCGGGCATGGAGAGCGCGCGGCCGGTGCGCAGCGCCGAGTCCAGCAGGGCCCGGCTCACGGTGAGGTGCGAGCCCACGGGCCGGGCCAGCAGCGGGCGCAGGGTGCCATTGGCCGCCAGGCGCAGCACGGTGAGGGTCGAGGGCTGGAGCGC
The DNA here is from genome assembly GCA_036389955.1 of Myxococcaceae bacterium. Lineage (GTDB taxonomy): Bacteria > Myxococcota > Myxococcia > Myxococcales > Myxococcaceae > DATHBR01. The sequence continues at coordinate 5,264 of DASVVJ010000595.1, forward strand.
CGAGCGCAGCGCCTCGAGCACCAGGTTTGCGGCGGCCTCGGGCGAGGGGGCATTGGCGGCGCGCAGGGCCAGCTCTCCGGCGCGGGCCAGCGCATCGGCCGAGGGCGCCATGCCACTGCGGGCCGTCTCGGTCCCGGAGCGGGTGAACACCACGGTGGACTCCCCGTCCCGGGCGCGCAGCGCCTCGAACGAGGGCTCGTAGACGAGGATGCTCTCGCCCACGGAGATGTGGTCTCCGGGGCGCAGGCGGGTGGGCTCCTTGAGCAGCTGGCTGTTGAGCCAGGTGCCATTGCGCGAGCCCAGGTCCCGCAGCACGTGGCCCGTGGGGCCCTGGGGGTCAATGGCGCAGTGCTCGCGGCTGACCTTGTCGTCGAGCAATTGGAGCCCCCCATCGGCGGCTCGGCCGATGATGAGGGGGGAATCCAACTCTCGCACTACGCCCCGGCACGGGCCGAACATCGCCACCAGTCTCGCCACATCCACCATTCTAGCGGGAGCCGGGGGGACGTGTGGGGTTGGGTGCACGGCCGTTGGGTGGCGTACGCCCCGGTTCCGAGACCTTTCAGGGCGGTCTGGTCTTTCTGACTTGAGGTGTGCGCTAGCGACACGCCAGATTTACTGACGATGTCAAAGCCCATGACCCGCTTGCTTGAAGCGGAATTTGAGCAGCGCGTGGGCTGGAAAGCTGGATCCCGACCTGCGGGCCTTCTATCTGCCTATCGGCGGAGGTACGGGGCGACGTTCCCCGCGATGGCCGCGAACTCCTCGTCCGTCAGCGGCATCTCGGCGCGGAACGCCTTCCAGGCCTCCTGGGGTGTGGGGTGCCGGTTCATGGCCGCGTCGGAGCCATAGAGGATGCGCTGAACACCGATCTGCCGGATGCGCTGGGCAAGCGTCTTGAGCATGTCCGCCGACCCGCCGGCGACGAGCACTGCGTCCGAGACATCGAAGTAGAGCCGCTTCGTTGCGGGATGGCCCGCGGCCACCGCCTCCGCGTAGGCGGCCAGCGCGGAGTCCGAGAAGCCCTCGCCGCCCCACAGGTGGGCAATCTGCACCACCACGTCGGGAGCGGCGGGGAGGAGCTGGTTGATCAGCACCTCCGCGTGCTCGCGCTCATAGTGGTCGCCCGCGCGGACATGGACGATGAGTGCCAGCCGGGCCACGTTCGCCGCCTGGAAGACCTGGCGGACCTTCTCGACGTGCTCGGGCTTCTTGAGGTCCACCCCGGAGGAGCGGAAGTGCAGCTTCACGCCCTTGAACCGGGGATCCGCCGCGCAGCGAGCGAGTTCCGTGAGGGCATAGGGCTTGAGCGGGTTGAAGCTGCAGAAGGCGATGAGGCGCTCGGGAAAGAGCGCGACCTGCTGGGCGGTCCAGTCGTTCTCCGCGCGGACGCTCGCGTAGCTGTCCGGGTTCGCCTCTTCCGTCGTGGAATCGAACCAGTAGGCATCGGAGAGCACCACCGCCTGGCGGATGCCAGCGGTGTCCAGATGGGCGATGAGCTTCTCGGCGCTGATCTGCCCTTCGGCGGGAGGCCCGGGGAAGATGGGGCTCTCCATGGCGATCCGCCACTGCCCATCCGGGCCTTTGACGAGCGTCAGGGTGAAAGAGCCGATGTGCTTGGTGTCGGGCCCCTCCCCCCGGGTGAAGTAACCGGCGACATGGGCGGTGGAGCCCTTCTCCGTGTAGGCAATCGGCGTCAGGCGGAAGGGACGTGCGAAGCGGGTGCCCAGATAGTCCGCCACCGCCTGCCGTCCACGGAGCCACTCCGGCCGGAGATCACTGAGGACCAGACTGTCCTCGGTGTAGAGCGCGGCAAGGGTGGTCTTGTCGTTCCACCGCAGGGCCCGCTCGCGCAGCAGATTCTCCACGGCCTGGGGCACTTGCTCGACGGGCACGGGTGCACGATTGAGCCACCCTGCGCCGGCCGGGCTGACCAGATGTTGATGATGGTCGGCCAGTGCCACACCCGGGCGCTCGGGCTGCGCCGTGGGAGTGGGCGCGGCAGCCGGGCCCTGAGCACAACCTGTGGCCAGGAGGAACACTGCGGACAGAACCGTGAGCCGTTTCAACGGGCCACCCTCCGGTAACGGAACTCCTGGGTCTTGCCACCCTTGTCCAGAATCGCCACCAGCGTGTCGTCATCGGGGCGCCGGTAGGTCAGGCGCACCGTGCCCTTGCCCGAGGACTCCGGCCCCTCGAAGACGGCCTCGCGCGGCCCGGATCGGACCAGCGGCCAGACGATGGGCTTGTCCTTGTCTTCGCGGGCCACGAGCTTCGGGTCGAAGTGGCGCAGGCGGATGACCAGCTTTCCGTCCTCGGCCTTGATCGCCAGCAACTCGAAGACGCGCACCTTGCCGTCCTGCGCCAGCCGCCACATGCCCATCAGCGAGTCCCCCGAGGGCGCGGTCCAGATCTCCTCGGACAGCATGCCGCCGGACTCGTCCCGCCAGTGGCCCTCGAACCACGCCAGCTCCTCCAGGCGCGTCGCCACCGGAGCCGGCGGAGCGGTGTGAGCCGGGGGCTGCGCATGAAGCGCGGTACCCGCCAGAAGAACCACCGCCAGAGTGATGATACGAGCCGTGCTCATCGTTCCTCCCGCGCTTTCGAGGCCGCCGGAGCCTACCCGATGGGCCGAGGCACAGTGGGAACTCCATGGCACCCTTGATTCATGCGAGTTCAGCGAACCCGCCGTCGTCCTGACGATAGGGCTTGTCCTATCGCCCGTGAGAGAACAGCGCGTAGGATTGCGGCTCACCGCGCCCGGCTTCCGGCATTCTAATGACAGGTGTTGCCGCAAGCTGCGGGCACTGAAAGGCCCGCGTTGTGTGAATGCACTTTCGAGAAAACAAGAGGCCTGATGAACTGCCTTAGCACAGACATTGTCACTGTGCTTTGAAGGCGTCTAGCAGATCCTTATACCTATCGAGTTGTGCTGTCAGTTCTGCTGCTGTCGGAACAGGCGCGTTGATGGCATATGCCTGATCATGCACCCATTTTGAGCACATAGTCATTCCTTCATGCACTGATTCAATGAAGGCTGGAGTGACACGAACTTCGTCCAGTTTTTTTGTATGCACTTCCGGGTTGAACCGATGGATGACTCCACCCAGCAACTTATCCTCAACAGCTTTCTCCCAAGCAGAGCGAAGCATGCCCAAGAAGTTCTTAGCGTTTTCCGTATACTCTTCAGGATCTCCTGATTTTTCCAGCTTAGTGAGTGTAGGCAGTTTGTCTCGTAGATACTTCTGCCTCTTCTCACAAGTCATTACCTTCC
>DASVVJ010000596.1:0-10107 GCA_036389955.1 Myxococcaceae bacterium
CCTCATCAGCCCCGCGGCGCCGCCACCGATCAAACAGCTGCGGCTGATGCCCGCGGCACGTGAGCACCTCGCGGACGGCAACCTCACGCTGTGCGGCGGCTCGCGGGTCATCATGCTCGAAGAGAAGGACTACTTCCCCCACTTCGAGGCCGTGCTGCTGGAGCACATCTCCCTCGCGGAGCTCTCCGGCGGGCTGGACCGGGAGAGCGCCTTCTCCTTCGAGCTCGACCGGGTGGGCAAGGAGTCCAAGCGATGAACCTCACCATCGCCGTGTACCAGAGCCGCGACGCCTCGGGCTTCAAGTGGACCACGCTCGCGCTCGGCCCCCATACCCGCAGCCGCACGGGCAAGAGCACCGTCAAGCTGCAGCGCAAGCTGGTGGATGAGCTGCGCACCGCCATTGGCGAGCTGCCCATTCGCGAGCTGTCCTACTTCCAGCTTCCCCGCGGCATCCGCCTGGAGCGCGTGCGGCTGGAGCTGGACTTCAAGCGCGTGCGCACCGACGCCGAGACGCGGCGGCTGGCCGGGCTGTTCCCGCTCATCCTCGAGCCGCGCTGGCGCACGCGCACCCAGGAGCTGACCATCGCCTACCACCCCGCGCGCCAGCACGAGTGGTTCCCGGTGGACCCCACGGAGAACCTCGAGGATCAGGCGAAGGCCTTCTTCACCCGCGTCTGGGCCGGGCTGGACTCGCACGAGCACGAGGCGCTGAAGTCCCACCGCAAGGACAGCCTCACCGCGCTCTCCTTCGTGGTGCGGCCCCGCTCGCTGATCGACGAGCTGGGCAAGAAGAAGGGACCCTGGGACGACCTGGAGCTGGAGGACCGGCCCGGCAAGAAGAAGAAGAAGCCGCAGGGTGGCAACCAGGTGCTGGGCAGCCTCGGCATCAACCTCACCGTGCAGGCCGCGGAGGGGACGCTCGACTCCGGCATGCCTCGCAGCCCGTACCGTGAGCAGCTCCAGCTGTTGCTCGGTGGCGAGCGGCGCACTCCCGTGCTGCTCGTGGGCCCGCCGGGCTGTGGCAAGCGGACCCTGCTGCGGCGCTTCGTCACCGAGCAGCTCGAAGCCGAGGGCTTCCACAGCCACCGCAACCTGGACAAGGTCACCGAGGTCTGGTCCGTCGCCGGCAAGCGGATCATCGCCGGCATGAGCTACGTGGGCGACTGGGAGCAGCGCTGCCTGAAGCTCCTGGAGGATGCTGGCGGCGGGCGAAGAATCCTCTTCGTCGAGGACCTGCATGCCTTCGGGCGCATCGGCCGCTCGCGGGACAGCGACGCCAACCTGGCCCTCTTCTTCCAAGGTCCCCTGTCACGCGGAGAGCTCACCCTGGTGGGCACGGTGACGCCCGAGCAGCTCCAGCGGCTGGAGACGGATGCCCCGTCCTTCGCGGCGCTCTTCACCCAGCTCCACGTGCGGCCCACCAGCACGGACGAGACCCTGCGCATGCTGCTGCATGAGGCCCGCGAGCTGGAGCCACGGCACGCCGTCGTCTGGTCCGCCCCGCTCTTCCCCACGCTGCTGGAGCAGGCCAACTCGCTGTTCGCCGGCTCCGCCATGCCGGGCAAGGCGCTGGATCTGCTGCGCGAGCTGGCCGTCGACTACGGCGGCCACAACCGGGAGATCGAGGTCGGCCTGCTCTTCGAGCACCTCTCGCGCAAGACGGGCCTGCCGGACTTCCTGCTCCACCCTGGCCGGCGCCTGGAGCCCACCGAGGTCCACGCCTTCCTCTCGCGCAAGGTGATGGGCCAGCCGGTGGCCGTGCAGGCCGCGAGCGATCTCATCGTCCGCATCCACGCCGGGCTGACGGATCCCCGGCGGCCCTACGGCGTCTACCTGTTCACCGGCCCCACCGGCACGGGGAAGACCGAGCTGGCCCGCGCCCTGGCCAGCTACCTGTACGGCGATGCCTCGCGCATGATCCGGCTGGACATGGCCGAGTTCCAGACGCCCGACGCCGTGGCCCGGCTCACCGGTGACGCGTGGCAGCCCGAGGGCCGCCTCACGCGCCTGGTCCGCGAGCAGCCCTTCACCCTGGTGCTGCTCGATGAAATCGAGAAGGCCCACCCCGCCCTGCTCAACCTGCTGCTGCAGACCTTCGACGAGGGCCGGCTCACCGACGCCTCGGGCGAGACGGCGGACTTCACGCACACCGTCATCGTGATGACGAGCAACCTCGGAGCCCGGCAGAAGCCCGCGGTGGGCATCGGCGAGCGGGATGCCCAGGCCGTGGCCCTGGACTCGGACCGCGCCGTGCGCGAGTTCTTCCCGCCCGAGCTGTTCAACCGCATCGATCGCATCGTCCACTTCGCGCCGCTGTCGCGCGAAACGGGCGAGCAGGTGGTGGAGAAGGAGCTGGCGCGGCTGCTGTCCCGGCGCGGGCTCACCTCGCGCAACATCTTCGTGTCCGCCGATGACGCGGTGAAGCGCCGCATCGTCGCCGAGGCCTTCGATGCCACCCTGGGTGCCCGTCCCCTCAAACGCTACCTGGAGGAACAGGTGGGCCAGGTGCTCTCCGAGGCCATCATCCGCGGCCCGCAGGCACTGCTGCGGCTGTTCCAGCTCTACACCCGCGAGGGCCGCTTCGAGGTCCAGGCCGACGCGCTCGTCCCCCGCGAGCCCGCCACCGAGGGCTTCGCGCTCGAGCCACTGCTGGCGCTGCCCGTGGCGAAGCTGCGCGAGAAGGTGCTCGAGGCGCGAGAGGCCGTGCAGCACCTGCGGCACAGCGACTCCCTGGGCGCCCTGTCCGAGCAGGTCCGCCTCCACCTGGAGCGGCTGCAGGCCGGTGAGCGCGAGCATGCCGAGTCGCTCTACACGCTGGATGCGATGCGGCTGCACCTGGAGAACTTCTCCGCCCGGCTGGAGGCCCTCGCCCGCGCCCCCGAGGAGGAGGCCCGGGAGATGATCGAGGTGGAGCACTTCGGCACCCTGCAGCGCCGGCCCCAGCCCCACAGCCGCTCCGAAGGGGACCGGGTCCGCCTCTTCGATCGGCGCGCGTTCGAGCCCGTGAAGGTCGTTTCCCGCGAGCAGATGCTCGACTCGCTGGCGGAGGTCTACTTCCTCCAGCGCATTCTGCGCGACCTGTCCCACTCGGATCAGCACACCATCACCCTGGAGCTGATGCCGCTGGGCCAGTGGCGCCACAGCAGCATCTCCGGCTCGCTGCTCGCGTTGTGGCTCTGCGAGGCCTATGCCGGCTCGCGAGGCGAAATCGAGAGCTTCGCCGCCCGCCTGCCCGGAGGCACCGTGGCCTCCGGAGGCAACGCCGAGCTGAGGAGTCTGCTGGCCCTGCTCACCGAGCCGCTGCACGTCGCTCTCAAGCTGGTGGGCCCCGGCATCCGGCCCTTCTTCGAAGGCGAGGCCGGGCTGCACGTCTGGCAGTCCTCGGGACGGCTGCCGGAGATCGTCAAGGTGCGCGTGCACCCGGAGTCCGCCCCCGAGCCGCTGGCGCTCATCACCCAGCACGAGACGAAGCTCCAGGCCTTCCAGAAGGCCCGCCAGGAGGGAGTGAGCCCTCTGCCAGACAACCCCGAGGCCGCGGCTCCCGTGGTGCGGGCCTACCGCTTCGAGCCTCCTCCGCGCCCGGATGCGGTGGCCCCCATGGAGCTGGACGACTACCTGCTGACGTACAGTGGAAACCACCGGGTGAGCTCTCCCTCGGACACCCTGCCCGCCCTGTGGCGGCTGCGGATGACCCAGAACCCCACAGGCGGGAGCGTGTGACGCCATGAGCGACCAGAGCCTTCGCGTCTACTTCACCACCCACCATGACGGCAGGCTGACCGGCCGCCTGCTTCCGGTGTGGGAGCGCCTCTTCGATGAGCCCGCCCCTTCCGCCTACGGCGCCAATGAGGCCGAGGTGTATTCCGTGCTCGAGCTGCAGGTGCGGCAGCTGCTGCTCGATGACACCTCCGCGCTCAGCCGTTTCCTCTGGGAAGAGGAGCTACAGGCGCGGACGATCAACGTCGAGATTCACCCGCAGACGGTGCACAAGAAGCGGCCGGTGATCGCCAAGGCGCTCGTGCCGCTGAAGCTGACGTACGTGTACGGCAAGCTGGAGAGCGGCGCCTACCGCGTGGTGGTGCCACGGTTCGGCTGGTCGTTCGTGCTCGAGGACCTGTCCATCGCCCGCGAGGTGCTCCAGCACGCGCTCACCACCGCGCTGCTCGGGGAGCACCCCAAGGGCCTCTATGACTTCCGCCACGAGGGCGAGGAGTTCGTGCGCAGCTGGGACCCTGGCGGACTGCAGCGCGAGCCCAACGCCAACACGAATGACGAGCCCGCGCCCGCGGTGCTCGAACAGATCGGCGAGGAGCTGACCTCACGGGCCCGGAGTGGAAAGCTGCCCCCCCTCGTCTATGACAGCACCCAGATGGCCGCGTGGGCAGGCTACACGCGGCGCCAGCCCCCGCAGTCGATCCTCCTGGTGGGCGGGCCTGGGGTGGGCAAGACGAGCTGGGTGCTGATGCTGGCGCGGTGGCTGGCCGAGCAGCGGCGCGAGGGCGGCGACACCCACGTGCCCAAGCTGTGGCGCACCAGCGCCGAGCGCATCGTCGCCGGCATGGTTTACCTGGGCATGTGGCAGGAGCGCTGCCTGAAGATCATCGACGCGCTCTCGTACGAGAACCACTACCTCTATGTGGACCGGCTCACCTCGCTGCTGGCGCCCCAGCCGGATGGCTCGTCCATTGGCGATCTGCTCATTCCCGCCGCGATGAGCGAGGAACTCTCCCTCATCGCCGAGTGCACCGAGGCGGAGCTCGAGCGCTGCCAGCGGCGCTTCCCCGAGGCGCTGCGGCCCTTCCGCCTCGTCCGCCTGGAGGAGCCACCCACCACCCAGCTCCCCGAGCTGATGCGCCGCTACCAGGAGACGCGACGCAGCCGGGTGAGCATCCACCCCATGGGCCTGCGCCAGCTCGTGGGCCACCTGGAGATGTTCCAGCGCGACAGCCTGTTCCCGGGCAAGGCGTTCCGCTTCCTGGACTGGCTGGAGCAGCAGGCCGAGCGCGGCAAGGCCAAGACGCTCTACCCCCGTGACGCCTCCGAGGCCTACGCCCGCTACACCGGCCTGCCGCTGCAGCTCATCAGCGACGAGATTCCCGCCGAGCAGTCCGCGCTCGCGGCCCAGCTCCAGCAAGGTGTGATTGGGCAGGAGCGCGCCTGCGAGCTGGCCGCCGGAGTGCTCTCGCGCTTCAAGGCCGGCCTCAACGATCCGGACAAGCCGGTGGGCACCATGCTCTTCGTTGGCCCCACGGGTGTGGGGAAGACCGAGCTGTCCAAGCAGCTGGCGCGCACGCTCTTCGGCCACGAGGAGCGGATGATCCGGCTCGACATGTCCGAGTACATGCTGCCCGGCTCGGCGCAGCGGCTGCTGGAGGTGGGCCCCGGCATCACCAGCCTCGCCGAGCGGGTCCGGCAGCAGCCCCTGTCCCTCATCCTCTTCGACGAGCTGGAGAAGGCCCACCCGGAGATCTTCGACCTGCTGCTGGGCATCCTCGGCGAGGGCCGGCTCACCGACAGCCTGGGCCGGCTGGTGGACTTCCGGATGACGGTCATCTGCATGACGAGCAACCTCGGCGTCGAGCAATCCGAGCCCATGGGCTACGGGTCCGAGCGCGACTCGAGAGACTTCCTGCGCGCCGTGCGGCAGGCGTTCCGCCCGGAGCTGTTCAACCGCATCGACCACGTCATCCCCTTCCGCCGCCTCTCGGAGGCGGATGTGCTGCGCATCGTGGACCTGGAGCTGGACAAGGCCGCCTCGCGCGCGGGGCTGCTGCGCCGCAAGCTGCGGCTGGTGGTGGACCCGGCCGCGCGGCGCTGGCTCGCGCAGCAGGGGTACGACCCGAAGCTGGGGGCCCGGCCGCTCAAGCGCCTCATCGAGGCCCGGGTGATGGCTCCCATCGCCGTGAAGCTCGCGGCCGAAGCCCACCTCGAAGGTCAGATGCTGCCGGTGGTCGTCGCGGGCACCGAGGCGGAGCGCACCATGGGACCGGAGTTCCGCGCGCTGGCCACCGTGCTCGAGGCCTAGACGCGGGCGAGATTGGCGCGGCGCTAGCGCCCCAGCAGATTGCCGGCGACGCCGGGACTCAGGAACGCCTTCCGGTCGGCCACGGCGCGGATGGCCCGCGGCAGCTCGTCCGTGGCGGCGTCCTTCGCCACGTAGCCCAGGGCACCGGCCTCCAGCGCGCGGCTGGCGGTGCGCTCATCCGCCAGGCCCGTGAGCACCACGACCTGCGTGGTGGGGCGCACGGCCTTGATCTGACGCGTGGCCTCGATGCCGTCCAGGCTGGGCATGGACAGGTCAATCACCACCACGTGAGGCGTGAGTTCTCTGACGAGCCGCACCGCTTCGTGGCCATCCTCGGTGGTGCCCACCACGGTGATGCCCTCCTCGCTCTCGAGCAGGGCGCGGAGTCCATCCAGGATGAATCGGTGGTCATCGGCAAGAAGCACTCGGATTGCCATCCCTCACCCCGACACGAGAGTTGCCAGCTCTATCACAAGCCGCCTGGTGTCAATCGACTTCGGCAAATGTATGTTGAATCCCGCTTCCAGCGCGCGCGCTCGATCCTCGGACGTCATGAGCGCCGTGAAGGCCGCCGCGGGGATGCTCCCGGCTGGCCCTTCCAGCGCTCTCACCTTGCGAATCAGGCTGTAGCCATCCTCTTGCGGCATGGCGATGTCGCTCAGCAGCAGCGCATAGCTGCCGTCGCGCACCTTGCGCAGCGCCGCCTCGGCGCTCTCCACCGCTTCCACCAGTGCCCCATGCCGCTCCAGCAGCAAGCTGATCGCCTCGCGCGCGAGCACCTCATCCTCCACCAGCAGGATGCGCATGCCCGCAAGGGGCGTGGAGCTCTCGTCCACCTCATCGGCGTCGTCGGGATCCATCTCCTTGAGCGCGGGCAGCCACACCGTGAAGGTGGCCCCGGTCCCTCGGCCAGCGCTCTCGGCGGTGACCCGGCCGCCATGCTGCTCGACCACTTGCCGCGCCATGACCAGCCCAAGCCCCAGACCGCCCTGAGTCCTCGTGGTGCCCTCCTCTTCCTGGCGCAGCGGCATGAAGAGCCGGGGCATGAACTCGGCAGTGATGCCCCGCCCCGTGTCACGCACGACATAGGCCACGCCGCCCGCCTGCGCCTCGAGCCGCACCTCCACCTTGCCGCCCGAGGGCGTGAACTTCACCGCGTTCGACAGCAGGCTGGCGAGCACCTGTCTCAGGCGGCGGGCATCCGCGTGGATGAGCGGCGTGTCCAGCAGCGTCACCGTCAGGGAAACGCCCTTCTCCTCGGCGAGCGGGCGCACGGTGGCCAGTGCTTCCTGGAGCGGGCCCACCGGCTCGCACGGATCCAGCTCCAGCCGGAGCTTGCCCCTGAGCGCGCGCGAGGTGTCGAGCAGCTCGTTGACGATCTTCGACTGGACCTTTTCGATTTGCCTCAGCGCCTGGAGCCCTTCGGCGAGCTTGGAGGGGTTGGCCTCCAGCATGTCCAGCCACAGGCGCATGCCCAGCAGGGGCGTGGCCAGCTCATGGGACACACGCGCCAGAAACTCGTGCTTCAGCCAGTTGTCGCGCTCGGTCTCGTCGGGCCGGACACTGGCGGGGGCCTCGCTCACTCGGAGAAAAACTCCGGCCACCTGGCCGCTCTCGTCCCGGATGGCGGAGAAGAGCACGTGGACGAGCACCTCCTCGGCCAGCTCGCCAAGCTGAAACGTCACCGGCAGCTTCTCGGCGCTCCGGGGCCTGCCGTCGGCGAGCACCCCCTCGAGCAGCGGGCGGATGATGGGCCACTCGGTGCCCCAGCTCTCGGAGGCCCGGCCTCCCAGCAGCCAGGGGTGCCGCTGAGCCGCGATGGGCAGGAAGGCTTCGTTGTAGAGCTGGAGGTGGCGGGGCCCCCAGACAATGGCGGCCGGCGCCGGGAACGCGTGGCAGATGTCGACGGCCGTCTTCAGGCTCTGCGGCCAGTGCTCCACCGGCCCCAGCGCGGTGGCGCTCCAGTCCAGCGCGCGGCAGGCGGCGCGCACTTCGCCCGGTCCATCGAAGAGGAGAGCGGCGGCGGCTCCCGCCTGCTCCGTACCTTCGTTCATCCCTCTGCCTCGCGGCCTGTTGAGCAACCCGGAGTCATGATCCAGGCCTCACTCTAAGCACGCACGGCACGACACGCCCCTGGATGCACGCGGTGTCGCCACGAACTGGCCACCGGCGAACGTCCGCGCTCGCGATCCAGGGGTTCCCCCAGTCCCTGGGGTTCAGCCACCCACGGCGCGCAGCGGCGCCGGCTGCACGGTGGCCGTGCCGGGGGCCTCGGCCACTCCGGCCTCGTCGCGGGTGGCCAGGGACAGGATGCGCTCGACGAGCTGCGGGAAGCTGATGCCCCGGTGCGCGGCGATCTTTGGCAACAGGCTGGTAGGCGTCATGCCCGGCAGCGTGTTGACCTCGAGCACCACGTCGTTCTCCTCGTCCGAGCAGATGAGGTCCACCCGGCCATAGCCACGGCAGCCCAGGGCCTCCCAGGCCGCGAGCGCCAGGTGCTCCACGTTGGCCAGCCGCGTGGGAGACAGCCGCGGCGGCAGGAAGTAGCGCGCGCCGCTCTTGTACTTGGCCTCGTAGTCGAAACCCTCGCGCGGGTAGGAGATTTCACAGCTGCCGAGCACCTCGCCATCGAGGATGCCCACGGTGACTTCCTTGCCGCGCACCAGGCGCTCCACCAGCGCCTCGCCGCCAAAGCGGCACGCCTCGGCCACCGCCCCGGTGAGCGTCTCGGCGTCATTCACCATCGCCAACCCCACCGAGGAGCCGCCACACGCGGGCTTCACCACGCACGGGAAGCCCAGGTCCCCATGGCGCTCCTGGAGGCTGTCCAGCTCGTTGCGGCCAATGCGGTAGCCCTGGGGCGTGGGCAGGTTGTGCAGCCGGAAGAGCTTCTTGGCGAAGGGCTTGTTCATCGCCAGCGCGGAGGCCATCACGCCCGAGCCCGTGTAGGGCAGCTCCAGCAGCTCCAGCAGCCCCTGCACCTTGCCGTCCTCGCCCATGCGCCCGTGCAGCGCCAGGAAGGCCACGTCCAGCTCGGCCGAGCGCAGCACCCGATCCAGCCCCGGCCCGGCGAAAACGCGGGTGACGGTGTGCCCTTGCGCCTCCAGCGCGGCCACCACCGCTTCACCCGTCTTCAACGAAATCTCCCGCTCCTCGCCCCACCCACCCATCAGCACTCCGACGCGCTTGCCCATGTTCGTGACTTCCTCCTGGGTGCATCCCTCAGCACGCGGAATGCCAACACCACTTGTGCTACAGGTCACGAAAACTGCCGCCGGGAGTGGGGCTAACCCTTTAATTTCACGGGGTTACAAGTCTGTAGCGCCGTGGCCCCGAAGCCGCGCGCGGCTGAGTTGCCGCGCACACGGGGGTAGGCAGGCGGGCTCAGTAAGCCTCGGGAGCCCCTTCCGGCGCCGGCTCGAAGGCCTCCTCCAGGCAGTCTTCGGGGGATTCGCAGAGCCCACCGATGCGGGGGCCGCCGTCCCTGGAACCCCCATCCAGGCTGCTACCGCCATCCGGTCTGCTGCTACCGCCATCCGGTCTGCCACCGCCATCCGGGCTGCCGCCGCCATCCGGGCTGCTGCCGCCATCCGGGCTGCTGCCGCCATCCGGGCCGCTACCACCATCCGGGCTGCCACCGCCATCCGGGTTGCCACCCGAGGACCCGACGCAGACCTCGTCGCGGCACACGTAGCCGGGCAGGCAGCGGCCCTGGGCATCACAGGGCTGGCCCTCTTCATCGAAGTCGGTGATCAGGCTGCAGGCGGACAGGGACAGCGCCGCGAGACACCACAAGGAGCGAATGGAGCGCATGGCCAGTGGAGTGTCTACGAAGTGCATAGACAGAGTCACGGGGGATGCATCGCTCTTCTACTATGCGTGCGTCGTGATCGTGTCCTGGGTGCGTGCGCGGGGGCGCGGGCAAGCCAAGCCCCTATCGGCCATGCGCTCGCCCGCCTCGTCCGCTACGGCTTTCAACTCGGCGCCCGCCTCCTTCGCGCCGAACGTGTCCCCAAGCCATCGGCGCAAGTCGGCCTCGACTTCCTGCGCGCTCTGGTAGCGCGCAGCGGGCGAGCGCTGGA
>DASVVJ010000597.1:0-4815 GCA_036389955.1 Myxococcaceae bacterium
GGTGGTCACCGAGGTGGCGGCGGAGAAGCCGCAGGGCGAGGCGAGCGACGAGGCGCTCGAGCGCATCAAGTCCAGGGTGGTAGCGGCGTACCCGGGGCTGGGGTTCGACGTGTTCCTGCGCATCGGCCTGCCGGCGGAGTGGAAGCGGCAGGCGTCCGCGAAGCCCTGAGCGTCAGCGCTCCCACGAGACGCGGAGGTCGGTGAGGTACATCGTGTAGTCCGCGTTGCCGTTCGCCGCCGGGACGATGAAGTAGCCCGTCCCGTGGGTGGGGAACGGGTACCGGGAGTGGTTGAACAGCTGGGCGCCGTCGAGGCTGTCGCTCAAGACGAGCGTGCCGGTGCGCTTGTCCGTGACGGTGTAGCGGATCTCTCCCGCGTCCGAGACGGTGATGCGGAAGCCATAGGGGACGTTGTTCCTCAGCACATGGGGCGTGCAGCGGCCGGTGACGGTGCTGCCGGTGGGCCAGAAGGCCTCGACGCGCACCGAGGTCGCCCCCTGGCCGCAGTCGGACTTGCCGATGAGGATGCCCAGGCCGTGGTGGGCCTGGCTGCCTTCGAGGTCCGAGAAGTCGAGCGGGAACTGTCCATGGAGCCCGATGGCGAGGTGCTCCTGCTGGGCCATCGTGAAGTAGTCCGGTGACCACATGTCGAAGCTCATGACCTGCTGGCGGGCGCCCGCGGGCTTGGGCGTGCTCAGCACACTGCGATAGCCGACGTAGTAGTTCCGGAAGTCGGGCTCGCTCTGGCAGCGGATGTTGGAGCCGCAGTGCCGGGCGATGTAGTGGCCGCCGGGAATGACGGGGAAGCCGTCTGGCCCGATGTTGGCGAGGCCCGGGTGGTAGGGGTTGTGGTGGAGCGGGGACGCTGGCCGGAGGGGCTGATACGTCATCGCCGCGGAGGCCTGGGAGGAAACCGCCGAGATGAGCAGGCCGCTGGCCACCAGCCCCGCCCGGAGCGTGCCGCGAGTGAAGAGGTTCATACTCAGGAGAGTCGAGCTGCCGCGGATGTGACGGCTGCCGGGCGCCAGGCTGCCTGACTGTCCTGGGGGGGCCTGCTCAGCCCTGGATGGCAAAGAGGGTGGAGCGAGCCTCGCCCGGAGGCACATGGACCAGCTCCTGGCCCGAGGCGAGGGCTCCGGCGGAGGCGGTCCACGGCTCGACGCAGATGAAGTCCCGGCCCTGGAGCGTCCAGACGATGAGCTTGCGGAACTCGGGGCTCCAGGAGAGGTGAACGGGCCTGCGGCCCAAGCCGCGGTGGAGCGTGGTGCCAGCGCGGGAGTGGTCGAGCAGATGCAGGTCCACTTCGGGGCCAGTGAAGTCCCAGCCGGTGAAGGAGACGTCCTGGCGCTGACGGTTGTCCCAGGCGCGGGTGGCGTCGGTGTCCACGCGGGCGACGGACTTGGCCGCCTGGGAGACGTGGAAGTAGGGGTGGTAGCCCAGGTGGAGTGGCATGGGCCGCGAGTCCAGGTTCTTCGCCTCGAAGTGGATCTCCAGGGTGGAGCCGCGAAGGGAGAGCGTCAGCTGTGCCTCGAAGCGCCAGGGGAACTGGCGCAGCGTCTCTTCGGAAGAGGTGAGGCCCAGCACGAGCCGGGAGTCTTCGGCCTGGCGCACGGTCCAGGGCAGCCGGCGTGCGAAGCCGTGCTGGGACATGGAGTAGGTCTGGCCGTCGACGGAGTAGGTGTCCCCGGGGAGCCGGCCGGCGATGGGAAAGAGGACGGGAATCCCACCGCGCACGTTCTGGGTGAGGTCGATGAGGGTGCGTTCGTCGAGGAAGAGGACCTCTTCGCCCTCGACGGTCATGCGGGTGACAAGGGCGCCACGGGAGGGAACAACCTCTACCCGGCTGGAGCCGTCTACCAGTGCATACGTCTCCAGTCCGCCGAGTCCCTGGAACGACATTCGGTTCTCCTCTTCCGGTAGGCCGAGGGAGAGCGGGACGGCCGGTGCGGGCGGACCCGTCCGCCGACGGGGGGACCCGCACCGAGCCGAGGGACCCGCGACCTGCGTCCCCGGAATGTGGGCCCGTGTTGCTGGGCCACGGAACCCTCACCCTGTCCCTCTCCCGGGGGGAGAGGGGAGGTGGGTCAGCCCTGCATGAACGGGTAGGGGACTCGCGTGGGCGGAGCGAAGTTCTCCTTGATGGTCCGAGGAGAGGTCCACCGCACCAGGTTGAGCATCGAGCCCGCCTTGTCGTTGGTGCCCGAGGCTCGCGAGCCGCCGAACGGCTGCTGTCCCACCACCGCGCCCGTGGGTTTGTCGTTGATGTAGAAGTTGCCCGCCGCGTGCCGCAGCTCGCGCATCATCGTGGAGATGGCCTTCCGGTCCCGGCCGAACACCGCGCCCGTGAGCGCGTACGTGGCGCCCTGATCCACCTCGCGCAGCGTCTCCTCGAACCGCGCGTCCGGGTACACGTGCACGCCCACCAGCGGAGCGAAAATCTCCTCCTGCATGATGCGGTGCCGCGGGTTGGTGAGCTGCACCAGCGTGGGCTTCACGAACCAGCCCTCGCTGCGGTCCGCGTCCCCGCCCGCGAGGATGGTGGCCTCCGCGCCGCTCTGCTTCGCCAGCTCGATGTACGAGGACACCCGCTTGAACGACTTCTCGTCGATCACCGCGCTCATGAAGTTACGGAAGTCCGTCACATCGCCCATCTTCAACTCGCCGATGAACTCCTGCAGCCGGGGTTTCAGCTTGCCCCACAGCGACTCGGGCACATAAATCCGCGAGGCCGCCGAGCACTTCTGCCCCTGGTACTCGTACCCACCGCGCACGATGGCCGTGGCCAGCGCGTCCAGGTCATCCGCCGCCGACGCGTGCGCGAAGATGAAGTCCTTGCCGCCCGTCTCACCCACCAGCCGCGGGTACTGCTTGTAGCGCTGGATGTTCTCTCCCACCGTGCGCCACATGCCCTGGAACGTCGGCGTCGAGCCCGTGAAGTGAATTCCGCCCAGGTGCGGGCTCGCCAGCGCCGCGTTGCCAATCGTCGGCCCGTCCCCCGGCAGGAAGTTGATGACGCCGTCCGGCACTCCGGCCTCACGCAGCAGCTCCATCACGTACCAGGAGCTCAGCGCCGACGTGGACGAGGGCTTGAGCAGCACCACGTTGCCCATGATGGCCGGTGCCGTGCACAGGTTCAGGGTGATCGCCGTGAAGTTGAACGGCGCCACCGCGAACACGAACCCGTCCAGCGGCCGGTAGTCCATCAGGTTCCACATCTGCGGCCCGCTCACCGGCTGCTGCTCCAGCAGCTGCTGAGCGAAGTGCACGTTGAAGCGCAGGAAGTCGATCGCCTCGCACGCCGAGTCGATCTCCGCCTGGTACACCGTCTTCGATTGGCCCAGCATCGTCGCCGCGTTGAGCACCGGCCGGTAGCGGGTGGCCAACAGCTCCGCGGCCCGCAGGAAGATGGCCGCCCGCTCGTTGAACGGCATCCGCGCCCACTCCTCCTTCACCGACAGCGCGCTCTGAATCGCCTGCTCTACGTGGCTGGCGTCCGCCTCGTGCAGCGTGGCCAGCACGTGCGAGTGCTTGTGCGGCATGCGCACCGTGTCCGTCTTCCCCGTGCGCAGCGGCTTGCCGCCGATGATGACGGGGATCTCCGGGCGCTCGGAGGCCATGCGTTGCAGCGTGGCCTGCAGCGTGGCGCGCTCGGGAGCGTTCGGCGTGTACGGAAGAATGGGCTCGTTCTGCGGCGGGGGAACGCGGGCGATGGCGTTAATCACGCGGGACCTCGGGTTCGGTCGAAAGGGGCGCGGAGCATAGCCCTTTGCCTCCGGGCCGCGAGCGGAAAGCCAGGCCTACTGCCCACCGCCAACAGGCGCGATGACCGCCTGCGTCAACCCGCTCAGACGCTCTTCTCCGGCAGTACGTCCCGGGGCGGCGGCGGGCGCAACAGCGAGTGCATCCGGGCGATCAGCTCCGCGGGCTTCACCGGCTTGGTGAAGTACGCATCCGGGTGAACCACGCTGGCGTCTCCCAGCCGCGGCGCATACCCGCTCACGAGGATGACCGGCAGGTGCTGCAGCCGGGGATCGGCCCGCACCTGCCGGCACAGCTCGTAGCCGTCCACCTTGTCCAGGCTCACGTCCGACAGCAGCAGGTCCGGCGGGCGCTCCTGCATCCGCGCCAGCCCCTCTTCCGCGTTCACCACCAGCACACAGTCGAACTCGCCGCACAGCAGCAGGCGCAGGGTCTCCCGCATCGTCCGGGAGTTCTCCACGATGAGCACCTGGGGCTTCACGTCGCTGGCTCTCCCGGCTGTGTAGCTTGGAGAACCACATCATCCACCGCGGGGACCGGGAAGGAAAGGGCCCGGAAAACGCACCCGCGCGATCCAACAGGTGGGGCTCGCGCCAATAAGCAACGGAGCGCAACACGGAGGGTCATTTCATGTGCCAGTGCGGAGGACCCCAGTGCGGAGAGCCGATCGCCGCCCGCGGTCTGGACTGCAAGCGCGGCTGTGGCGGACTGGGCTCCCAGCCTCGCTCGCTGCCCGAGGTGCCTGCTTTCGTCTCCCGCCAGCCCCCCCGCTCGGCGGGCGAGTCCCTGCTGCAGCGCATCTTCGCCCGCGACACGCTGCCTCAGCGGGCCCACGCTTAGCGCTACTCCTCCGGAGGAGGATTCACCAGCCCTCGGCGGGAGACCTCCGAGTCCGCCTCTTCATCTCCCCGGGCCTCACGTTCGGGTACCTCCTCCTCCATCCACTCCTCGCCCCGCTCCACCCGCGTCTCCCAGGCCGTCTGCGCCCGTGAGCCCGGGTTGACGGTTTCGTCTGCCTCCGCGTTCAGCCGGCGGCTCTCCTCCGCCGCGGCTTGAT
>DASVVJ010000598.1:0-7477 GCA_036389955.1 Myxococcaceae bacterium
CGGGGTGCCGCGCGGCAGCCGCGCCAGCGTCCGCAGGAACACCTCGATGCCCCCGTAGAGGTTGCCGCTATAGATGTGGAGCAGCCGCATCGCTCGCCCCACGGGGGAAGGGGGCCCGGAGCGCCTCGGCATACAGCGCCAGGCTGCGCTCGGCCATCACGTCATGGCGGAACTCGGCCAGGGCCCGCGCCCGCGCCGCCTGGCCCAGCCGCTCGGCCAGCCCGGGCTCCTCCGCCAACCGCCGGGCCGCCCGCGCCAGCGCTCCAGCATCTCCCACCGGCACGGTGAGCCCCGTTGCCTCATGGAGGCTCACCCACGGCACGCCCGAGTGCGCGATGGCGGTGTTGATCACCGGCCGGGCGCTGGCCATCGCCTCGATCTGCGACAGCCCATACGCCTCACTGCGCGCATTGCTGGGGAACCACAACGCGGTGGCGGCCCGGTACGCCCCTGCCAGCTCGTCCGGAGGCAGGTAGCCCGCCCACGTCACCCGCCCCTCCACCCCGAGCGCCCTCGCCTGCGCCCGCCCCTCCTGCTCCAGCGGCCCCACGCCCACCACCACCAGGTGCCCCGGCGCCCGCGTCAGCGCCTCGAGCGCGGTGAACAGGCCCTTGTAGTAGACGAGCCGCCCCACCATCAGCCACATCGGCGAGGGCACCCTCTGCCGCCAGTGGGCCTCGGCCTCCAGCGCCGCGGGTGAGGGAGAGACAAACGGCGCCACATCGATGCCGAGCGGCAGCGCGCGTACCTTGCCGCGGAAGCGCCGCAACAGCGGAGAGCCCGGCACATACGCCTCACTGGTGGCGATCAGCATCCGCGCCCGCGCGTACAGCAGCGCCTCGAAGGGGCGGAACAGCGCACCGGCCACCTTCTGGCGGATGATGTCGCTGTGGTGGGTGATGACCACCGGAGGCAGCCAGGGCATCGCGTCCAGCGCCAGCACCAGGGTGGGGTTGGGCGTGTGCAGGTGCACCACGTCCACGCCGCGGGTGAGCAGGCGCAGCAGCTCGCGCGGCAGCTCCGGCATCACGTCCATGCGCAGCACCGAGGCCCACCGCCCCACGCGCACCACCCGCACCGGCCCATCCCACTCCTCGCGGGTGGGGCTGCGGCCGTCGAACTCGTGGCTGAACTCCCCACCGGAGCCACCCTGGGCCGCCGCGTGGTTGATGCACAGCACTTCCACCCGGGCGCCCAGCGCGGCCTGCGACCGGGCGAGCGCCTGCACGTGGACCTCCATGCCTCCCGAGGCCGGCGGGTAGAACTTTCCCAGGTGCAGCACGCGCGGCATGGCGCCGGAGCCGCTCACGACGAGGCCACTCCGTCCTTCGGCTCTTCGTAGTGCCCGTAGTAGCCGCGGTAGCCCATGTACGTGTCGCGGTAGCGCGCGTCCATCACGTCCAGGTCATTGAGGATGGCGCCGTACATCGTCGCCTGCACGTCCGCCAGCGAGCGCAGCGCGCGCCGGGCCGACTCACGGTTCGTCTTGCCCGCGCGCAGCACCAGCACCACGCCGTCCGTCTGCGTGGCCAGCACCGCCGAGTCCGACACGGCGTTGAGCGGCGGGCTGTCCAGGATGATGCGGTCGAACTTCTCGCCCGCCGCCTTGAGCAGCTCCGCGAAGGCCTGGGTGTGCAGCAGCTCGGCGGGGTTGGGCGGAATGGGGCCGCACGGCAGCACGAAGAGGTTGGGCACCTCGGTGCTCTTTACCGCCTTGTCCAGCGTGCCCTCGCCCACCACCAGCGAGCTGATGCCCACGTCGTTGGGCACCCCGAAAGCCTTGTGCAGCCGCGGCCGGCGCATGTCCGTGTCCAGCAGCAGCACGCGGTTGCCGCTCTGCGCCATGGCCACGCCCAGGAAGATGCACGAGGTGGACTTGCCCTCCTGCGGGCCGCTGCTGGTCACCACCAGCGTCTTGAAGGGCTTGTCCGGCGACATGAACAGCAGGTTGGTGCGGATGGCGCGGCAGCACTCCGCCACCGAGGACTTCGGCTGGCGGTGGACGTACAGGTCCCGGTCCGTCGGGTTCTCGCCCTTGGCCTCCACGCGCGGCACGAAGCCCAGGAAGGCCAGCCCCAGCTTCTCCTCCACGTCCGCCTGCGAGGCCACCGTGTTCTCCAGGAACTCGAGCAGCACCACCACGCCGCAGCCGATCACCAGCCCCAGCGCCAGGGCCATCAGCACGCTGCGCTGCACGTTGGGCTGAATGGGCGCGTAGCTGGGCCGCGCCGGATCCAGCACGCGCACGTTGGTGGTGCGCAGCAGGCCCGACAGCTCGATGTCCTTGAGCCGCCGCAGCACCAGCTCGTACAGGCGCCGGTTGTTCTCCGCCTCGCGGTGTACTTTCTCGAACTCGATCTGCCGCTTGCCCACCTCGAAGGCCTCGTCCCGGGCCGCCGCCATCATGCGCAGCAGGTTCTTCTCCTCGGCCACCGCCTGCGCCAGCTCCGTCTCCGCCTTGCGCACCACGTTGTTGAGGCTGCGCACGAAGTCGTCGCGCATCACCGAGAGCTTGCTGTTGCACTCGATCATCTTCGGGTGCTCGGCCAGGTAGCGCTCGGACAGCTCCACGCACACGGCGCGCTGCTCGATGAAGCGCTTCTTCAGGTCCTGAATGGCCGAGTCTCCCGCCCCGGGGACGGCCTCGGCCCACGTCTCGTCGCCGGGCGGCGAGTTCTTCTGCAGCTGACGGATGGCGTCCACCCGGCCCTGCAGCGCGGCCATCTTCGTGCGCACCTGGGTGAGCGTCTGCTCGAAGGTGGCGATGCGATCATTCACGCTGCTCTTGCGGCTCTCGGGAGACACCGAGAGCATGTCCGCGTTCTTCTTGAAGTCGTAGAGCGCCAGCTCGCTCGTCTTGGAGGCCTTCTCCAGCTCCAGCCTCCGCTCCTCGAGCCACTGGGTGGCGCTCTCGGTGGTGCGCAGCTTGAGTGCCAGGTTCTCCGCCATGTAGGCCTGCGCCACCTCGTTGGCCAGCAGCGCCGCGCGCTGAGGGTCCAGGTCCTCCACGGCAATGTTCACCACGCGCGAGTCCTTCACCGCCGCCACGCGGATGCGCGAGCGCAGCAGGCCCGCCGCGTCCGCGCCCTGCATGGCCTGCAGCCGCGCCTTCTCGTCCTTGAGGTGCTCCAGGCCCAGAAAGCCTGCGTCGTGCTGCAGGCCCAGCTTCTCCACCACCCGCATGGACACCGCTCGCGAGGTGATGATCTCGTTCTGGGTGGTGTAGTACTCCTTGTTGAACCAGTAGTTGCTGCGCTCCTCGCCCATGACCTCCTTCACTTCGGAGTCGAGGACGCGCGGCGCGGTGACGTCGATGATCAGCGAGGTGCTGGCGGCGTACACCTTGGGCTTGCGCATCGTCTGGAGCGCGGCCACGCCGGTGATGAGCAC
Organism: Myxococcaceae bacterium; assembly: GCA_036389955.1. Classification (GTDB taxonomy): domain Bacteria; phylum Myxococcota; class Myxococcia; order Myxococcales; family Myxococcaceae; genus DATHBR01. Next base: position 3,391 of record DASVVJ010000598.1, read on the forward strand.
GGCCACCCCGAGGACGATCCACTTGCGGCGCCAGAACGCGCGCACGAAGCGCATCACGTTCAAAGGCGTCATGCCGGCGCTGGCCGGATCGTTCACGGGACCTTCCAAAAGCCTCTCCTGAATGCTGTCAGCGGCCCGGCACCGACACCCTGCCCCGACCTTCGCCTACAGCCTCGGCCGAGCGTGCACCTTCCAGCGCGGGGGGTCAATCTTCCAGGTTGAGTCCGGGAACGCCTGGATGCTCGCCATGCATTCCCTCTGGACAGAGGGGCGAGCACATTGCCCGGTGCGTGTGCTAGTGACGGAGGGGTGAATCCTCCTGTCTCCGTCGTCGTCCCCTATTCCCCCACCACGGCCGCCACGGCGGCCCGCTTCGCCCAGGCTCTGGCCGGCCGGGCCGAGGTGGTGCTGGCGGGAGAGGGCGCCCTGGACGTCGTCCCCGGCCCTCAGCTCCATGTGCTCTCTGGGATGGCGGGCAAGGGAGCGGCCATGCGCGCGGCGTTGGATCGGGTGACGGGGGCGGTGACGGTGATCCAGGAGCCGGACGAGGCCTACACACCCGGAGACTACGAGGCGCTGTGCCGGCCGATTCAGGAGGACACGGCGGACGCGGTGTTCGGGCGGCGCACGGGGGCGGGGCTGCGGCCGGAGCGGCTGGCGGATCGCGCGCTGGGAGGCTTCACGCGGCTGGTGACGGACGTGGCGCTGGAGGATCCGCTCACCGGGGTGCGCGCGTTCCGCACCGAGGCGCTGCGCTCGGTGAAGCTGACCAGTGAGGATGAGGCGGTGGACGCGGAGCTGGTGGTGAAGCTGGCGGCCCAGCTCTACCGGCTGGCGGAGGTGCCGCTGACGTTGCAAGCGATGCCGAAGAGCCCGCTGGCCTCGCACCTGGCGAAGCTGCGCACGCTGGTGCGCTACGCGACGGTGCAGAACGACGCGGACAACCAGCACGAGGGCTACACCTCGCTGGAGCGGATGGACGGGGCGAACAACTACAACGCGTGGTTGGGGCGGCGGTTCCGCGAGCACCTGGGGCGGAGGGTGCTGGAGATTGGAGCAGGCATTGGCACCATCACCCGCGAGCTGGAGGCGGGGCTGGAGCTGCTGATCGCGCTCGAGGTGGACAAGTTCTACGTGGATCGGCTGAAGAACATGTTCCGGGGCAAGCCGCACGTGCGGCCGTACCTGTCGGACGTCGCGCTGGCGGACTGGGAGTCGCTGAAGGCCGAGCGCCTTGACACCATCGTGCTGTCCAACGTGCTGGAGCACATTCCGGACGATGGGGCGGCGGTGCGGCGGTTCCGGCAGATCCTCCCGGTGGGCGGCAAGGTGGTGATTCTGGTGCCGGCGCTGCCGCAGTTGTTCGGAGCGATCGACGAGGCGGTGGGGCACCACCGGCGCTACACGCCGGAGACGCTGCGGACGGTGCTGGAGAGCAACGGGCTGAAGGTGGACACGCTGGAGTGGATGAACCTGGTGGGAATTCCGGGCTGGTTCATGAACAGCCGGGTGCTGCGGCGCCGCTCGGTGTCGAAGCTGCAGCTGAAGCTGTATGACCGGCTGGCGCCGCTGCTGGCGGAAGCCGAGCGGCACGTGAAGCTGCCGGTGGGCATGAGCCTGTTCGCAGTGGCGCGCGTCACGGATTAGGTGTGAGCCCGGAGCCGCGGCAAACCGAGACACGGGTGGTGTGGGCGGTGCTGGTGGCGCTGTACGTGCTGGCATTTCCGTACCACCCGGGCCTGCGCTCGCCGAACGAGCTGTGCCGGCTTTGGCAGACACGGGCGCTGGTGGAGTACGGCACGCTGGACATCAACCAGGCGCTGCAGGACTACGGCTACGTGGGAGACCTGTCGGTGAAGGACGGGAAGTACTACCCGTCCAAGGCGCCGCTGCTCTCGTTCGCGGCAGTGCCGGTGTACTGGGTGCTGCGAGTGGTGGGCGGAGGGTTCCGCTACGCGGTGCCGGAGCTGCCGCTGGTGTACTTCAGCCGGCTGTTCCTCACGGTATTGCCCACGCTGGTGATGCTGTGGGGGCTGCGGCGCTTCCTGCGGGCATACGTGTCGCCAACGGTGGCGGACGCGGTGACGGTGACGTACGGGCTGGGCTCGCTGGCGTACAGCTACTCGCTGCTCTTCATGAGCCACCAGACGACGGCAGTGCTGCTCTTCGGAGGCTTCTACGCACTGTGGCGGTGCGCGCGAGGCGAGTGGCGGGAGCGCGGCTACCTGGTAGCGGGGGCGTTCGCCGGAGCCACGGTGGCGGCGGAGTACACAGGGGCGATGGCGGTGCTGGGGCTGATGCTGTACGCGGTGCTCACCGTGTTGTGGCGGCCGGAGCCAAGGCGAGCACGGGTGGCACGGCTGGCGCGGGCGGCGGGGCTGGCGATGGTGGGGGCGCTGCCGTTCGTGGTGGGGCTGATGCTGTACCACCAGGCGGCCTTCGGGCACCCGCTGGAGAGCGGCTACAAGTACCTCAACGACGCGGCGTACCAGCCGTGGCACCTGGGGGGCTTCCTGGGCATTCGCTATCCAGATCCGCGAGCCTTCTGGCTCTCGTACTTCTCGCCGCTGCGGGGACTGTTCACGCTGTCCCCGTTCCTGCTGGTGGCGCTGCCAGGGCTCTGGTTGCTGCGGCGTGAAGGCCGGGGTTCGGTGGAGCTCCGAGCGCTCTTCTGGCTCTCGGTGGCGGTGTTGGTGGGGTACACGTACTTCACGTCGTCGTTCTCGTATGACTCGTGGGGCTGGACGACGGGGCCTCGGCACCTGACGGGGCTGGTGCCATTCCTGCTGCTACCGGTGGGCCTGGTACTGGAGCGGCTGCGGGCGGCAAAGCGGCCCTGGTTGCTGGGAGTGGCGGCAGCGGCGTGCACGGTGTCGATCGTCGTCACGGGGGTGGCGACCTTCGTGAACTACGTGCCGGACAACGTGTCCAACGTGTTCTTCGGGATGGCGCTGCCGCTGTTGAAGGCGGGGTACTTGCCGCCCTCGGTGCTGAGCTTCTGGGGCATCTCCCAGCCGGTCGCCGGCATCCCGCTGGTGCTGGGGCTGCTGGCACTGGCTGCCTGGGTCTTCATCCGGCTGGGAGAACCAGAGGCCACCGGTCCTTCGCTGAAGGTCCTGCTCGCAGGCGCATTGGCATGTGGAGTGCTCCTCGGCGCGCACGCATTGACCACGGCACACCACGATCCGGACCGAGGCGCGATAGGCCATCTTCAGTCCGTGTGGCTCACACCGCCCGCGAAGGCCGTGCCCTTCTGGCCAGACCCGCGTGGCTGATCATCCACTGCTATCAGGCCATCCCTCGAAAGTCTCCCAGCCTCCAGTGGGCGCCTCGAATCCAAGCCCTTCCATGGTGTCTCGCTCCGTTGCTGTTGCCCTGCTCGTCGCCCTGCTTGGTGCATGTGCCGCACCGCGCATGGTGCGCCTCGACACGGGCCAGGGTGAAGTGCTGGAGCATCACCCGCCCACAACGAATCGTTCCGCGAAGGTGGGCCAAGAAGCCTTCGAGCAGGCACTGGCGCTGCTGATGTTGGAGGAGCCGTTGCTCCTGCGTCCAGCCAAGCAAGGCTGGCTGGTGCGTACCTCCTCCTCGCGTACCGCCGGAGAAGCCACTTGGCAATACTGGCTGGGCAAGGGGATCGGCGGTCCGTGCCGCTCAGGCCAGTCCCTCGATGGGTGCATCTCCCTCCTGGACGATGTGCTGCAGTTGTCCAAGGGGGAGAAGCTGGCCTTAGGACTGGGCATGTCGATGGAACCGATGCGAGAGAGCATTGCCGCGGCGCTACAGGACACGTTCACGCCGCAGTTCTTCGCGACCGCTATCGGCGCAGGAATGGTGAGCTGGGTACTGCTGGCAGCGAACCCCGAGCCGATCTTCACCAAGGCCGCTGCAGTAGTGGCTGCGGTGATGGTGATTTACCTGGGCGTGGATGCGTTCCTCGCGATGGTGAAGGCATGCCAAGAACTCAAGCGTGCAAGCGGCCAGGCAGTCACCTTCGAAGAGTTAGAGGAAGCCAGCCAACGTTTCGGAAGTGCGGTGGGACCAGAGATAGCGCGCGTCTTCATCCTGGCAGTAGCGGTGGTCGTGA
>DASVVJ010000599.1:0-2297 GCA_036389955.1 Myxococcaceae bacterium
ACGGCCGCCTGGCTGATGACCAGCAGCAGGCGCGCGGCCAGAGGGGCCACTACCTCGGCGGCGCGATGGAACAAGTCGGTCAGAGTGCTGCGGCTCATGGGCACCCCGCCTCGCTCTACGCGCCGAGCCAGCCTGTGCAGCGGCATGGCATCGGCGCACTTGGAGGCCACCACGTGGGCGATGAAGCCAGGGCCGTACTCGCCCTTGTCCACCACCTTGGGTGGCGCGGGCGCCGTCACCACGCCCTTGCCGCAGGCGCACGCCAATGTCTCCTGCACGTGCACCTGCCGCTCGAAGCGTGGCGGCAGGTATTCATACAGCACGCTGGTGCGGCCCTGCCCCAAGGGCTTCAAGTCCCGGCTGCCGCAGGCAGGGCACTGGCGCTGCTCTGTGGGAACGGCGTGGCGCACCTCGCGGGTCATCGCCTGCTCCAGCTTGAGAGTGGCCCGCTGGCGTCTCTTCTGAAGTGCAGCCTGGGCCTGGGCAGCAGCCTCTTGAGCGGACCGCTCGCCGCGCAGTTGCTCTCGCACCGTCGGCAGCCGCTCAGCCCTCTTGCCGAATACGTGCCGCTCCAAGGAGGCCATCTTCGCCTCCAGGGTGGTGAGCCGCTCGCGCAGCTCCTCGGCCTCTTCTCTCCAGGGGCAGAAATGGTCTAACGGCAGCTCTCGGGGCACGGTCTCTCAACAACCTATGGGGTAGGAATTCTTCCCTCCCACCTCACGAGGTGGCTGCGCGCTTGGGCGGCTCCCAAGCAGCGGGCCGTTTCACCTCCGCCACGTCGATGCCATCCAGCAGCATCGCCAACTGCGTGGCGTCCAGCCTCACAGAGCTTGCATCCGCTTGCACCTGCGGCAACCGGAACCGGCCTTGCTCCAGCCGCTTGTAGTACAGGATGAAGCCGCCGCGGCTGAAGGTGAGAATCTTTACCCGGTCCCCCCGCCGACTGACGAAGACGAACAGGTGTCCGGAGTAGACGTCTTCGCCAAAGCTGGAGCGCACCACCGCCATCAGCCCATCAATGGACTTGCGCATGTCCACCGGCTCGGTGGCCAAGACAATCCTCACCGCCGAGGGCAGCGTCAGCACGAGGGGCGCTCCAGCGCCGCCACCAACCGCGCCACGTAGGAAACGTCCGTGCCCATCGTGAAGCTCACGCGCACGCCCCTGGCGGTGAGCACCTCCATCATCCCCGCGCTGCTCATGGCCGGCGCGGCCACCTCCACCGGCAGCAGACGCACGGCCGGGGCACTGGACGCGGCCACCTGGCGCCTACGTCGGTAAATCCACGACTGCACGGTGCTCAGCGGCAGCCCTTGCTGCTGGGCGAACTGCTTCTGTGTCAGTCCGCTCTGCTCAAACTGCTCGGCGATGCGGACCCACTGCGGCTTGTCGGCTGGCTTGCTCATGGGTCCAGGGGTGACCCACCTCGCTCATCTCAACAAGGTCCCTCAGCACGTCGTCCGCCGGACGGATACAGCACAAGGCCTACGAGCCCCTTCGTGTTCAGCGGGTGAGCATGGACGCACTGCGCCCCGAGCGGGCGAGTTCGACGCGGGGCGCGCTTCTCCTGTGCAAGGCGCAGCCACGAGACATGGCTAGTCCCGCATGTGCCCCCAGTGTGCCCCTCCAGCGGGGAATTGAACGGGACGAGACGGGACGAAACGGGACGGAGCGGAGGAACGATCCACTGTGAGCTCAAGGCGTTAGCCGGTAACAGCGCGACCTGCTTGGGGTTTTGCTTCCGCCTTGATGCGGGTTCGATTCCCGCCGCCTCCATCCGGAGAGGACCCACTCTGACCAGACCCGTCACGCCATCACGACGTTCGCCTCAAAATTCAACGGAAGGGACATGCGCCAGCGTCACCCATGAGGTAGGGTAGTAACAACCCTACCGGAGACATATGGCGGTACACCTTCCCCCAGGCTCCCTTGTTGGCTCTTGGCTGGTGCGCGAGAGCGTTGGCCGCGGCAGCTACGGTGAGGTGTTCCGCGTGGTGCCCAAGGACAGGCCCGAGGCTGGCAGCTACGCGCTCAAGGTGGCCCACAAGCCCGGGGACGAGCGCTTCGAGCGGGAGGCCTGGCTGCTCTCACGCGTCAGCCACCCCTCGGTGCCCCGGCTCGAAGAGAGCGGCAAGTGGAAGAGTCCTCAGGGGGAAAGCCACCCGTACCTCGTCATGCAGTGGGTGGAGGGCATGAGCCTGTATGCGTGGGCGCTGGAGCACGGGCTCACCTTGAGGCAGGCCATCAGCCAACTGGCGCAGGCGGCCCGAGCGCTGGAAGCGGTGCACCGGTATGGG
>DASVVJ010000600.1:0-9579 GCA_036389955.1 Myxococcaceae bacterium
CAAGAACGACCCGAGCATCACGGACATCTACCGGGGCACCTACAAGGGCGCGGGCCTGAAGGCGCCGGCCCTGGCGGCCCTGGGCGTCACCGCGGTGGAGTTCCTGCCGCTGCAGGAGACGGAGAACGACGCCAACGACTACAGCGCCACCACGACGACGGGAGACAACTACTGGGGCTACATGACCCTGAACTACTTCGCGCCGGACCGCCGGTACGCCTACGACAAGTCGGCGGGCGGCCCCACGCGTGAGTTCAAGGAGATGGTGAAGGCCTTCCACGACAACGGCATCAAGGTCATCGTGGACGTGGTCTACAACCACACGGGCGAGGGCGGGGCGTGGAACGGCACGGACTCGAGCACCTTCAACGTCTACACGTTCCGTGGCCTGGACAACCCCACCTACTACAGCCTGACGGCGGACCGGCAGTTCAGCTGGGACAACACCGGCGTGGGTGGCAACTACAACACCTTCAACCCCAATGCGCAGGACCTGATCATCCACTCGCTGGCGTACTGGGCGGACACGCTGGGCGTGGACGGCTTCCGGTTCGATCTGGCCTCGGTGCTGGGCAACACGTGCGAGCACGGCTGCTTCAACTACGACAAGACGAACAGCGGCACGGCGCTCAACCGCATTCTGCGCGACTTGACGCCGCGTCCGGCCGCGGGCGGAACGGGCACGGACTTCATCGCCGAGCCGTGGGCCATTGGCGGCAACTCGTACCAGGTGGGCAACTTCCCGGGCATCTGGTCCGAGTGGAACGGCATCTACCGCGACACGCTGCGCAAGGATCAGAACCAGATGGGCGTGGAGAACGTGACGCCGGGGCAGCTGGCCACGCGCTTCGCGGGCTCGTCGGACCTGTACGGGGATGATGGGCGCAAGCCGTACAACTCCATCAACTTCATGGTGGCGCACGACGGCATGTCGCTGAAGGACCTGTACAGCTGCAACAGCAAGAACAACAACCAGCCGTGGCCGTACGGCCCCTCGGACGGTGGCGAGGACAACAACCACAGCTGGGACCAGGGCGGCATCGCCGCGGACCAGCGCAAGGCGGCGCGCAACGGCCTGGCCTTCCTGATGGTGAGCGCGGGCACGCCCATGTTCACCGGCGGCGACGAGGTGCTGCGCACCCAGTACTGCAACAACAACGTGTACAACCTGGACTCGGACAAGAACTGGTTGAACTACACGCTGACCACCGAGCAGACGAACTTCAAGACGTTCAGCCAGCGGCTCATCGCGTTCCGCAAGGCGCACCCGGCGCTGCGGCCGCTCAACTTCTACAGCGCGGTGGACAACAACGGCAACGTGATGGAGCAGCACCGCTGGTTCAAGGCGGACGGCACGGTGCCGGACTCCACCTACTTCAGCAGCGCGAGCAACCACGCCCTGGCCTTCCGCGTGGACGGCACCGAGTTCGGCGATCCGGCCAGCGCCATCTACGTGGCGTACAACGGCTGGTCGGGCCAGGTGGACTTCAAGCTGCCGTGGCCGGGCACGGGCAAGAACTGGTACCGGGTGACGGACACCTGCGGTTGGGCCGAGGGCCCCAGCCAGGTGGCGGCTCCCGGCGCCGAGACGCTGCTGGGCGGGGAGAACTACCTCTACGGCCTGTGCGGCCGTGGCCTGCTGCTGTTGATCGCCAAGTAAGTGGATGACAGGGCCCGGGGGCGCAGCGCCTCCGGAGCCAGAGGGCCGGGTCCGCTCCAGGGTGAGCGGGTCCGGCCCTTGTCATTTGGGGCGGGCGGAAGCGCGAGGGGGAGGACTTCCGCGCGGAAGTCCGGTATGGGCGGGGCATGGCGCCTGGTGGCGCCGGAGGGCTCTTCCATGAACGACAGACTGTTGAAGGCGGCACGCCGCCAGCCCACGGATACCACCCCGGTGTGGCTCATGCGGCAGGCGGGCCGCTACCTGCCCGAGTACCGGGCCATCCGTGGCAACATCGCGTTCCTCGACCTCTGTAAGAACCCGGACCTGGCGGCCGAGGTGACGGTGCAGCCCGTCACCCGGCTGGGCGTGGACGCGGCCATCATCTTCTCGGATATCCTCATTCCGGTGGAGGCCATGGGCATCCATCTGGAGCTGGGGGACAAGGGTCCGCACTTTCCCAACCCGGTGCGTACGGCGGCGGATATCGAGAAGCTGGCGGTGCCGGATCCGGTGCAGGGCACGGGCTTCGTGGCCGAGGCCATCCGCCGCACGCGCAAGGCGCTGAACGACTCGGTGCCGGTGATCGGGTTCGCGGGAGCGCCGTTCACCCTGGCGGCGTACATGGTGGAGGGTGGGGGCTCGAAGAGCTACATCCTCATCAAGCGCCTGCTGTTCGAACAGCCGAAGCTGGCGCACACCTTCTTCGAGAAGCTGACGGACACGCTGATTCCGTACCTGAAGATGCAGGTGGAGGCGGGGGCGAAGATCGTCCAGATCTTCGACTCGTGGGGCGGCGAGCTGGGGCCGTACGACTTCGAGCGCTTCAGCCTTCCGTACCTGACGCGGATGGTGAAGGAGCTGCAGGCCACGGGCGTGCCCGTCATCGTGTTCGGCACGGGCATGTCGCCGCACCTGCCGCTGCTCAAGCGCACGGGGGCGGACGTGATTGGCCTGGACTGGCGCATTCAGATGGACGAGGGCCGGCGGGTGCTGGGGCCGGACGTGGCGGTGCAGGGCAACCTGGATCCGCTGCACCTGTTCCTGCCGCGCGAGGAGCTGGAGGCGCGCGTGGCGGACATCGTCAAGCGCGCTGGGCCCACGGGGCACATCTTCAACCTGGGCCACGGCATCCTCCCGCCCACGGACCCGGATGCCGCCAAGTTCCTGGTGGACGCGGTGCACCGCCACGGCGCGGCCATCCGTGGCCAGAACCCCTGAGCCACCGGGCAGGGGACCCGACGCACCTCATCTTCCGCGGCCTGTCAGACCCTGGGGGTAGGAACCCCCACGGGTAGGGGACGGGTGTGCCGTGGGAGGCGGGCGTGGTGGAGGCGGGGAAGAAGCGGGGGGACGTGTACCGTGGCCGGGTCTCTCGACTGGGCACCCGGGAACTCTGTAGGATGTATGACGTCCTGTGCGCGGGAGACAACCTTCCAGGTTGGCCTCCGGGCAGGGCGCTGGAGTACCTTGTCCTGCGAGCGTTCCAATTGGAGGGTGCCAAGGTGACGTGGCCCTATGAGGTGCGGCACAGAGATGTGCTGCTGGAGCAGGTAGATGGGGCTGTGTACTGCGATGGGTTGACCTGTCTCATCGAGACGAAGGCCTATGCCCAGCCGCTTGATTACCTGCCTGTTTCCCGGATGAAGGCGCGCTTGCTGCGGCGCCCACGTACGGTCCTCGGGGCTGTGTTCACCCTGGAAGGGTTTACAGAGGCATTCGTCTTGCTCGCCGAGACCTTGCCACCCCCTGATGTGCTGCTCTGGAGCGGCAAGGACATCGCATGGGCCCTGCGGCGGCGAGCGATGCGCACGGGCTTACGTAGGAAGCACAGGTACGCGATCGAGCACGGTTTCCCGCACCTTCCTCTTACCCAGAAAGAGGGAACCTCATGAGCATGTATGTGTTGACCGATGGTCCGGTGCAGTGCGCGATGCTGAAGCGCATGGTGCGTGGCCATCCACTGCTACGGCGCCGGAAGATCAAGGTGTTTGAGGACAGCGGAACGCCTGCTGTCGGGGCGCGCCATATCATGATCGAGACCGGTGATCCGACAGCCTGGGTCGCGGGCACGAAGACGATTGACCCAGGTGGAATCGCGGAGAAGCGCGGTTACGCGGAGTATTTTCTGGGAGGTGGGGGGCCTCGGGAGATGTGGCACCTCACCCTGGTGGTTCCGGAGACCACGGTGCTGCTCTTTCAGAACAAGCAGGTGCTGCAGTCGCTGCTGCCCGGGCCCCTCTCATTCGAGCAACGCATCGTCGCCCGCTATGAGCCCACCCGGATTCTCTCCGAGGTGTTCGCTCAGGCGGGCAAGCCCTTCCCCGGCGCGCTCGTCCGGCGCATCGCCCGCGCGGACCTCTCCCCGCTCTGGAAGCTGTCGCTGCTCCAGCCCCTGGAGCGCTTCCTCTCGGTCGATCCGCCCCCCAGCAAGGAGACCGTCCCGCTTGAGTTCTACTATTGACTCAAGAATCAATTCTCGTTGACGCGGTGCATTAAGGCTCGCTAGAAGTGCCTCACTCGTAACTTGGAGGTGAGGCACATGGCACGTGAGAGCAACGGTCACCGGCGGGTGGCCATCGTCCGCGGGCTGCGGACCCCGTTCGTGAAGGCGGGCAGCGTCTTCTCGGGGCTCACCGCCCTGGACCTGGGACGGATGGTGGTTCAGGAGCTGGTGCAGCGCTCGGACATCGATCCCCAGGAGATCAACCAGCTTGTCTTCGGACAGGTCATCCCCACGCTGACCGCGCCGTCCATCGCGCGCGAGGTGGTCATCGCCGCGGGGCTGCCGCGCAGGATTGAGGCGTTCACCGTGGCGCGCGCCTGCGCCACCTCGATTCAGGCCATGACGACCGCGGCCAACGCCATCGCCGTGGGCGAGGCGGACGTCGTCATCGCGGGCGGCACCGAGTCCATGTCGGACGCGCCCATCTTCACCAGCCGCCCGCTGGCGCACGCGCTGGTGGCGGCCTCCAAGGCCAAGAGCTTTCCGGACAAGCTCAAGCCCTTCCAGAAGCTCAAGGCGAAGGACCTGCTGCCGGTGCCTCCGGCCATCGCTGAGTACTCCACCGGCATGACCATGGGCGAGAGCGCGGAGAAGATGGCCAAGGAGAACGGCATCTCCCGCGCCGAGCAGGACCGCATCGCCATGGCCTCGCACCACAACGCCGCGCGCGCGTGGAAGGAGGGCAGGTTCGCCGACGAGGTGATGCACGTCGTCGTCCCGCCGAAGTTCGAGGACGTGGCGGCCCAGGACAACATCGTCCGGGAGGACACCAGCCTGGAGGCGCTCGGGCAGCTGCGCCCGGTGTTCGACCGCAAGTACGGCACCATCACCGCGGGCAACGCCTCGCCGCTGACCGACGGCGCCGCCGCCCTGCTGCTGATGAGCGAGGAGAAGGCCAAGGTGCTGGGGTACGAGCCGCTGGGCTACCTGCGCGCCCACGCCTACGCCGCCACGGATCCGGCGGACCAGCTGCTGCAGGGGCCGGCCTACGCGGCGCCCATCGCGCTCAAGCGCGCGGGCATGTCGCTGGCGGACATTGACCTCGTGGAGATGCACGAGGCGTTCGCCGCGCAGGTGGCGAGCAACCTCCAGGCGCTGGCCTCGCCCGCCTTCGCGAAGAAGGCCGGCTGGAGCGGCCCGGTGGGAGAGGTGGACCGCGAGCGGCTCAACGTCAACGGCGGCTCCATCTCGCTGGGGCATCCGTTCGGAGCCACGGGGGCGCGCATCGTCACCCAGGCCCTCAATGAGCTGAAGCGTCGGAACAAGAACACGGTGCTGTGCACCGTCTGCGCTGCTGGCGGCCTGGGAGCCGCGGTGGTTCTGGAGCGTGCGTAATGGCCATCAAACTCGAAGAGCTCGAGGCGAAGCAGGGCTTCACCTACCAGGTCGAGGACAGTGTGGCGGTCCTCACGTTCGACTTGCAGGGAGAGTCGGTGAACACGCTCTCGCCGGAGACGGGCGGGGCGTTCAGCGACCTGCTGGCCCGCGCGGAGAAGGATGCGGCGGTGCGGGCGGTGGTCTTCATCTCCGGCAAGAAGGACAACTTCGTGGCCGGGGCGAAGATCGACTTCCTGCAGCAGATCAAAACGGCGTCGGAGGCCACCAAGGTCTCCCGCGACGCGCAGGAGGGCTTCGACCGGCTGGACGCGTTCTCCAAGCCGGTGGTGGCGGCCATCCACGGAGCATGTCTGGGCGGCGGCCTGGAGTGGGCGCTGGCGTGTGACTACCGCCTGGCCACCGACAGCCCGAAGACGCAGCTGGGCCTGCCCGAGGTACAGCTCGGGCTGCTGCCGGGCGCGGGCGGTACGCAGCGGCTGCCGGCGCTCATCGGGGTGCAGGCGGCGCTGGACCTGATCCTCACGGGCAAGAACGTGAAGCCGGCCAAGGCGAAGAAGCTGGGCCTGGTGGACGAGGTGGTGCCGGTGCCGCTCTTGCGCCAGGTGGCGATCCAGCGTGCGCGCGAGCTGGCGGCCGGGGCGCTGCAGGTGGTGCGCCCGCACGGGCAGCGCCTCAAGTTGGTGGCGGCGCAGTCGAAGAAGGGGCTGTCGGGCCTGCTTCAGAGCCTGGCCAACAAGGAGATGTGGTCCGAGGTGGCGCTGGAGGCCAACCCCCTGGGCCGGAAGATCCTCTTCGATCAGGCGCGCAAGCAGCTGTTGAAGAAGACGCGTGGCAAGTACCCCGCGCCGGAGAAGGCGCTCGAGGCCATCCGGGTGGGCGTGGAGTCTGGCCGCAAGGCGGGCCTGGAGGCCGAGTCCCGGCTGTTCGGCGAGCTGGTGGTGTCGGACGTGTCCCGGCGGCTGGTGGAGGTCTTCTTCGCCACCACGGCGCTGAAGAAGGAGAACGGCACGGCGGACACGAGCGTGAAGCCGCGCGAGGTGAAGAAGATCGGCGTGTTGGGCGGTGGGCTGATGGGCGGCGGCATTGCCTACGTGTCCTCGGCGCTCCAGGGCGTACCGGCGCGCGTGAAGGATCGGGACAACGCGGGTGTGGGCCGCGCGCTCAAGCAGGTGCAGGGCATCCTGGATGAGCGGGTGAAGAAGCGTTCGCTCACCTGGCGCGAAGCGTCCGCGAAGATGGCGATGGTGACGGCGGGCACGGACTACTCGGGCTTCAAGAACGTGGACCTCGTCATCGAGGCGGTGTTCGAGGACCTGAAGCTCAAGCACCGCGTCATTGCCGAGACGGAGGCGGTGACGCGCGAGGACTGCATCTTCGCGTCGAACACCTCGAGCCTTCCGATTACCGAGCTGGCCAAGGGCAGCAAGCGGCCGGAGCAGGTGATCGGGATGCACTACTTCAGCCCGGTGCACAAGATGCCGCTGCTGGAGATCATCACCCACCCGGGCACGGCGGACTGGGTGACGGCCACGTGCGTGGAGGTGGGGCGCAAGCAGGGCAAGACGGTCATCGTGGTGAACGACGGGGTGGGCTTCTACACCTCGCGCATCCTGGCGCCGTACATGAACGAGGCGGCGTTCCTGCTGGCCGAGGGCGCGGACATCGCGGAGCTGGACAAGGCGCTGGTGGACTTCGGCTTCCCGGTAGGCCCCATCACCCTGCTGGACGAGGTGGGCATCGACGTGGCCCACAAGGTCGGCCCCATCATGGAAGCGGCGTTCGGCAAGCGGATGGCGGCGCCGAAGACGCTCGAGCGGGTGATTGAAGACGGGCGCCTGGGCCGCAAGAACCAGAAGGGCTTCTACACCTACGACGGGAAGAAGAAGGAAGTGGACACCACGGTGTACGCGCTGCTGCCCAGCGGCACGGAGCGCCGGAAGTTCGAGCGCACGGAGATGGCGGAGCGGTGCGCGCTGCAGATGGTGAACGAGGCCATCCGCTGCCTGGGCGAGGGCATTCTGCGCAGCCCGAGGGATGGAGACGTGGGCGCCATCTTCGGACTGGGCTTCCCGCCGTTCCTGGGAGGGCCGTTCCGGTACGCGGACAGCCTGACGCCGGACGGGCTGCTCAAGCGGCTGGAGCACTACCACGACAAGTTCGGGGAGCGCTTCACGCCAGCGCCGCTGCTGGTGGACATGGTGAAGGAAGGCAAGACGTTCTTCCCTCGCTAGTCAGAGGGGCCCGCGGGGACAACGCGGGCCACGCTTGACCCCGGGGCGGTTCTGAACGAAGTCCCAGCTTCATGAACCGCTCCGCCCCCCGTGTCGTTGTCCTGGCCGCGCTGGGAGCGTTGCTGGCATGCACGGCGGCGGTGTCCGTGACGTCGTGGCTCTTCCCCGAGGGCTACAGTCCCGCCCGGGCCACCTGGCCAGAGCTGCCGCCGCCGCTGGGCTGGGCGCGTTACGACTCCGGCTGGTACGCCCACATCGCCACGCAGGGCTACAGCTACACGCCGGGCGAGCAGAGCCCGGTGGCCTTCTTCCCCCTGTACCCGCTGGTGGTGCGCGGCTTCACCGCGCTGGGCCTGGACGCGTTCCTGGCCGGTGTGCTGATCACCATGGTGTGCGGCGTGCTGGCGCTGGTGCTCTTCACCCACTGGGCCCGCAGCCGCGCGGACGAGTCCACGGTGCGCGACGCGGGGCTGCTGCTGGCCCTGTACCCCTTCGCCTTCTTCCTCTACGGGGCCATGTACTCGGACGCGCTCTTCCTGCTGCTCCTCGTGGGCGCCTTCCTGCTGCTGGAGCGGGGCCACCTGGTGCCCGCGGTGCTGCTGGGCGCACTGGCCACCGCCGCGCGGCCGGTGGCACCCGCGTTGGTGCTGGGCCTGCTGGCCCGCCGGCTGGAGTGGAAGCACGAGCGCGGCCAGCGCTGGAGCGTGGTGGATCTGCTCCCGGTGCTCGCCGCCACCGGCCTGCTGCTCTACATCCTCTACCTGTGGCGCACCTTCGGCGAGCCCCTGGCCTTCGTGAAGGTGCAGTCCGCGCAGGGCTGGGACCAGATGCCCGGCTGGCGCACGTGGGCCAAGGTCCGCTGGGTCCAGAGCTTCTCCTGGGGCATGCCAGTGGATGACTTCCTGCGGCTTGCGGGGCACGCCGCCTTCAGCGTGGGCGCACTGGCGCTGCTGTGGCCCACCGTGAAGCGGTTGGGCTGGGGGTATGGGCTCTACTCGGCGGCCATTGTCGGGCTGCCCACGCTCTCCAGTAAGGACTTCATGGGCATGGGGCGGTACCTGCTCGCGGCGTTTCCGCTCTTCCTCACCCTGGCGCTGCTGCTGCGCGAGCGCCCGCGCCTGCGCCAGGCGGTGATGGCGGTGAGCGCCGTCCTCATGCTCGCGCTGGCCGCCGCCTATGGTGCCGCGCACTACGTCTCTTGAGCCCTGACCTAAAGACCCTTGACCGGAACGGGGCGCTGGACGAAGCCTCGACTCCCATGGCCCGTTCCGCGCCCAAGTCCGTGGCAATTCTCGTCCTGGTGGCCGTCGTCATCTGCAGCGCTGCGGCCGCGGCGGGAGCCTGGCGCCTGCACCACAAGGACCCCGCGGCCCCGGCACTGGGCCTGGGCGACTATGTCTCCATGGGCTGGGTGGCGTGGGACGCGGGCTGGTACAAGCTGATTGCCGAGCAGGGCTACACGTACACGCCAGGCCAGCAGAGCCCGGTGGCGTTCTTCCCGCTCTACCCGCTGGCCATCCGGGCGGCGATGGAGCTGGGCGCCCCCGTCTATCAGGCGGGCATCCTCATCACCCTGCTGTGCGGGCCGCTGGCGGTGGTGCTCTTCGCGGCGTGGGCCCGCAACCGGGTGGATGACCGCACCGCGCTGCAGGCCGGCATGCTGCTGGCCCTGTACCCCTTCACCTTCTACCTCTACGGCGTCATGTACTCGGACGCGCTCTTCGTGCTGCTGGTGGTGAGCGCCTTCCTCCTGCTGGAGAAGGGGCACCTGGTGCCGGCGGTGCTGCTAGGCGCCATCGCGACCGCGGCCCGGCCGGTGGCGCCCGCGGTGGTGCTCGGGTTGCTGG
>DASVVJ010000601.1:0-6112 GCA_036389955.1 Myxococcaceae bacterium
CGAAAAAGGTCCCCTGAAGTGGATCGTCAAGGGCACGCAGATGAAGCGCTTCGCTCCACTGACGCCTCAGAAAGTGGTCTTGGTTCCCTATGAGGTCAAGGACGACACGGCGTCGTTGATTCCTCCAAAGAGGTTCAAGGATCAGTACCCGCGCGTCTGGAGCTACCTGCTGAAGAATCGCGAGGCTCTTGAGCAGCGGGAGCGCGGGCGGATGAAGCATGCCGATTGGTACGCGTACATCTATCCGAAGAACCTAACGCTGTTCCGCCATCGGAAGCTGCTCACGGCGGACATGGCAGACCGGATGAACTTCTCGTTCGACGCTGAAGGAGAGTTCCATCTGCTCGGCGGAGCCGCCGGGGGTTACGGACTTCTGCCCGCGAAGCCGGAGTACGCGGCACCACTGCTCGCCCTGCTCAACAGCAAGCTGCTTGAGTGGATGCTCCGTCCGCCCGGCTTCTCTTCACCCTTCCGTGGCGGATGGTTCTCGTGCGAGGCGAGGTTCATCAACCTGCTGCCGATTCGACTGCCGAGTTCGTCCACGGACATGACCTTGCTCGGGGCTCTCGCTTCGAGAGCAGTCGAGGCCTGGCGAAAGCACAATATGGCCCGCTCAGAACGTGATCGGGCCCTGGCGGCACGCCAGATCGAAGCGATCGAGTCAGAAATCGACGATCGCGTCTTCGCACTGTACGAGGTGACGCCCGATGAACGCAGGCAGGTGGAGGAACTCCTAGCTGAGGCGCGCGCGACGACAAGCGGCACGGAGGCAGAGACAGGAAGCACCGCGGCGGGGTAGCGCATCGGTGCTCCGCCGTGCCTTCCAGTACGGAGAGTTTCATTCGTGGCAGGAGACGGAAATGAGTGCAGGTGGCCATGAGCGGCCCGAACTCAGCAGAGCGCAGGTGGCCGAGCAGCTCCGAGCGCTGGGGGTGCGCCAAGGCGGCGTGCTGCTCGTGCATACGGCCTTCCGCGCGGTGCGGCCGGTGGAGGGAGGCCCACTCGGGTTGATCGCCGCGCTACGTGACGCGCTGGGGCCAGAAGGCACCCTGGTGCTGCCCTCGAGCAGCGGCGACGACGACTCACCGTTCGATCCGCTGACCACGCCCGCCAGGGACGACCTGGGCATTCTTCCCGAGCTGTTCTGGCGTCAGCCAGGCGTGCTCCGCGGCAACCATTTCGAAACGTTCGCGGCCATCGGGCCCCGGGCGGCAGAGATCCTCTCCGCGCCGCTCACGCTGCCTCCGTCCTCACCCGGAAGCTCCATCGGCGTCATGCATGATCTCGATGGACAGGTGCTGCTGCTCGGGGTGGGCCATGACGGCAACACTATGCTGCACCTGGCCGAAATCATGGGGGGCGTGCCCTATCGGGTTCCGCACCACTACACGGTGCTCCAGGACGGCCGGCCCGTGCGGATTGACTACGGCGAGAACGACCACTGCTGCCAGGGCTTCGCGCTGATGGACCCCTGGCTGCGTGCAGCTGGGCTGCAGTCAGAGGGCCCGGTCGGCTACGCGCACGCCCGGCTGATTCGTGCGCAGGACCTCGTACGGATTGCCGTCGAAAAGCTGGCTCGCGACCCGCTCCTGTTCCTCCACCCGGCGGACGCGGGCTGCGAGGAGTGCGACGCGGCACGGGCAAGCGTTGCCGCTTGAGGCGAGGACCAGAAAGAGAAACGGGCTGGAGACCTCAAGGCCTCCAGCCCGTAATCCAGTGTCTCAACCACTTAACCCCAAGGATTTTGCTGCTACCTTGCTGCTGCGCCATGCCCCACTGCCGCCCGGGTTCTGCGCGCCGGATCGGCTGCTGAGCGTCCGGGAGGTCGCGGAGCGGTTGGGGGGTGTGCTGAGCCAAGGTGTACCGATTATGCGATGCGAAGCGGGCGCATGTGACGGCGGCGCACCTAATGGAGCAGGTGCTGCCGCACATGCCCTATCGATCATGTCGCGTACCGCCCTCCGGATGCCCCACCTCGTCGCTTCGACCCGCTGACGATTCTGATACTCGGCTGCCTTCATCTTCCATATGCTTTGCGCTGATGCGCCACTTCTGGATTCGCGAGAGCGTCTTCCACTTCTTTTCCCGCAGTGGGGTGAGACAGTGCGTGAGTTCACCGTCGCCATAGGCCGCAGCCGCCGCCATCTGCGCTTCGTTCGGACTGGCGCCGAGTCCACCGAGTACGTCACCGCCATGGGCTCACGGTCGAGCGCACGGCATAGGCGATCCCTTCTGCCCAAGCATCCCTCCCTCCGGAGCCAACATGCCCCATGCTCAGCTCAGTCCTGCCCCAGAGCCTACCCCCGAGCGCCTCGCCGACCAGCTGCGGGACTACCAGTCCTCGGCTGATGGCAACCGATTCCCGGAACTCGTCCAGCGCGCCCACCAACTTGAGGTCGTGCTGCGTGAGCGCCTGGAGATTCTGGCGCGGCAGACGCCGCAGGTGGCCTTTGTCGCCCACAAGGGCGTGGGCAAGTCGACGCTGATCAACGGGCTATCGGGGCTGTGGCTGGATGGCGAGCCGCCCTCGTCGGATGCGTCGGCTGTGCAGCTCAACAAGCAAGCGGTGTTGCCGCTGGGCAACGGTGGCACCACTCCTTGCGAGATCGTGTTGCGCCCAGGCAAGTGGGAAGTACAGGTCGAACCGGAGCGGGACGAGGATGCTGGGCGGCTAGTGCAGCAGTTCGCCGAATGGGCTTGGCACAAGGCTCATGATCCATCTTCTCCGGTAACCCCACCCATCGGCGCTGACGAGACCGATGATCCTTCGGCCGAGCCGTCGCCGACTGCTCGCCCGCCCCGGCTCCAGCCCGATCTGGAGCGAGTCCTGTGCGGGCTCACGGGGCTCAAGCAGGAGAAGGTATCGAGCGGCGAGGGCAAGCTGACCGGCGGCCGCTCGGGCAAGACCATCACCGTGCACCACGCCGTGGAGGAGGCGCGCAACTTCGCGAGCAAACAAGCGTTTGTCGACCACGTGCTGCGGTGCGCTCGGCTGCCCGAGCGGCGGCGCATCCAGTGGCTACCAGACGGCGAGCCGCGCACTTGGTTGCGACACATGCTGCTGAGCCTTTTCAAGGGGGAGCTCGCGGATCAGCCTTTCCCGCGCCGCGTAATCGTCCAGGGGCCGTTCGATGCGCTGCACTGGAATGGGCATGCGGTGCCTCTCGTGGACACGTTGGGGCTGCCAGCAGTCACTGCTGACAAGGATGCTGTGCCGGGGTCGCGGCGAGCGTACCCGCTGGCGGATCGGGCCGATCTGCGCGCGTTGCTGAAGCAGCCCTGGACCCTGCTCGTGCTGGCCGCCTCGTTCAACGAGCCGCCCGCGCCCGCCGTCGAGCTGCTTACACAGATGGTGGAGGAGCGCAGCTACTTCGGCGAGACGCTTGCTGAGCGCACAGTGATCGCCATCGTCGATGCGGGCCGCGCCGGCACCGGCCACTTCGAGGACAAGGAGACCGAGCGGGAGACGAAGGAGGACCGCTGCGCCGAGAACCTCGTTCAGCTTGGCTGCCCCGGCTGGCCGACGCCCGAGGTGCGCTGGACGGTGGACGACGCCCGCCAGCGCGTGCGGTGCGTGAACGTACTCGACGGCGGCACGCCCGAGTTGCACGAGTTCCTGGAGGAATCATTGGAACGGCTGGCGGCAGCCCACTCCCGATTGCTTGAGGAGGCGGCGGCCCAAGCTCGCGAGTTCTTTCGCACGCTCGCGGACGCAGAACGCCGGGCGCTCTACAACCAGGTCGTGAAGGAGCTAGGCGCCTCATTCCAGGCCGCCATCACAGTGTCGAGAGGCGAGCTGCATGCGCTGGGAGCCAACCTCCTGCGGCCCTTCGCCGACGAGTGCCAGCAGCTACACCCCGCGTCGTTGCGCTCGCTTGTCCAGTGGAAGGGCGACGGAACTCAGAATGCCTGGGCACTGCTCGAGTTCGCCACGTCACGCGCCTTGACACGTCGCATGGAGCCGCTCTTCACCACCATGCGCGTCAAGGCGGAGGAGTTGCGCCAGCGCGACGTGTTCGAGGACAGTGACAGCGCGAAGCTCATAGACGCGGAGCTTGAGCAGCAGCGCCGTCAGCTTGACGGCTTCGTGCAGGGCTTCACGAGCGCCACCGTCCAGGTCGCCAAAGAGCAGATGCTCGACGACGACCTGCTATGGGCCCGCTGCTGCCAGGAGTGGGGCACCGGCGTGAAGCAGCCCCGCTACAAGGACCGCGTCGCGGCTCACTTCGAAATGTGGGGCGAGCAGCGTGCGCCGGCCCTCGGTGCCGCTATCGCCCAGCAACTCCCGGCGCGGCTCGACAGGGCCACGGCCATGGTGCAACAGCTGATTACGGCGCTCCTGGGCTAATTGTCGCGGTTCTAGGCTAGGGCCTGCTTTAAGGACGCGAGAGGACTACCCCTCCTGGAACCTCATCCCCGTGGCCCCACGCCTGATCCGAAGTCGGTCGTCAGGGATTGGGAAAGCCGAGCCTGCTGAGAGCAGGAGCGCGGAGGCAATGCTGCGCCGTTCGGCCGTGCGGCCGTGCAGTGCGTGGGCGTTGAGGGAGAAGAGCGGAGGGGGCCGGCGAGCCCGTCAGGCGAGTGTGGGCTGGGACACCTCCTGCCGCCCATGGACAAGCGCGTCACGCAGCGTTTCGCACGCGCGCGCCCAGGCCACTGGCAGCCGATCCTTGAGCGGCAGCCGCGCGCGCCAAGCTGACAGCAGGTTGTAGGCCAGCACCCGCAGCCAGGCCGTCACCTCCAGTGAAGAGCGCGAGTGCAGGCACGGCTGGCGGTCGTCCTCCTCGAACACCACGTCGAGGGTCCAATGGTGGAGGTTTTCAATGGCCCAGTGCAGGCGCACCAGCCGCAACAGGTGGGCAAAGCTCAGGTCCATGGTGGACAGGGAGGTAACAAAGTAGCGCCACTCCTGGCGCTGCGTGCCGTCGTCCTTGAGGTGAGTCTGCAGCACGCACAGCAATAGCCGGGCTGCGGCAAACTCCACCTCGCCGGGCTTCAGTGCGTGCGTCCACAGCTCACGCACCACCGTCTGCCCATGCGCTCGGTCCTCGGTACGCGCGCGCGGCGCACAACGCTTGTCCGCCAGGCGCTCCACCGCATGGCCGTGCAGGGTGGGCTGGTTGCCCTTGAGCCCCAGCAGGTAATGCTTGCCCAGCGAGCGCACCAGCGCGGCGTTCTCCGCCGCCGTCAGCCCCGCGTCCGCTGTTATCACCTGGAAGTGCTCGCCCCAGTTCTCCACCACGCGCGGCACCAACTGGCGGAAGGCCGGGCTCTCACCTTCCTTGGCGCCGAGGAATTCCAGGTCCAGGCAGGGAGCGGCCACCACGCTGGTAAGCACCGCCCGCAGCGTACCCAGGCGCCACAGCGGTGTACCCGCCTCGTCATTGGCCACCGCCTCCAGCCCAAGCACGGGCTGCTGCTGGCTGGTCCACAACGACTTGCCATCCACCGACAGCACTCCCATTGGCAGCGCCACCTTCTCCAAGCCCGAGGACTTCAGCTGCCGCCGCACCTGGGTGGCCACCGTCTGCCTCAATCCCACCGCTGATTGCTTGGCCAGCAGTCGCCACAGCGTGGTGTCCGACACCTTCCTTGGCACCGCCAGCCGCCGACGCACTCGCGCTCCCAAATCCTCGGCCAAGTCCTCCACTCGCCTCAGGCTCTTCAACCCGCAGGCGAACGCTGCCACCAACAATCCCAACAGCCCGCGGTGCTCGTACCTTTTGCCACGCGCTTGCCGTGGGTCCTCCACCTGTTGGCTCCACTCCACCTCGGCCCAGCGTAATGCTCGCCGCCGTTGTCCTGTCACTCCACTCATGCTCCACTGCTCCCGGCTCCCGCGCCTTTTTCCCGTGGAAGCCACTTGGGGGGATGGGGCTCGCCTGCTCCATCCCTCCGCCTTCTTCCCCGCACTGGCTGTAGCGCACCCCTTTCCCTCTGGGAACCGGGTAGGTAGGAGGCCTTGTCGCCTACCTATCACGACACCTCTGGCGCGCGATCAGAATGGCCGCCTGCAACGCACGCTCACCACCAGGACAGCGCTTTCACGCTGCAAGCACCCGGTCTCACTCGCCTTCTGCTCTTCTCAACTCCGGACCTCGAATCAGGCCTG
>DASVVJ010000602.1:0-3079 GCA_036389955.1 Myxococcaceae bacterium
TACCCCTACAGCCTCACGGACGTGGTGGTGGTGCGGGACGTGGCCATCGCCTCGGCGGCCGAATTCGGCCTGATCTTCTTCGACATCCGGGAGGACAACCCGCAGGCGCCGCAAGAGCTGCTGCGGATCCCCTTCGATCAATCGCTCTCCAACACCCCGGGTTACCCCGAGCGTCTGCGCCTGATCGGCGATCTGCTCTTCGTGGCGGCCTCCGGGGGCGGCGTGTACGTGGTGGACGTGGCGGATCCCCGTCACCCCGAGCTGATCAGCGGTGGCAACACGGAGTTCGCCTACGACGTGCTGCCGGTGGGAGACCGGCTGATGCTGGCGGGCCGCCACGATCTCATCGAGCTGTCCGTGCCCTTCCTGCTGCCCATGTCGGCCACGCCGGAGCGGGATGCGCTGGTGCCTCCCTCGCTGGCTCAGCTCGAGGTCCGCTTCAACCGGCCGCTGGCGCCGGCCACCGTGAATGCCTCCAGTGTGCGGCTGATCGGGCCCACGGGTGAGGTGCCGCTGGAGCTGTCCGTGGTGGCGCAGCCCGCCACGCTCACCTACGCGGTACGGGCCGAGCTACCAGAAGAGGGGCTGGCACCCGCGTCCACCTACGAACTGCGGATCGAGTCCACCGTGGCGGACCAGCGGGGCGGAGGAATGATCCGGCCCTTCCGCACCACCTTCCGCACGGGCGCCGCGGGCAGCCGCCAGCCGCGAATCGACTCGGTGGAGCCATCGGCCGTCTCCATGGCGGGAGGGCAGCAGGTGGTGCTCCAGGGCGCGGGCCTGGGCGGCGCTTCCTCGGTGAAGTTCGGTGGCACGGAGGCGGTCTTCACCGCCGTGGGAGACACGGAGCTGCGCGTCACCGTGCCGGCCTCCACGCGGCCTGGGCCGGTGGACGTGCGCGTGGAGGATGCGGGAGGCCCGTGGGCGCTGCTGCCGCATGGGGTGCTCTACCTGTCTCCGTTCGCCGGCTCGCACGCCACGCTGGAGCCCGATCACGGGCCCGTGGAGGGCGGCACCGCGGTGACGGTGTCGTTCGGCACGGCCTCTCCGGTGGCGCCGGGGACGCGCGTCTTCATTGGAGATCGCGAGGGCGTGGACGTGGACGTGGTGAGCCTGTCCCGGG
The DNA here is from genome assembly GCA_036389955.1 of Myxococcaceae bacterium. Lineage (GTDB taxonomy): Bacteria > Myxococcota > Myxococcia > Myxococcales > Myxococcaceae > DATHBR01. The sequence goes on from DASVVJ010000602.1 coordinate 1,124, forward strand.
TGCGCTTCACCACGCCGAGGCCGGATGGGGCGGGGCTGGTGCCGGTGAAGCTCATGCGCCCCGGCGAGGCGCCCGAGACGGTGGGCTATTTCTCGTACGACCTGCCCACGGGCACCACGGTGGATCTGCCCGGCTTCCCGCCGCGCGAAACGTCCGAGGTGGTGCTCTCGGGGGATCTGCTGCTCGCGGGCGTGCCCACGGAGCGGTACGAGGGGCTCGAGCTCTTCAACATCCGCGTGCCCGAGCACCCGATCCGCCTGGGAGGCCTGCGCACGGAGGGCCCGGTGCGAGGCGTGGATGCCCGGGGCGCGCTGGCGCTGCTGGCCACGGATGCGTTCGGCCTGGTGGCGGTGGATGTGCAGGATCCGGCCCGTCCGTTCGTCGTGGGGAGGGCCGCCACGGCCGGGCTCGCCACGGGCGTGCGGCTGGAGGGGAACCTGGCCCATGTCTCGGTGACCCAGATGGACGGGGGCGCCGGTTATGTGCAGACGTTCGATGTCTCCCAGCCCTCGCTGCCGCTGGTGAGCACCACGCCGCTCACGGAGGACGCGCTGGCGCTGGAGCCCACGCCCGGACGCTTCTACACGCTGACCTCGAACGTGCGCGCCGGGCAGCAGGACGGGCTGCGCCTCTCCATCTACGACCGGCAGGGCCAGCGGTTGGGCGGAGTGGTGGTGGACGCCACGCCGCGCGCCTATGCGCAGCTGGTGAGCAGCCGGCTCACGGTGCGCGGAGGCCGGGCCTACGTCACCCTGGGCTCCCGGCTCTACGTCTTCGACGTGAGCAACGAGTCCGCGCCGCAGGTGCTGCAGTCCACGGAGCTGGGCGCTCCGGCGCGCGGGCTCACCTGGGCGGGTGGCTCGCTGCTGGTGTCCACCACGGGGAATTCCACACTGGTGACGGTGCCACCCACGGACCTGCTGGTGGTGGGGACCTCACCGGTGAACGGGGCGCTGGCCTCGACGCTCACCTCCATCCGCGTGGACATGAGCCTGCCGGTGCGCCAGGACTCGGTGACGGCGGGGACCTTCCAGGTGATGCAGGTGGGCGCGGGAGGCTCGCAGCCCGTGCCCGGCAACCGGGAGGTGGTGTTCGCCACCCGGGGCTCCTCGATCATCTTCACTCCCGAGGATCCGCTCGAGCCCGGCTCGCTGATCGAGGTGACGGTGGATGGGGTGCGGGCCTTTGACACCCGGCCGCTGGCGCACCCGGTGTCCTTCTCGTTCACCGTGGCGGGAGAGGACTCGCTCCAGCCCTGGGTGGAGCGGCTGGAGCCCGCCTCGGGCCTCGTGCATGAGCTGACCGCCACCACGGTGCGGGGCACCGGCTTCCGGGCAGGCGTCACGGTGAAGGTCGCCGGGCAGCTGGCCACGGTGCTTGCCGTGGAGCCGGATCGCCTGGACATCGTCGTCCCGCCGTCGCTCACGGTGGCGGGCCCGGCGGCGGTGGAGGTCATCGATCCGAGCGGGCTGTCCGCGGTGCGGCTGGGCGGGTTCCTCTACCGCGAGCCGTTGAGGGTGGCGCTGCTGTCTCCGGATCGCGCGCCGCAGCAGGGCGGGGTGGCGGTGGAGCTGCGGGGCACGGGCTTCATGCCGGGGCTCGGGGTGCGGTTTGGCGGCACGGCCTCCTTCCAGGTGGAGGTGGCGGGCATGGAGCGCGCGGTGGCCGTGGCGCCGCCGCACGCGCAGGGCTTGGTGGACGTGGAGGCGGTGCTCAGCGGGCAGACCTTCGTCAAACCGCGCTCCTTCCTGTACGGCACGGGCGCCGTGTCCCGCTTGCCCACGCCTCCGGTGCATGACGTGCGGGTCGAGGGCGCGGTGGCCTACGTGGCGCTGGGCGGCGAGTCGGACATCGTGGGCCTGGACGACGAGGGCGATCTCGTCACCTACGAGCAGCGGCGGAGGACGAGCGGCGGCGGGCTGATGGTGGCCGACCTGAGCGAGCCCACCGTGGCGC
>DASVVJ010000603.1:0-8105 GCA_036389955.1 Myxococcaceae bacterium
GGCGCGCGCCCGCCCCTCGAACTTGTCAGCCAACTCGCGGTGCTGCGAGCACCACTCACGGAACTGAACGTCGAAGACGACCTCCAGCACGGGGATGTCCTCGGGCTTGAAGCGCTGGCTCTTCCGGGGAACGGAGGCCAGCAGGGCGCCGACGCACAGGGCCTGACGTTCCTCGGGCAGACGGCCGGACTCGGCGGCGCGCTGAAGCAGAGCGGCGCGCAGCGCCTCGAGAAACTCGCCGGTGCCCAGGGCATTCACGGTGCTGACGAACAGCTCGCGGCGAGCCTGGGCGGGAGCCTGCTCGACGGTATCGGGCAGGGCCTCGAGCGCCTGGGTGATGTGGGTATCGAAAGCGGAGGCCTCGAAGCGCAGCCCGGGAGCGGGGCCCCACGAGGCGAGGGTGGTGCCCAGCTGGTCAAGGGCCCGCGAGAGCTTGGACACGTCCGGATCGCCCAGCAGGGCCATGGCGGCCTGAAGCTCGGCGGCGAGCGGGTGGACGGGGGCAGGAGGAGGCGCGGCGCGAGCGCGGTCCTCGGCGGCGTGACAGGCCTTGTACTTCTTGCCGCTGCCACAGGGGCACGGGTCATTGCGGCCGGGCTTGGAAGAGCTCATCGGTGCCACCGTATCGTCCCAGGAGCGGTACGTCGCGGTCGGGAACGAACAGCCGGGTCCGATCGGCGGGAAGGCAACGGAACGAGGCCCGCGCCCGGACCGGGGAGTCTCCGTTCATGGACGCACCGTCCACGCCGGGAGACAGGTGCGAAGGAGGGCTCGAGGGACGCAGGTGTGGCCAGGAAACTGCAGTAGGAGGCGCTCACCATGAACCCAAACCGCACATCCCTCTTGGCCGCATTGCTGGTCGCCACATTGACCGGGTGCATCAACTTGCCGGACATCGATTCACCCAGTGAGCCCAAACCGCCGGACACACAGGAGCCGGAGCCCCAGCCGGACCTGATCGTCCGGCTGCTCTCGCCTACGGCCACGGCGTACACGAACGGCGCGGTGGACGTGAGCATCGAAGTGACGAACGGGACCGCCGAGGCCGTGGACCTGTTCGCGGGCCCGGAACTGCTGACGACCCTGACAGCGCCTTACACCTTCCGCTGGGACACGGCCACGAAGCCGGAAGGCAGCTACACGCTGGTGGCGAAGGCGCGCCGGGGCACGCAGAGCTTCACGAGCGACACGAGGACGGTGGTGGTCGACCGGACGCCGCCGCAGGTGGTGGTCCAATCGCCCACGCGAGATGCGCAGCAGGTCTCTGTGCGTCAGCCCATCTACGTGCAGTTCGCCGAGCCCCTGAAGCCTGCCTCCGTGACCGATGCGACAGTGCGCCTCACGCTACAGGCTGCCTCGAACCCGGTTGAGCTGGCCAAGACGCTCACACTCTCCGCGGATGGCACGGCGCTGACCATCACGCCCAACTCCAAGCCAGGCGTTCCGAGTGAGGTCTCCGTCACCCTCCTGGGCGTGACCGACCTGGCGGGAAACGCAGTGTCCACCCAAGCCAATACATGGGGATGGAGCCACCCTGAATGGGTACGTGTGGGCGACCCATTGAGTGCCTGGCCGCACCAGAGCAATGGAAGCCCCACCCCAGCGGAATTCCCCTCTCTTGCATTAGATGATCAGGGAAACTCTGTGGTGGCTTGGAGTGAGAGGCCTCTAACCGCCACCTCTCAGTTCGAAAGAAGAGTGCTCGTGCAGCGGTGGAACGGAACGGCATGGCAAGCCATTGGTGGACCGATCCCTGATGAATCCAGCTTTGCGTCCGCTGGACCTCCATCTCTAGAACTGGATGATTCAGGTCGGCCAGTCATAGCTTGTCGGCACAGTGGCAGTTATTTGTACATCAACAAGTGGGAACAAGGGACCTGGCAAGAGATGGGCCGGGTGTGGAACGGTAGAAGCGGAACCGGGGTGAGTTCTCCAAGCCTCCATTTGGATGGAGCAGGATACCCAGCGGTTGCATGGTCGCAAACGGACTCAAGCCAAAGCTTCCCGCCACCAACCAGCAATGTCTATTTCAGCCGGTGGACTGGTGCAGAATGGACCATGGTGAATGAGTTGAGCGCTCTTCCCGAGCCAGAGACAAATGCTTCAAGTACGGTCTTGAAAATTGGAAGCTTGAATAAGCCAGTCGTCGCGTGGAGAGAGTTTGATGGAGCGGCGACCAGTATCCATGTCTGGGGTCAACACGAATCAGGCTGGCAAGCAATCGGGGCCCCACTGCGTGTGAATCCGGGTGCAGCACATGCAGGGGGGCCCAGCTTGCAACTGACCACGTCTGGATACCCAGTTGTGGCATGGAGCGAGTCTGATGCGGGAAGCTCCTTCAGCAATATCTATGTACGGCGATGGACCGGAAGTGCCTGGGAATCACTGGGGAATGGGTTGAATTCGGTCCCCGGTATCACCAAGGCCTATGAGCCTTCGCTGGTGGTGAATGCTGCCGGAAATCCAATCGTCGCCTGGGTTGGGTATGATGGAACCACGGCTAACATTCACGTTCACCAGTGGAAAGATGGAAGTTGGGAGCCGCTGGGAGAGACTTTGAGCGCCAACCCTGGAGCGACAGACGCCGCGCACCCATCGCTTCGGATTGACCCCGAGGGAATACCTGTCCTTGCCTGGGATGAAGCGGCTGAGCAGCCGGGGAGCAACCCGACACGGAACGTGTACGTGTACCGGTTCAACCAGTAGCCGCTTGGGCCAACGAAAAGCCGGGCCCCCTTTTCAGAGGAGCCCGGCTTCGTACTGCTTCGTGTGAGAGCTTGAGGCGAGGCGTTCAAGCCTCGCCCCGATGCTTCCGTGTTACTTCATCGTGTAGCCCACGGTCGCGGCCACCACGTGGCCGCTGCCGCCGTAGGTACCCGGGAGGCCCGGCGCCGTGCTCTTCGAGTCCTTCAGGATGGTGAGCTGGTAGCCCAGATCCACCCGCACCGGGTTGAAGTTGTAGCCCACGCCCGCGGTGACCTTGTAGCGGGTGGCGTCCGGCAGGTCCGGCGTCAGCGTCTCCTCCGGGCTCACCGTCGGGTCGTACTGGGCGCCCAGACGCACCGCCAGGTCCGGCGTCACGCCGTACTCGGCGCCCACCTTGAGGTTGAGCGTGTCCTTCCACCGCTTGGGCAGGAAGTTGGTCAGCGCCGGGTTCTCGAACTCGACACCGAACTCATCGATGCTCGACCACAGCACCATGGTCGCGTCCAGTCCGAGCACCAGCCGCTCCATCGGAGTGACCTTCAGGCCCACGCCCACCGAACCGGGCAGGGTGATCGCCGCGGAGACCGGCTGATCCACGAGCGTGGACTGGAACTCGGCGGGAACGTCCTGGAAGTCGCTCTTGCCGTCGAAGCTCACCTTGGCCGGGCCGCGGAACGCCACCCCGAGGCTCATGAACTTCTCGACCGCCTCGAACTGAGCGCCCACGTTGTAGCCAAAGCCCCAGCCGGCGCCACCCAGCTCGACGGTGCCCTCGTTCTCGAGGAAGTCGAGCTTGCGGCGGATGCTCACCGTGCCCCGGATGAGGCTCACGCCCGCGCCCACCCGCAGCCGGTCCGTGACCTGGTAGGCGAACGTCGGGTTGATGAAGTACGCGGCCACCTGGGACTCGTAGCCCTTGGTGCGGCCCACGAAGTCATCCACCCAGTTGGCGCCCGCGCCGAACGGAACGTAGACGCCAATGCCCGCCGCCATCGACTCGTTGATGCGGTAGACGCCGAACGCGTGGGGAGGGGGAACGACGGTGGGCTTGAAGCCCTGCGTCGTACCGCCCTCGGGGGTGAACTCCAGCTTGGGGATGATGGCGGAGTCGCCCACGGTGATGTCGAGCTTCTGCACCCCGAGGATGTTCGCGGCGTTGTAGGCCACCGCGGACGAGTCCTCCATCATCGCGGTCGACGTGGCGGCCATGCCGGTGGCCCGCGCGCTGTGCGTGTCGATCGAGAAGCCCGCCGCGTGGCTGATGCCAGCGGTGAGCAGGGTCACAACGGAGAGTGTATTCTTCATCATGGCAGTGTCTTCTCTCTCTCTCGCTGAGCGCGGTTACTGCGCCACGGTCCCGGTGTTCAGGAAGTTGACGATCTGGGTCTGGGCCTGGGTGGTGATGGCCGGGTTGCCGGAGAAATCGAGCAGGAAGCCATGACGCTTATCCAGCGGCAGCTCCGCCTGGGTGGGCGTGAACTGGAAGGTGGCCACCTTCTTCGTCGAGGCCCGGTCATTGGCGGCCTTGATCAGCTCGGCCGTCAGCGGGTTGGGGGTGACCTGGTCCTCCGCGATGTACTGGATAAAGGCCTCACGCCCCTGAGGAGCCGTGGAGCTGTTCTCGACGTGGTAGATGTAGTTGATGGGATCCGCCGGATCGAGAATCATCTTGGCCAGCCCGATGAACTGATCGAACTGCGCGGTGCCCGCGTTGATGCCATTCGAAGCCAGAGTGGCCAGGAAGCCAGCGCGAGGCGTGGCGAAGGCGGGCGAGGTCAGCAGGATGCCCGTCAGGTTGCTGCCCGGCACGTTGAACGCCGCGTTCTTCACGTTCGGAGACACCGAGGTGTACAGAGGCCCCAGGATCGAACCCAGGCTCTGGCCCAGGTAGTTGATCTTGTTGCCATCCAGCTTGCCCGAGCCCTGAGCGGTGAGCTGGTCATCGATGCCGGTGCCCGCAAGCACGCGCGCCAACTGGGCATGGTCCACGGTGTGCTGGCGGAAGTTGTCGCGGGTGGAGAACAGGTTGGTCAGATTGAGCATGTTCCAACCGGAGATGAGAATCGAGTTGCGGCTGGGGCTGGTGGGGTTGTTATCGAGCGCGAAACTACCACCCTCACACAGGCCCTCCGTGGCACTGGAGGCAATGCACCGGCCCTGGCCCGCAGCCGAGCAGGTGTAGTCACCCGTGGCCGGCGACGACGGGTTGCACGGGCTGCGCGTGTTGGAGATGCAGCGGCCGTAGCTGGGACTCGCAGCGTCCGTGTCGCAGCGCTGGTTGGAATTGGCGCAAGCCGCGTCGGGCGACTCGATGTTGGGTATGCCCGACTGAGCCGTGATGCCAACGCAGCTGCTGCGATCACCGTGGAAGACCGTGTCGATGGCGACCGTCGCATGGCCCTGCGCCGCCAGAGCGTTGAGGATGGGCAGTGCGGTATTGCGGTGGCTCCGCAGGCCGTGGCTGAAGATCGTCACCGGGTAGCCCTCCGCCGGGGCCGCCGCGGCGGGCAGCGCCAGCAGGAACTGGACGCGCTCGAATCGGAACTGAGCAGGGTTGGGGTTGATCGTGCCTCCAGGGCCCGTCAGCGTGTTGGGAACGATGATCTGTCCCTCGAAGATCTTGCCGATGTTGTTCCTGGGCAGGCCTGCTCCGGCCATCACGGTATCTCTGATAGTGCCGGTGACGTCCTGCAAGTAGAGCGGCGCCGCAGGCAGCGCCTGAGCGGGCAGCTGCGAGGGAATGGCGTGCAGCTTCGCCAGGTCGGAGATCGTGCTCTGCGTGGTGAACGACCAGGCCAGCACCATCTGCGTGCGCTTGATGCCCGCCGCCTCCAGGGCGTCGAACAGCGGCTTGATCGCCTGACGCTGCGGCTCGAGCGCCAGGGCCAGCGCATCGGGCACGCCCGACACCTGGCTCTTGCCGTCCACCGACACCGGGTTGGCCAGGCGCAGCAGCGCGAACGCTCCCGCCGGCGCCACCTTCCGGCCGCGCTCGTCCTTCAGGTCCGTGGTCATGACGACCGCGTACCGCGACTTCTCATCCAGCGGCACCTGCGGCACGAACTGCAACTGCTGCGGGTTGGCCGCCGACACCGGACCGCTCGATACGCAGCTCAAGCACGGCTTCACGTTCGGCTGAGTGCCGCCCGGCGTCAGCTTGATGAAGCGGGTGCCCGCCTCCAGGCTGCCCGGATCCAGCCGGCTGCCCGTGTCAATCGGGCCCAGCGTGTTGCTGCTCTCCGACACGATGGCCGACGTCGTCGAGAACCCATCCAGCGTCCGCAGCCCCTGGAACAGCTGCTGCTGCAGCGGCGAGGCCCCCGGAGGCGCCTGCAGGTTCACCTTCCCCGTGGCCGGGTCGATCGCCAGGTCGTTCGGGAACGGGACCACCAGCGTGGCCGGGTCAGTGCTCAGGTTGAACGTGGCCTCCGGCATGTTCATGATGCGGAAGGTCCACAGCAGCACCACGTCGTTGCGCACCACGCCCTGCTGCTCGAGCGCGTCCAGCAGCGGCCGGTAGGCGCGGCGCAGCTGCTCGAGCTGCAGCGCCTTGGCCGTCTGGTCCGCCAGCTTCGCGGCCGGATCCGTCTCCGTCGAGGGGATGATCTCCGTGGCCGTCTGGCAGTTGGGCGCCGTCAGGTCCTCACAGGTGACCAGCGGCTCGGACGAGCTGGCCAGCCCCCACACCGACGAGCCCACCACCGGCTTGCCGTTCTTGCCCTTCAGACCGTCCGGGCCACCCACCAGCGCGATGGCGTAGCGGCCGCCCTTGGGCCAGCCCGTCGCCGGCGGCGCGATGCTCAGCGTGCCCGTGGCCGCGTCGTACGACGTGGTCGGCGTCACCGACGGCGTCGCGATCACCGTGCCCTGCAGCAGGTCGATGAAGCGCACCGTGTTGGCGTTGATGGTCGTCTCGTCCAGGTCGGGGATCTTCGTCGTCGCCACCGCGCTCGTCGGGAAGCCGTTGAGCGTGTTCAGGTAGTCGCGCGTGAACTCCTGCTGGGCCGCGGGGGCCGAGGGATCGATCGGCGCATTGACCAGGCCCGTGGCCGGGTTGATCGCCAGATCATTGGGCAGCGGAACCACCGCGGGAGAAGACGCCGGATCAAACTGCGCAACGGTGTTGTCCGGCGGTGGATCCTGCTTGATGTCCGGTGCGCAGGAGACGCCGCCCAGGGCCAAGGCCCCGACAAGCAACAGCTTCTTCATGTGGGTTACCCCCTCCAACAGGGACGACAGAACGACGGAAGGACAGCCCTGGTAGCACGTTCGGGATCCTGCCGAAAGCGAGAGCGAGTGACGCGTTGAGTCACGCACGCTGAATCAAACCTGATTTCTCGGTTAGGCTGGGCCGCACGCATGAATCGAGAAGAAGCCAACGAGGCCCTGCTGCTCATCCGGCGCGTCGTCTCCCAGGCGCGCGACGACACGGCGCTGCAGAACTGGGGCGTCATCTGGATGATCCACGCCTTCACGCACTCGGCGGGTTTTCTGGCCACACACGCGCTCTACGCGCAGGGCCACCGCACTCCGGGTCCGTACGCATTGCTGTGGGGCGCCATCATTCCGCTCAATCTGATCTCCATCTTCTGGCTGAGGCGCAACGAGGCGGCCGGGGTGCGCTCGTTCATCGAGCGCCAGGTGTGGTCCATCTGGACGACGTGCATGTCGGGCATGGTGCTGGTGGCGTTCTGCAACCTGCTGATGGGGCTGGAGGTGCTCTTCATGCCGCCGGTGAGCTGTGTGCTCATCGCCATGGCCTTCTCGGTGATGGGGGCGCTGATGGGGCGGGGCTGGTACGTGGCCGCCGCTATCTTCGCGCTCAGCGCGCTGGGCCTGGCGTGGGTGCCGCACCTGGGCTTCGCGGTGCTGGGCGGCCTGTGGTTCACCACGCAGTTCACCGGCGGGCTGCTGCTGCACCTGGCCCGGCGCCGGCGGCTCGCCGCGGGCGGTGCGCAGCCCAGGCTCGTATGACGGCCACCCCCGAGGAGCTGGCCGCGCTGGTGGCCCTGGCCGTGGAGCCGCTCGGACTGTCCCGGGAGGCGTTGCTCTCACGCCTGGAGGCCTCGGGCGTGGCGCGGGCGGCGGCGGCGGGGGCGCTGGTGGCGCTCACCGGGCGCGGGCTCGTCGCGGAGAAGGCGGGAGCGCTGCGGCCCACGGCGCAGGGCCACGAGGCGCTGCGCGCGGTGCACGCGGCGCTCGAGCGCGCGCAGGACGTGAGCCCCTCCACCACCGGCATGGAGGAGTGCCCCTCGGTGCCCTGGCTCACCCAGGTGCAGACGGTGTGGGTGGAGGCGCTCTCCCTCAACTACGCGGTGGAGCCGGAGGCGCTCGAGCAGGTGCTGCCCGCGCCCCTGGAGCCCGAGCTGCACCAGGGCACCGCCTGGGTGCAGGTGCTG
>DASVVJ010000604.1:0-1647 GCA_036389955.1 Myxococcaceae bacterium
GTTCCTGCTCATCACGGTCTCCACCTACCTGGAGGCGCTGTGGGTGCTGGGTGAGCACGACGTGGACCTGGCCTTCGTCGACCTGAGCCTGCCCGAGCGCGAGAGCTTCGAGCTGCTGGCGTACCTGGCCAACTGCTGCCCCCGGGTGAAGGTGATGACGATGAGCCTGCCCTGGGGCGCCGAGGAGGGCGTCACGGTGCTGCCCTGGAGGGGCCACCTGCGCAAGCCGGTCCAGGCCCAGGCGCTGCTGTCCCAGGCGCGGCTCGAGGGACGTGAGCGCAGCGAGCGCCGGCCCATGTCGCTGCACGACCTGCTGCGCGTGCTCTCCCACGAGCGCGAGACGTGCACGCTGAAGGTGCACGCCGGTCCTCGCTCCGGCCAGCTGCAGCTGTTCTGCGGCGAGCTGATCCACGCCTCCTGCGATGGGGCCCGGGGTGAGCAGGCGCTCGACGAGATGCTGAGCTGGCGCGAGCTGTGGATGCGGGTGGACGTGTTGCCCGCCGACGCTCAGGTGACGCTGCAGGGGCGGATGGCGCAGCTCGTCGTGGAGGAGCCCACGGTGGAGCTGCCGCCCGCCGTGCCTCAACTGCCAGTGCGACCCCGGCCCATGCCTGCAGCGCAGGTGCAGGCCTCGAAGCCCAGTGCCCTGCGCCGGGCGGTCTCCGCGGCGGGGCAGTGGGTGGCTGGCCGCCAGGCGGTCGCCATCTCCCGCTAGGACCCCTGGTGGGGTGACGTGGTATTCAGGGGCCAAGGAGCTGCCGGCGTCCCGTGTCCGGCTCTCGGTCTGGTATGGCCCCCAAGGTCCTGGTGGTGGATGACGATGTGGAGCTGGGGGGACTGATCTCCCTGCAGCTGCGTCATCGCGGCTTCGACGTGTCGGTGGTCTCCACCGCGGATGCGGCGCTGGGGCGGCTGACGCGCGAGCTGCCGGACGTGCTGGTGTCGGACCAGCAGCTCGTCGGCGGCCCCAGCGGCATTGACCTCTGCCGCCAGGTGGTCGAGCGTTACCCTGAGCTGCCCATCGTCCTCATCACCGCGCACGGCAGCATCGAGCTGGCGGTGGCGGCCATTCGCGCGGGCGCCTACGACTTCATCACCAAGCCGCTGGACTTCGCGGCGCTGGCGCTCACGCTCGAGCGGGCCGTGCAGCTGCGCGCCCTGCGCGAGGAAGTGGTGCAGCTGCGGCGCACGGTGGATCAGACGCGGCGCTTCGAGGACCTGCTGGGCACCAGCGCGCCGATGCGCGAGGTGTACGCGCTGCTGGACCGGGTGGCCACTTCGGACATCTCCGTGCTCGTCACCGGCGAGAGCGGCACGGGCAAGGAGCTGGTGGCGCGCGCGCTGCACCAGCGCTCGCGGCGCAAGGACGGGCCGCTGGTGGCCATCAACTGCAGCGCGCTGCCCGAGGCCCTGCTGGAGAGCGAGCTGTTCGGCCATATGAAGGGCGCCTTCACGGATGCGCGCGCGGACAAGCCGGGGCTGTTCGTGCAGGCTCACGGCGGCACGCTGTTCCTGGACGAGGTGGGCGAGCTGCCGCTGGGGCTTCAGCCGAAGCTGCTTCGCGCGCTGCAGGAGCGCAAGGTGCGGCCGGTGGGCGCCACCGCCGAGCAGCCGATTGACGTGCGGGTGGTGTCCGCCACCAACGTG
>DASVVJ010000605.1:0-24459 GCA_036389955.1 Myxococcaceae bacterium
AGCGCTCCTCGGAGCTGCTCGCCGGCATCCAGTACGACACGCGGGACATCGAGGCCTCGCCCACCACGGGCATGTTCCACGAGGTGTCAGTGCGCGGAGGCCTCACGCCGCTGGGCAGCCAGTACAACTACTGGGGCGGCACGCTGCACGCCCGGTTCTACCACCCGGTGGTGCCCAGCTACCGGCGGCTGGTGATGTCGTGGCGCGGCCTGTTCGACGTGCTGGGCGGGGACGTGCCCATCACCCTGCTGCCCTTCTACGGTGGGCTGGAGGGCAGGGACGGCCACGGCGGTGTCTACTCCGCGCGCGGCATCCTGCTGCGCCGCTACCAGGGCCCGGTGAAGCTGCTGCTCAACGGTGAGCTGCGGTGGACGCCGCTGTCGATCGAGCCCGGAGGCCAGCAGTTCGACTTCACCCTGGCGGGCTTCGTGGACACGGGGCGCGTGTGGAGGGACCTGACGTTCTCGGAAGGCGGCGGGCTGAAGACGTCAACGGGCGGAGGGTTGCGCATCGCGTGGAACCGCGAGTTCATCATCCGCCTGGACTACGGCATTGGCATCACCGAGCCCACCACGGGCTTCTACCTGGACTTCGGCCACATCTTCTGACGGCTCACATGAGGACTCCCATGCTCAGGATGACGCGCTTGCTGGTGGCCCTGCTGGCGGCCACCGGCTGCAAGAAGGAGGAAGCTCCCCGGGCCGACACGGACTTCTACAAGAAGGTCCAGGAGCAACTCATCAAGGCCCAGCCCGGCGCCGTCATCGAGCTGCCCGAGGGGAAGTTCCAGCTCGACCGGAGCCTGTCCTCGCTGGTGAACGGCGTGACGATCCGCGGCAAGGGCATGGACAAGACCATCCTGTCCTTCAAGGGGCAGAAGCAGGGCGCCGAGGGCTTGCTCATCAAGGGCAACCACATCACCATCGAGGACCTGGCCGTCGAGGACACCCTGGGCGACGCCATCAAGGTCAACGGCTCGGACGGGCTGGTCATCCGGCGCGTGCGGACCGAGTGGACGGGCGGCCCCAAGGCCACCAACGGGGGCTACGGCCTGTATCCGGTGCAGTGCAAAAACGTGCTCATCGAGGACTCGGTGGCCATTGGCGCATCGGACGCGGGCATCTACGTAGGCCAGTCCGAGCACGTCATCGTCCGGCGCAACAAGGTGATGCGGAACGTGGCGGGCATCGAGAGCGAGAACACGAAGTACGCGGACATCTACGAGAACACGGCCACGGAGAACACGGGCGGCATCCTGGTGTTCGACCTGCCGGATCTACCGGTGAAGGGCGGCCGGTCCACACGGGTGTTCAACAACGAGGTGTTCGGAAACAACACGGACAACTTCGCGCCCGAGGGCAACATCGTCGCCACGGTGCCTCCGGGCACGGGGATCATGCTGCTGGCCACCGATCAGGTGGAGGTCTTCAACAACCGCCTGCGCGACAACAAGACGATGCACCTGGTGCTCGCCAGCTACTACGTGACGCGCAAGCCGATGAACGACAAGGACTACGATCCCTACCCCGAGTCCATCTACATCCACGACAACACGTTCGTGGGCGGAGGGGATGCGCCGAGCGGGCTGATGATCAAGCTGCTGGCGCTGAAGATGGGCAAGCCGTTCCCGGACATCCTCTACGACGGCATCGTCAATCCGAAGAAGCTGACCGCGCAGGGCGCGTTGCCGGACGAGTTGAAGGTCTGCATCCGGAACAACGGGGACGCGGACTTCGCCAACGCCGATGCGTGGAACGACTTCGCCAACATCCGCCGGGACCTGGCGCCGCATGACTGCACGCTGCCGAGCCCCGAACCAGTGAAGCTGTCGGGAGTGGGCCCGTGACGAGAGCGCGGTTCGGGCTGGTGCTGCTGGCGGTGGTGGTGCTGGGGTGCAGCAAGTCGAAGGGGAACGGGCAGGTCCACACCTTCGTGGAGGACCCGTTCCCGGACAAGCTGTCGGCGTGGGGGCTGTTCCGGGGCACGGGCTGGACGCTGGAGCCGAATGCCGGAGTCATCCCGTACGAGCTGAACACGCCGCTGTTCAGTGACTACGCGGAGAAGTACCGGACGGTGTGGATGCCTCCGGGCCAGGCAGCCACGTACCGGGCCGAGGAGGTGTTCGACCTTCCAGTGGGGACCATCCTCTCCAAGACGTTCATGTACCCGGTCAGCGGGAGCGTGCCGGAGGCGAAGGGCACCCGGCGCACGGCGGGAAACGCGGACAAGCGCTACCGGCCTCTGGAGACACGGATCCTGGTGCACGCGAAGCGGGGCTGGGTGTCGCTGCCGTACGTGTGGAACGCGGAGGGCACGGAGGCCACACTGGAGGTGGTGGGCGCCAACCTCCCGGTGGAGGCGACGCACGTGTCGGGGCGCAAGCTGTCCATCGACTACGCGGTGCCCAACGTGAACCAGTGCCAGGGCTGCCACGAGCGCGACAAGGCGATGACGCCCATCGGCTTCCAGGCCCGGCACCTCAACCGGGACTACGCGTATGACGAAGGCCCGGAGAATCAGCTCGTGAAGTTGACCCGTGTGGGCCTGCTGAAGGGCGCGCCCGAGCCTGGCGCTGCGCCGCGGAACGCGGTGTGGGACGATCCGGGCACGGGGACGCTGGAGCAGCGGGCCCGGGCGTACCTCGACGCGAACTGCGCGCACTGCCACGACAAGCAGGGGCCGGCGGCCAGCTCGGCGCTGCGCCTGACCGCGATGGAGAAGGACCCCCACGCGGTGGGCTTCTGCAAGGCACCGGTGGCGGCCGGACGCGGCTCGGGCAAGGACCTACCCTTCGACATCGTCCCGGGCAAGCCCGAGCGCTCCATCCTCGTGTACCGGATGGAATCGAGGGACCCGGGGGTGATGATGCCGGAGCTGGGACGCTCGCTCATGCACGAGGAGGGCGTGGAACTCATTCGCCAGTGGGTGCGTCAGCTCCAGGGAACCTGTACGGCGGAGGGCCCCCGGGCCCTGATGGAGGATGTGCCATGAAGCGAAGCTGGACCTTGCTGGGGATGGTGTTGCTGCTGGCCCTGCCTGCCTACGCGGGCGGCCCGTCCGTAACGGAGGACAAGGGCAACATCGTGCTGGTGGAGGCCGGGGGGAAGAAGCGCAAGCTGACCTCCACAGGCCAGGACTCGCAGCCCAACCTGGCACCGGATGGCAAGGCGGTGGTGTTCGTGCGCCGGGGCTCCGGCAAGGTGGAGTCCGCATCCGGTGAAGTGGAAGCCAATGAGCTCTGGTGGATCGACACCGCGGGAGGCAAGCCCCGGCGGCTCGTGAGCTCCGCGGCGAATGACGATCCGAAGAAGTTCCTCGGAGAGCTTCAGGCGCCTCAGTTCTCCCCGGATGGGAAGACGGTCTTCTTCATGAGCGCGGCCTGGGCCACATCGGGTGCCATTCACAAGGTGGACGTGGCCACGGGCAAGGTGCAGTTCGTCGCTCCGGGCAACAGCCTCGAGGTCATCTCCCGAGGCGAGTACCGAGGCCGACTGATTGCCCAGCAGCACAAGTACTTCCTGGGAGCCGGCACCTATGACTGGTTCTGGGTGCTGGAACCGGATGGCCGCGAGGTCGGCCCCATTGGCGAGGACGTGAGCAATTTCCGGGACATGTACCTCTCGGAGTAGGGAGCGCCTGGCGGCCTGCTGCCCCGAGAGGCTCGCGGTAGTTACACTGTTGGAGACGCAGAGAGGTGATTCATGAGAGCCCCTACCTGGAAGCCCGCGACCTACGAGGATCTGCTCCAGCTCCCTGAGAATCAGGTGGGGGAGATCATCGATGGAGAGCTCTACGCCTCGCCTCGGCCTGCGGTCCGGCATGCCAAGGCCGCTTCCGTGCTCAGCATGGACCTGGGTGGCCCTTTCCAGCGTGGCCGCGGAGGGCCTGGCGGCTGGTGGATTATCTTCGAGCCCGAGTTGCACCTGGGCAAGGACGTGCTCGTGCCAGACCTCGCGGGCTGGAAGCACGAGCGCCTCCCCCGCCTTCCGGATGTCCCGTACTTCGAGCTGGCGCCGAACTGGATCTGCGAAGTCCTCTCCCCTTCCACCGCGAAGCTCGACCTCGTTCGCAAACTTCCCCGGTACGCGCGGGTAGCTATCGAGCATGCGTGGGTGATCGACCCGCTCAACCAGAGGCTCGACGTCTTCCGGCAAGAGCATGAGCGCTGGGTGCTTCTGGCCTCCTTCGCGGGAGACGACAAGGTGCGTGCCGAGCCATTCGACGCCATCGAGCTGGAGCTGGGCGCGGTGTGGCTGTAGGAAACGCCGCGCTAACGCACGCGGGCCATCCCCTCACTTGGGTGCACATCCCGGAACACCGTGTGCGTGTTCCCCTCGGAGTCCTTCACCTGCAGGTGAATGCGGTACCACGTGCCGGGCTCCGCCTGCGCAAGCTCCGGCACCGTGAATGAGCCACGCGCCATGCCGCTGATCGGTGGAACGAAGGTGTGGGAGCGCGCTCCCGAGTGCACGTCCACGCGCCACGTGAAGGCCGTGGCCGGCAGCGCCCCGTCCTCCGCGTCCGTGCCTCGCCCCTCGAAGGTGATCACGCCCCCTTGCTGGTAGCTCGCCCCCTCTTCCGGTGAGCGCAGCATCGCCACCGGCGAACCACCGCTCCGCGAACCCTCCTCGTGCCCCTCGGGTGCCGCACCGTCTTCCCAGCCTTCGTCTCGCGACGGCGGCGGCATGGAAGGCCCGGTGGGCTCCGCTCCGGAACATCCCCAGCAGAGCGCGAGCAAGAAGAGCTGCGCGGCGGAATTCTTCAGACGCATGGCCAAGCACAGGCCGCCCCCTGACGGCCTCCGGGAAGCTGGGGCGCGTGCTCCTCCGCGCCCATTGCCCTGCCCTGCCTGCCGTTCAGCAATGAATGATGCGCGGCTGAAACTGCCGTTCAGCGAACCTCACCGGGGCCGGGGCCGGGGGCGCTTACCCCGGCTCAGGCCCTGCGCCACCTCTGCCCAACGGCCCTGCAGGCGCGCCTCGGAGGCCAGGGCCTCGTGCCACGACGGTCCGTCCGGCAGCAGACGTTGCGCATGCTCGAGCACGAGCTGCTCCAACGCCTGCTCCTCACACAGCCGGCGCAGGCCCGGCCCATCCAGGCCACACATGCCCAGGAACTCCTCTCTCCCGGCGGGCCGGACCCCGTGGTGCCTCCACCACTCCGCCTCCACCGCCTGCACCTCTTCCTCCGAGGGCGCCAGCCCCTGCGTGCGCGCATACCCCGCCAGCACCGCCCGGCGCAGCCCCGCTTGCGCCAGTTCCACGTGGTCGGGCTCCCGCTCCAGCGCCGCCATCACCTGCGAGGAGGCCACCGCCTTGCCTTTCACCCTCGACACCCCGTCCACCAGCATCCTGCGCCGCACCAGCGAGGACGGAACCGAGCGCGAAGTGCCACGGGAGGGCTGCAAGGGCACCGGGGACGACAGGAACTGTGCCGCCGTCTGGATACAGGCGATGGCGTCCAGCCGCTTGAGGTCCTCCACGCCCTGCGACCACCAGCCCTCCCACGTGCCCCGCGTGGCCGGAGACCAGGTAGGCCGCACCGCGTCCAGCACCCGGCGCCAGGTGCGCTCCTGGTAGAACAGCCCCGCCGCCGCGTTCACCAGCGCCCGGGCCTGCCCCTGGGCCAGCACCCGCATCGTCCGCGCCCGCGCCGCCACGTGCCGCACGTTCACCAGTGGCACGGTGAGGGGCCGGTAGCCGTGCTCCGCGTCCGCGTGCAGCAGCGCCACCTCCGAGTCATCCACCAGCACCCCATCCCGGTACCACTCGAAGATCTGCCCCACCCCCACCATGCCGTGAGTGGACAGCTCCGCGGCCCGCAGCGCGCCCATGCTCCCCCCGCCGAACACCGCCACCCCCGCATCCATCGCCGCCAGCAGCTCGTGGTGCCACACCGAGGGCTGCGCCTCGAACACCCCATCCACCAGCGCGATGATCTTCGGCCGCAACGAGAGCGCCCGCCACACATCCCCCTGACGGGCCGGCGGCAACACGTGACAGGGCGCCAGCCGCCGGGCTTCCTCCGCCGGCAGCGAGGGCCCCAGGAAGACGACAAGATCTTCAGCGCGGCGTTTCATAGAAGCTCCGAGATGCGCATGCCCGGCACCACCACGCGCCGCACATGCAGGCCCTGCACGGGCGAGTCGAGCGTAACGGCGGCCACCTGGATGAAGCCCGCGTGCCGCAGCTGGTTCAGCACGCGCCGCAGCCCCTTCACCGGGGACGTGGCATCCGAGGAGAAGTCCGGCATGTCCCCCACCCGGCGCTTGGCCCGCGCCCTCGCACACGCCTGCGCGAACGCCCGGGCCGCCGTCCGGTCCGCCGGTGTCACATCCTCCCGCGCGCCGTGAATGTCCGTCAGCCGCGACTGGGCCGCCTCCAGCAGCGCCTTCAGCAGCGCCTCATCCCGCCCCAGCGCGCACGCGTAACCCGCCGTGAGCGGCACCGGCCCCTCCTCCAGGTCCACCAGCACCGCCGCGGCCACCGGCAGCCCCACCGCGCCCGGCGTCCGCACCGACGGAGTGGCATCGAACAGGTACACCTCGAATCCCCGCTCCCGCAGCGTGTCGGCCAGCTCCGCCGTGCGAGGCGCCCCCTGCCCCACCCCCGCCCGCCCCAGCATCCGCCGCCGCACCCCCTCCTGAGACCACCCGCCCGGCAGCACGCGCGCCAGCTGATCCCGCTCCGTCGCCTCGAGCAGCGCATGCAGTAGGGCCCGCCGCGCGTCCGGGTGAGCCCCGGAGCCATTGCTCGTCCACGCCACGCTCACCGGCCCCAGCGCCACCGCGCCCGGAGGCGGGCAGTACACCCCCTGCGCGGGCACCCAGACGGTCCGCTGCGAGTGCAGCTCCGTGGCCTGCTGCCACGCGCACCGCACCGAGTCCCCCGCCAGCCTGGCATCCACCACCTGCCCGGCCGAGCCCAGCGCCTCGGCGCTCCACGCCACCCCGGCGCTCGTGTCCAGCTCCGCGCGCGCTCCCCACGCCAGCCGGCCCGGCGGCACGTTCTCCGCCGCCCACAATTCCGCCGTTTCGAACAGGGCGCCCAGCGCCGCCTGCTCGTAGGTCAGCCCCTTGCCGTTGCACACCTGCAGCACGTGGCCTCCCGGGCGCACCGCGCACGCCACCTCTACGCCCGTACGGTCCAGCCCCGTCACGCGCGCCACCCGGGTGACGCCCATGGCCTGGGCCAGCCGCGCTTCGAATACCTGCGAGACTAGGACTTGATTGGTAGGATGCACGGCAGCCAACCTTAGCCTGAAATCGTTACCCAGAATCCACCCATCGTCTTCACCCGGCGCGGGATAAATCATGCTAGGGGTGAAGCGCCTTCCAGGGGATGCCGGATGATTCAAGTGGGCGACAGAGCACCGGACTTCACCGCCACGGACTGTCAGGGCCGCTCTGTCTCCCTGTCCTCGCTGCGCGGCCGGCGCGTGGTGCTCTTCTTCTTCCCCAAGGCCTTCACCCCGGGCTGCACCATCGAGACGCGGGCCTTCCGCGACAACCATGGGGAGATCCAGTCACTCGGGGCCGAGCTGGTGGGTGTCTCGGTGGATTCGGTCCGCACCCAGTGCGCCTTCGCCACCAAGGAGGACATTCACTTCGCCCTCCTCGGCGACGAGGACCGCCGCATCAGCTCCCGCTACGAGGTGCTCTGGCCCGTGCTCAACGTGGACCGGCGCGTCACCTTCATCATCGACCCGGCCGGCGTCGTCGAGTCCGTCATCCGCCACGAGATCCGCGTCTACCGCCACCTGGATGACGTGCTGCGTTACCTGCGGGAGCACCCACTGCCCGCCGGGCCCGTGGCGGGCTCGGGCACCTAGTCCCAGTTGCAGTAGTACTCACAGTGCGGAGCCCCCTTGGCCACGCACCGGGGGTGCAGCACCCGCACCGCTCGGCCGCCCGACAGCTCGATGGCCCGCTGGTGCCAGCCGACAATCGTCAGGCAGTCCGTCTCGGTGACGTTCTGCGCGCCAAAGGTGCGCAGGAGGGCGGACTTGGGCCCGGTCTTCTCGTACGTGCGCGAGCCCACCGCGTAATAGAAGCGGTAGATCTGCGGCGCCTGGCTCAAGAGGAACTGCGGGTCCCCGGGCCGCACGAAGACGTGCTGCGCCCCCTTCAGGTTCTCGTCGGCGGAGGCCCGGCCCATGTCCATGAAGGCCCGCGTCCGGTCCTCGGGCGACAGCACATCGGCGATGGCGGCGTCCAACCGCAGGTTCAGCTCCAGCGGGTACCAGTTGATGGGCAGGATGAGCCGGCGCAGCAGCGCTTGATCCTCGGCGGGCAGACGCTTGAGGACCTCGTCCACCCGGGCCTGGCCGCCATGCTGGCGCACCATGTTCAGCCGGGAAATGATCACCGTGCCCTTGATACGAGAGCTGGGAGGAGAGCCTGCCGTCGCCATGTGTCGGAGTCCTCGAGGGACAAGAGGCGGCATTGTGACAGTCCGCTGTGCAAGGGGGCAACCTCGCACTGCCTGTGCGCCAGGTGGCGCCTTCCTGACAGTCTGCCCGCTGCGGACCCACACCGCCCTCAGCCCTCTGTAACCTTTTGTCCCGCCGCGTGTTTCCCTCGTTGTGAAGGCACAGGACACAGAGAGCGCCCCGCCGCGCCTACGCCTGGCACTGGCCAGTGCCCCTGTCCCCACGGACGAGGACCTGTGCCGGGACTTTCTGGCGGGAGAGGAAGCGGCCTTTGCCACGCTGGTGGAACGCCACCGCACGCTCATCTTCTCGCTGCTGCGGCGCTTCGCGCCCCGGCCCGAGGATGCGGCCGATCTGGCGCAGCAGGCCTTCCTCCGGGCGCTGGAGGCCTCCGGCCGCGTCTTCTCGCGGTGGAAGCCTTCCAGCCCCACACCTTTCCGCTCATGGCTGGTGCGCATCGCCCTCAACCTGGGGAAGAACCACGCGCGCCAGGGCGCGCGCTGGCGCCCCACCCTGCTCACCGAAGCGGATTCGGCGGAGGACCCACGCGAGTCCGCGCAGGAAGCCCTGGAGCGCCGCGAGCGCGAGCGGCGCACGCGACAGGCGGTGCTCGCGCTGCCGCCGCGCCAGCGTGAGGTGCTCACGCTGCGGGTGGATGGGGGCCTGGCTTTCAAGGACATCGCGGACACGCTCGGCATCACCGAGAACAACGCGAAGGTGCAGTTCCACCACGCCGTGAAGCGCCTGAAGGCGGAGCTGAGCGGCACGGAGGAGGAGGAGCGCGGATGAGCGCGTGCCAGGACTACGAAGAGCTGTTGACGCTGCACGCCACGGGCGCGCTGGAGCCTGAGGACGAGGCCCGGGTGCGCATGCACCTGGAGCGCTGCGCGGCGTGCCGGAGCGAGGCCGAGTCCACCGCGAGCCTGCTGGGCCAGGTGGCGCTGCCGGCGCTCTCCGCCGCCGAAAAGGAGAAGCTGGAGGGCCTGCCGCGGCAGGTGACGGGCGCGTGGCGCAAGGCGCAGGTGCGCAAGGCGCTGCGGACCCGCACGGTGGGCGCGCTGCTGGCCACCGCGGCCGTGCTGATGCTGATGCTGGCTCCATCCATCCTGCGCCACGACGGCTCGCGCCTGCTGCCGGACACGCCTCGCGCGGCCTCCACGGGCTCCCTGTCCTCCACGGGCTCGGAGACCGCGGCCGAGTTCGAGCAGTGGGCCGCCGCCGATCCGCTCAGCGAGATGCTCGAGCCGGGAGCGGTCCTGCTCGACGAAGAGGGCCTGGACGAGAGCTGGGAAGAAGACGGGCTGGAGTCCGCCGACAGTGAGCTGTTTCTGAACCTGAACCCTGGAGAGTGACCAAGATGAACCGGATCCGAATGGCGGTACTGACCCTGGCCCTGCTGCCCCTGGGCGCGCTGGCCCAGCAGGCTGATGACGCGGCGGCGCGGGAGCTGGAGGCGGAGAAGCAGATGCGCATCGCGCGGGTGGTGGGGCTGGCCGAGGAGTTGGAGCTGGACTCCGCGCAGGCGCTGAAGCTGGACGAGACGCTGCGCAAGTTCGACGAGCGGCGCCGCCCGCTGCTGCAGCAGGTGCGCGAGTCGGCCCAGATTCTGGAGCGCGCCTCGGACGGAGACAACACGGCGCTGTCCCAGGTGGAGCAGGCGGCTCAGCGCGCCTTCGACGCCCGGGCGCAGCTGGCGGCGCTGGACCGGGAGACGTTCCAGTCGCTCTCGAAGGATCTGCCTCCGCAGAAGCGCGCGAAGCTGGCGCTCTTCATGGCCCGCTTCGACAACAAGGCCATGCGGTTCAAGCACAAGTTCCGCGGCGAGCGCGGCGAGGAGGCGCGCGAGAAGGCCAAGGAGATGCGCATGAAGATGCGCATGATGCGCGGGGTGGAGAACCGCGGCTAAAGCCCCGCTCAGGACGCCGCGGTCCGCCCCTTGCGCTCCTCCGCCGAGGAGAAGAGCGCCTTGAGCACCCGCCCCGTCGGCGTTTTCAGCCTGGCCAGCTCGCGCGGAGTACCCGCGCCGACGATGCGCCCGCCGGCCTCCCCGCCCTCGGGCCCCAGCTCGACGACGTGGTCCGCGGCGGCGATGACCGAGGGGTGGTGCTCGATGACGACGAGCGTGTCTCCCCGGTCCACCAGCCGTCCCATGAAGGTGATGAGCCGCTCCACGTCTCCCAGGTGCAGCCCCGTGGTGGGCTCGTCCAGGACGTAGAGCGTGGGCTCGTGGCGCGTGGAGGCGGTCAGCTCCGCCGCCAGCTTCAGCCGCTGCGCCTCGCCGCCCGAGAGCGTGTTGGAGCCCTGCCCGAGCTGCAGATAGCCCACGCCGAGATCCGACAGGCAGCACAGCGGCGCGGACACCTTGGGCAGCGCGCTGAAGACGTCCTTGGCCTCGTCGGCGGACAGCCGCAGCACCTCGCCGATGGTGAGCCCGTGGTAGCGCACCTCGAGTGTCGCCGCGTCGAAGCGGGCCCCGCCGCATACCTCGCACGGCGTCACCACGTCCGGGAGGAAGGACATCTCGTGGGAGATGGCCCCCTGCCCCTCGCACGCGGTGCAGCGGCCTCCCGAGGCAGTGTTGAAGGAGAAGCGCGCGGCGGTGAAGCCACGGATCTTCGCCTCGGGGGTGGCGGCGAAGGCACGGCGTAGCTCGTCCCAGATGCCGAGGAACGTCGCGGGCACCGAGCGCGGCGTGCGGCCAATGGGAGACTGGTCCACCGCCAGCACCCGGGACACGGCGTCCGCGCCGAGCAGCGTGTCGAACACCCCGGGCTTGGGAGCCACCAGCTCCAGGGCCTCGCGCATCGCCGGGTAGAGCACCTGGCGGATGAGCGTGCTCTTGCCCGAGCCCGAGACACCGGAGACGACATTGAGCCGGCCCACGGGCAGCCGCAGATCCACGCGCTGGAGGTTGTTGGCGCGGGCGCCCTTCAGCTCGATCCAGCGTGAGGGCTCGCCACGCCCCGAGGGCGGACGGATCTGCGAGGCCCGGAGTGCCTTGGCCGTGGGCGAGTCCTCCCGCTCCAGCACCGTGTCCGGAGAGCCCTCGGCGAGAATACGGCCGCCGCCCCGTCCACCGGTGGGACCGAGATCAATCAGGTGGTCCGCCGCGCGGATGGTGTCCGTGTCGTGCTCCACCACGAGCACGGTGGAGCCGGTGTCCACCAGGGCCCGCAGGTTGGCCAGCAGCCGGTGGGTGTCCCGGGGGTGCAGGCCGATGGTGGGCTCGTCCAGCACGTACAGCGCACCCGTGAGTCCCGCGCCAAGCTGTGCGGACAGACGCAATCGCTGCATCTCCCCGCCCGAGAGGGTGGCGGCGGCACGATCCAGGGAGAGGTAGCCCAGGCCCACACGCTCCAGGAACTCCAGGCGCCGGACGAGTTCCTGACGCGAGGGCTCGCCGATGAGCGCCCGGTCTCCCCGGAACTTCCAGCCCTGGACGCGAGCCAGGGTGGAGGTAACGGAGTTCTGCACCACCTCGTGGTAGCGCGCGCCCTCCAGCCGCACGCCACGCGGCACCGGAGCCAACCGGGAGCCCCGGCAGGTGCGGCACGGCGCGATACGGCCCTCGGCGATGGCCTCGGCGCCGCCCTCCACGCCCGTGCCCTCGCAGGCCTCGCACCGGCCCTGCTTGGTGTTGAAGGAGAACCAGCGCGGGTCCAGTTCCGGCACGGCCGTTCCGCAGCGGGGACACGTGCGCTCGGTGGACAGCAGCGTCTCCCCCTTGCCGCCCCCGACCTTCAGCGCTCCCTGGCCCCAGCCGAGCGCCCGGTCGAACATGGGCCTCGGCAGCTTGGCCAGCTTGCCCTCGTACATGACGAGATCGATGTCGTGCTCGCGCGTCTTCGTCAGCCTCGGCGGGTTGTCCGTGTTCGCCGTCTCCCCGTCGACGATGGCGGTGGTGATGCCCGAACGCGCGGCGGCGGCGAAGAGGTCCAGGTAGGTGCCCTTGCGCGCGCGCACCGCGGGAGCCAACACCGTGCCGTCCCCCTTCATCGCGGTGAGCTGCGCGTACAGCGCGTCCGGCGTGGTGGAGGCGATGGGCACATCGTCATTGGGACAGTGAGGCTGGCCCAGCTTGGCGTAGAGCAGGCGCAGGTAGTGGGCCACCTCGGTCACGGTGGCCACGGTGCTGGTGGCACCGGCGCGAGAGGTGCGCTGCTCCAGCGCCACGGTGGGCGGAATGCTGCTGATGCGCTCCACGTCCGGGCGGGGCATGGTGGGCAGGAACTGCCGCGCGTACGGGGTGAGCGTCTCGAGGAAGCGCCGCTGCCCTTCGGCGAACACCACGTCGAACGCCAGCGAGCTCTTGCCCGAGCCGCTGGGTCCCGTCACCACGGTCATCTTCCCGAGCGGAATCCGGCAGGAGATCTCCTGCAGGTTGTGCTCGCGCGCGTGCTCCACCTCGATGGCCGGAGCCGCCGTGCCGGCCGCACGCTGCTTCAACGGGCGGCGCACCGGGGCGTCCTCTCCGCGCAGCGCCCGGGCGGTGAGCCCCTGGCCCCGCGCCACGTCCCCGGGAGTGCCCTCGGCCACCAGCTTTCCGCCATGCCGGCCCCCGCCCGGTCCCAGATCGATGATCCAATCCGAGCCGCGCATGACGGACAGGTCATGGTCCACGACGATGACGCTGGCCCCCCGCTCCACCAGCGCGTGCAGCGCGGCAAGCACATGGCGCACGTCGGTCTCGTGGAGGCCCGCGCTCGGCTCGTCGATCAGGAAGAGCGAGCCCTTCGCGTCGCCCGCCAACGCGCGCGCCAGCTTGAGCCGCTGCGCCTCACCGCCGGACAGGGTGGACAGGGGCTGGCCCAGCGGCAGGTAGCCCAGGCCCAGCTTCGCCACGGGCCCCAGGGTGCGCTGGAGCACGGAGTCATCCCCGAAGTGCTCGAGCACCTGCGCCACGGTGAGCTCCAGCACCTGCGCCACGCTGAAGCCCCGGTACTGAACGGCGAGCACCTCTTCCCTGAAACGCCGGCCCCGGCACGCCGCGCAGCGCAGGGCCACGTCGGCCAGGAACTGCATCTCCACCGTCTCGTAGCCCTCGCCCGAGCAGGCCTCGCAGCGGCCCTTGTCCACGTTGAAGGAGAAGTGGGCGGCGGTCAGGCCCCGCATCTCGGCGGCGGGCTCGGCGGCGAAGTGCTCGCGCAGCCGGTCCCACGCCTTGGTGTACGTGGCGGCATTGCCTCGCGAGGTGCGCCCCAGCGGTGATTGATCCACGAAGGTGATGGCCTGCACCGCGTCGGCGCCTTCCAGCGCCTCGATGTCGCCCGGAGCCTCCACATCCTTCTCACCCAGCCGCCGCGCGAGGTGCCGGTAGAGCACCTCGTCCATCAGCGTGCTTTTGCCCGAGCCGCTGGGGCCGGTGATGGCGCACAGCACCCCGAGCGGCACGCGCACACTGAGCCCCTGGAG
This sequence comes from Myxococcaceae bacterium, assembly GCA_036389955.1. GTDB lineage: Bacteria > Myxococcota > Myxococcia > Myxococcales > Myxococcaceae > DATHBR01. The sequence goes on from DASVVJ010000605.1 coordinate 13,843, forward strand.
GTTATTGGTCTTGGCATTGCGCACCACCAGCTCGCCGGTGCGCTGACGCGGCGTGCGGGGTGCCTCGCGGGCACTCGCCAGCAGCTGACCGGTGGGCAGATCCTTGCGCTTCGCCAGCTCCCCCGGCGGCCCATCGAAACACAGCTTGCCGCCGTGCTGACCGGCTCCGGGCCCCAGCTCCAGCACCCGGTCCGCGGAGCGGATGACATGCGCATCCTGCTCGATGACGAGGGCGACGTTGCCGCGATCGGCCAGCTCCGCCATGGCCTCGGTGAGCGGGCCCACGTCGCTGGGATGCAGGCCCACGGTGGGTTCATCCAGCACGAAGAGCGAGCCGGTGAGCGAAGTCCCCAGGGCCGCCGTGAGCGACACACGCTGAGCCTCGCCACCGGACAACGTGCGCGCGGGCCGGTCCAACGTGAGGTAGCCCAGCCCCACGCGCAGCAGGTAGCGCAGCCGGCTGGCCAGCTCCTTGCGCGCCAGCTCTCCCTGGCCGGTGGTGGTGCGCAGAGACTCCAGGCGCTCGCACGCATCAGACAGCTCCAGCCGGTGCCAGGCCGCCAGATCCAGCCCACCCACCCGGTAGGCCAAGGCCTTCTCGTTCAACCGCGCGCCGTGGCAGCTCTCGCAAAGCGAGTACGCGCGGTAACGCGACAGCAGCACGCGCACGTGCATCTTGTACGTGCGGCTCTCCATCCACCGGAACCAGGCGCGCACACCCGGGTAGGAGCGCCCACCGTGGTAGTCCCCTTCTCCCTCCAGCACCAGCTCCCGCTGGGCGGGCGTCAGCTCGCTCCAGGGCCGGTCCAGGGGAATGCCCATGGCCTTGGCGTACCGGTGGAGCATGTTGCGCTCCCAGTCCGAGGTCTTCCCCGTCCACGGCCGGATGGCCCCCTTGCCGAGGCTGAGCGACGCATCGGGGATGACCTTGGCCCAGTCGATGCCAATGGTCCGCCCGAACCCGCGGCACAGAGCACACGCGCCGGTGGGCGACTGGTAGCTGAAGAGGCCCGGACGGGCCGGCTCGAACTCGCGCGCGCACTTGGGACACACCAGGCCCCGGCGAAGCCGCTGGCTGGCACCACCGGGGAGAAACACCCTGGCCTCGCCCTCGCTGCGCGCCCACGCGTCCTCCACCGCCTGGGTGACGCGCGAGAGCTGCCCCTGCGCCAGCTTCACCCGATCCACCACCACCTGGGCCACGCCCGCTGAGTCCGTGGCCTCGCTCGGCCGCAGCGTCTCCAGCTCACGCACCTCGCCCTGCACGAAGAGCCGGTGGTAGCCGTCCTTCAGCAACCGGGTGCGCACGTCGAGGAACTCGGCGGTGCCCGCGATGCGCACCGGCCAGGTGAGCACCGCCTGCGCCTCGGGGTTCGCCGCCAGCACCGCCGCGGCCGCCACCCGCGCGTCCGTGCGCACCGCCTCCACACCACAGCCCGGGCACACCGGCATGGCCTCGCGGGTGAAGAGCGCCGAGAGGTACGCCTCCACATCCGCCAAGGTGGCCACCGTGGAGCGCGAACTCTTCACCGGCGCGCGGCGATCCACCGCCACTCCGGCCGCTACCGGCTCGAGCAGGTCCATGGGCGGCCGCTCCAGCCGCTCGAGAAACTGCCGGGCGTACGGGCTGAAGCTCTCGACGAAGCGTCGTTGGCCCTCGGCATACAGGGTGTCGAGCGCCAGGCTGGACTTGCCCGCTCCGGACACGCCGGTAATGCAGACGAATTCCCCTTCCGAGAGGTCCACGGAGAGGGACTGAAGGTTATGGGTCCGGGCGCCTACGAGGTGCGTCTTGTGCATGTAGGCCGCGTCATCTAACTGTGCGATTGGCTCGCGCCAATCATATCTGACAGGTTGGATGACCGGCCGGGCCCCTGGCTGCCCGGCCCCTGGGCGGAGCCCGCAAAACGAAGGGGCCGCCACGCTTGTGCGTGACGGCCCCTGGGACTTCAAACCTCAGCCTGGCTTAGTAGTAGTTGTAGGCCAGACGGAGGTAGAAGTAGCGGCCCATGTAGTCGTAGGCCGTCGGGTCAGAGCCCGCGGTGAAGCCGTTGGAGATGTAGGCCGGGGCAGCGTCGAACAGGTTGTTCACGCCCAGCTGCGCGGTGGCAGTGCCCGCCGTCATCTCCCAGTTATACGCCACGTTCACGTCGGTGGCGTAGTAGTCCTTGACCTGACGGGACAGCGGCCGCGGAGCGCCCTCAGCCACCAGCGAGCAGCTGTTGTCCTCGCACTCCTCGAAGCCGTTGACCCAGCGGACCAGGCCGACGGCGCTCAGAGGACCATTGGCCCAGCTCAGCCCCAGGTTGGCCCGCAGGTCCGTGTACACGCCCAGGTCGTAGTTGCCCCGGGCGCGCACGACGCTGCCGCTGGCCAGAGTCCGGTTGAACTTGTGCAGCCAGGTGGCGTCCAGGCTGACACCCACGCGGCCGAATGCGGTCTGCGGCTGGTAGCGGAAGCTGAAGTCCATACCCGAGGTGCTGTCACCGCCCACGTTGGACTGAGGATCGAGGATGCGGTCGATCTCGCCCGTGGGGAAGCGCAGGATGCGCTCGCAGAACTCCGAGGTGCCGCCAGAGCTGGGGTAGCAGCCGTTCAGGATGGTATCCGTGCCCACCGCCGCGATCGACTGGTCCACGGCGATGTTGAAGTAGTCCACCGTCGCGGTGAAGTCCTTGAAGAACTGCGGCTCGAAGACCATACCCACCGTGAAGGTTTGCGCGGTCTCCGGCTGCAGGTCCACGTTGCCGCCGCCGATGGAGAGCAGCTGCACGCGCGGATCGAACAGGTCGTCCGGCACGTTCTGCGCGTCGCACACCGCGTCCACCTCGGTGCCCTGCTCACGCGTCGCACCGGCGCGAGGCGCCGAGCACGGGTCCTTCGCACGGGGGAACCCGTCGGTGCTGCCGGCGTAGAGCTCGGACACCGACGGAGCGCGGAACGCCGTCGAGTACGTGGCGCGCGCCGTCACGTCACGGATCGGGCTGATGCGGGTACCGAACTTGTACATGAAGTCGGTGCCGAACGTGTTGTAGGTGAACACGCGCGCGGCGCCGGAGAACTCCAGCATGTCGCGGTTGCCGCCCGTCTCCGCATCCGCCATGCCAAACACGGGGATAGAGAGCTCGGCATACGCCTCGTTCACGTAGTAACGGCCCTCGGTCGGCTCACCCTTATTACCGGTGGTGTCGCCCTTGGCCGTCAGCGGATCGGGGATGTTGCCACCGGCCTCGCGGCGGTGCTCGTAGCCCACGGCGACGCCCATGGGGTTGGCGCGCTCGGTCAGCTTGAACAGCTCGCCACCCATGTTGGCCGTGATGGAGTGCTGCTGGTTGAAGCCACGCGCGGTGCCGCGGTAGCTCAGGTAGTTCGCCATGTCCTGGGTGATGGTGTTCTCACCACCGAACAGGTTCAGCGGGACGCAGTCATCGATTGGCGCCGTCGGCGTGCCGCACACCGCCTCGCCCGTGTCCGGATCGATGAAGCTGGGGCCCACCGCGTTGCGCAGACGGCTGCGCTGGATCAGGCCCTGCTTGGTCTCGATGCCCTGGGTGCGGCCGTAGTTGAAGGCCACGTCCCAGCCGAAGCCCTTGAGCGGACCGGCGTCGTCGTCGAACCGGCCCTCGAGGCCCGTGACGACGCGGAACGTCGACAGGTCCTGCGCGTAGTCGCGGTTGCCGAACTCGACCAGGCGGCGGTTCATCGCCGCGAAGTTACGGCCGAACGGGTTGTAGACGTTGTTCGCGCTGACGGTGACGGCCTCGCCGCGGGTGCCGAGCGGCTCGGGGGCCAGCTTCTGCGACGACTGGCGGTTGGTGTACGACGCCTCGTAGAAGGCGCGCGTGGCGCCGCCCAGGCGAACGCCACCCGTGGAGTACACGTGGGCGCGCTCCTGCGGCGTCACCAGGTAGTTGGCCGGCTGGTAGTTGTACAGGTCGCCGCCCGCCTCCGTGACGCCCACCGTGTTGAACGGACGCCACTCATTCGTTCCCGGATCACGGAAGAAGGTCGGGGTGTTCGGGTACCTGGCAACGAGATCCTGCCACGCCTGGTTACCACCGGTCTCGGTGGCCAGCGGGGAGATGGTGCCCTGGGGAGTGGTCACGCTTCCGAGCGTGTAGATCCGCCGCTCGTTGAAGTCGTAGGCCTGGTCGAACCGGCTGAAGTCGCGGTCGCCGGCGAACACGTCGTTCTGCGTGTAGTAGCCCGCGCTGAACAGGATGTTGCCGCGCTCGGTGCTCTGACCGGTGGTGAGGCTCAGGTCATACAGCAGGCCGTCGCCCTTGTCGGAAATACCGGTGAAGAGCTGCGCCTCGGTGCCCGAGTAGTCCTTGCGGGTGATGATGTTCACCACGCCCGCGATGGCGTCCGAGCCGTAGACCGCCGAGCCACCGTCCTTGAGGATCTCGATGCGCTGGATGGCCGCGGTGGGGATGGAGTTCAGGTCCACCGAGGCGTCCGCGCCCGTACCACCGGCCACGTGGCGGCGGCCGTTGAGGAGCACCAGCGTACGCTCAGGAGCCAGACCGCGCAGGTTGATGCGGGTGGCGCCGCTGCCGCCGTTGTTCACGGAGGTGTTGGTCGCGTTGGACTGCTCGGGGAGGTTCTGGAGGATCTCACCGATCGAGGCGCGGCCGGTGCGCTGCAGCTGCTCCTTGTCGAGCACCGTCACCGGGGCGGAGGTGGTCAGTTCCTTGCGCGGGATGCGCGAACCGGTAACGACGATCTCCTCGATGTACTCCTCAGTCGGAGCGTCCGCCGGAGGCTGCGCCGCCGCGGGCGGAGCCCGGGTCGGAGCCGGAGCCCGGGTCGGAGCCGGAGCGGCGGGAGCCGCGGGAGTCTCCGGAGCCGTGGGAACCGACGGATCCACCGCAGCGGGAACCGCCTGCTCCGGCTGCGTGGCCTCGATGGGCTGGTTCACCGGATTCGGAGCCGCCGGCTGAGCCTGCTCGGGAGCGGCCGTGGGGGCAGGCTCCTGCGCGCTCGCGACACCAAAGGCTCCGTTGACGACGACCACTGCGGCCAACACGGTGTTCTTGTTCTTGCGGGTTGAGTGCTTAGGCACCTTGGACCCCCTACGGAAATGGTCTGAAGACATGGACAGGGTTTCCTGAGACGCGACTAGAAGGGATACAGCGCGGGATCAGCACCGAAGCAGTTCGGATCCGGATTGGCCTCCTCGTCCTCGGAGTTGGCCTCGCAGTGAGCCGCCATGCACTCGGTCCAGGCCGCGCCGGACTCGGCGCAACCGTCGAACTCGGTGCTGCACATCTGCCCGGAGTTGTTCTCCCAGCACTCGAGGTGGGCGTCGAACTGCGCCTGGCAGCTGTCGCCACCGGCATCGACCGCGCGCTCGTTGAACGCCTCGGCGTCGGCGCAGAACTCGGGGCAGTCCACGTTGGTGGGACGCTCCTTCAGGTCGCACGCATTATGATCGGCACAAACAGACTCACACTTACTGCTGCAGCCGGTCATGAGGCTCATGACGGCAGCCAGTCCCATCGACAGGAAAACAACTCTCACGCGGACTCCCTCCCAGGAGCTGTGTCCATAAACGGACGCGTTCGCCATGTTGTCTTCACTTGACGCTGGCGTCAACCGGGGGTGGGGGGGAGGCGGTATTTTTCTTCCCAACCCGGGGAGTTGGGACCCGAAAAGCACGCTTCAAGTGAAGAAACGCCGCAACACAGAGACCATGGAACTTAAGTCCGATGCAGCGGCCAGCTCGCGGATGGAGTGCATCGAGAGCATGGGGCTGCCCACGTCCACCGTGCGCATTCCCAGCTGCGCCGCGGTGATGGGGCCAATGGTGCTGCCGCAGCCCAGGTCCGTGCGGGTGACGAAGTGCTGCGGAGTCACTCCCGCCTCACGGCACAGGGTCGCGAAGTACGCCCAGGTTTCACCATCCGTGGCGTAGGACTGGTTCACGTTGGATTTGATGACCGGACCACCGCCCAGCAGCGGCTGGTGGCGCGGCTCGTGGAGCGAGGAGTAGTTGGGGTGGACGGCGTGGGCCATGTCCGCGGACACCAGGAACGAGTGCCGGATGGCGCGGTGAAACGCGTCGGGCCGCCCGTCCGCGTGGCCCAGCACCAGCCGCTCCAGGCAGTCGCGCAGGAAGGAACCTGCGGCGCCCTGAGCACTGCGGCTGCCCACCTCCTCATGATCATAGAGGACGACACCGCATGTCGCCTCGCTGGCCTTGTCCATCGCCAGCAGGGCGCTCAGCCCCGAGTAACAGCTGGCCAGGTTGTCCAGGCGGGGCGCGTGGAGAAACTCCCCGTTGGCTCCCGAGCGCGACGAGGGCTGCGTGTCATAGAGGCACAGGTCGTAGCCCAGAATGTCCCCGGCCTCGGCGCGCACGCCCTCGCGGGCCAATTCACTCACCAGCAGCCCGCGAAGCTCCGCCGGCCCCGCGTTCTCCAGGCCCAGCACGGGCACCATGTGGTCCTGGGCGTTGAGCTTCAGCCCATCCGTGTTGACGTTGCGGTTGAGGTGAATGGCCAGGTTGGGCACGCGCAGCAGCGGGCGGCGGAAGTCCACCAGGTGCGCCCGGGAGCGGCCCGAGTCCACCACCATCACCCTGCCCGCCAGGGACAGGTCACGGTCCATCCAGGTGCTCAGCAGCACGCCGCCGTAAATCTCCACCCCGAGCTGGTGGTAGCCGTGGCGCGCGACGGGGGCGTTGGGCTTGAGGCGCAGGTTGGGCGAGTCCGTGTGCGAGCCCATCAACCGGAAGCCGGCCCGGTCCACCGAAGCGGTGCCCAGGTGGAAGGCGGCGATGCTGGTGTCCCCGCGGGTGACAAAGACCTTGTCCCCCGCCTTGAGCGTCCACGGCTCGCGCTCGTCCAGCGCGCGGTAGCCTTGCGCGGTGAGGCGGCGGGCGGCCTCGCGCACCGCGTGGTACGGCGTGGGCGAGGCGTCGATGAAGGCGAGTACGTCCTGGGCCGTGGCGTCGAGGGAGGAGGAGCTCATGGCCCCGAAGGCTAGCGCCTCTGGGCCCTGGGGCCACTGGAAACAGGCACCGGCTCGAGGGCACTGCCCCGGCGGTGCTCCCGGGGGGCGTCGAGGAACGTGCCCAGCAGCACCCAGCGCCGCGCCTCCGCCTCGGCTCCCGGTTTAGCCACCAGCGGCGTGGTGTAGTGCCAGAAGGGCAGCCGGTACACCGTCACCCCGCCCACGGTGTTCACGCTGGAGATCTCCGAAAAGTGGCCGCCCTTGGCGTAAACCAGCCACTGGTGCGCCACCGCCGGCGTGGCCAGCGTCACGTGCATGTCCACGTAGCCGTCGCGCGCCTCCTCGTCCTCGGGGTGGTGGTCATTGTGCGGCCCGGTGTAGTCGCCCGGCCCGTAGCACAGCACCTGCACGCCCCACTTGCGCCGCAGCGCCCGCCCGCTCACCGCGGCGGCGAAGGCCCCGAAGCTCTCCGAGCGCAGCATGGCCAGCAGCCCGATCCGCTCCGCCGCGCGCCACGAGCGCGAGCGCCGGCTCTCCAAGAGCGCCGTGCGCACCCGCACCGCCTTGGGCAAAAGCTCCGCGTAGTTCTCCGTCATCCCCAGAATGCTCTCGGGGGGAATGGGCTCCTCCATCCCCGTGAGCGTGTCACGCAGCTCCTCCTCGAGCGCGTGGCGGCACGCGAGCGCCTTCTTCGTGTCGATCACTCCCTGCAGGGAGATGAAACGCTGGGGCGGGACCCGGAGCAGCGCGCCGCAGGCCTGAGGGTCTCGCCCGCTGAGAATCCGCAGGCCCCGGGGCGTCAACAGCTGAGAAAACTCTGAAGGGAAGGAATCCATGCAACTTACACTGAGGCTGTCAGATAATGGCGCGTGTGTCTCTCCCCTTGCCCGGGGAGCCTAGCCCTGAACAGGAGTTCGCCATGGATCCCATCGGTCGCCGCCCCTCGACGTTCCGTCCTGCTACGACCCCTGTTCAGGCGGACACCCGCCCGGCGGCCACCGCGAAGGCCGCTCCGGCCAACGCCGTGGGCTTCGTGCAGCAGAGCCGCTTCGATGCTCCGGTGAACCAGGCGGCGGCCTCGAAGCCCATCCCGGGCGCGTGGCGCGGCGGGCCGGACACCCCGGTGGGCAAGGCCATCGCGGGGATGATCGAGCGCATGCGCGGCTCGGCGGCCTCGGGCATCCAGCTCAAGGGCGACACGGTGGAGAGCCTCTTCACGCGCGCCATCCTGGACAACAAGCACGTGACGAACGAGCAGCTGCTGGCCATCGGGAACGTGAAGCTGGAGGACCTGGCCACCAGCCCCGAGGATCGCGCCAAGGTGCTGAAGAAGGTGCCCAACGCGCGCGAGCTGGACGTGCACAAGTTCACCGTGGCGATGCTGGCCTCGGCCACCGGCATCGATGAGAAGGCGCTGTCCGAGGCCTGCCCGGACCTGGGCCTGACGGGAGCGCCGGGCACGCCGCTGCTCTACGCGGCGAAGACCGAGCGCATGCAGCGCTCCACCGCGCTGCACGACTTCACCGACTACCTGCGCGGCGCCGGCGTCAAGGGCATGAACAAGGCCGTCTGGGGCGTGGAGAACCGCATCCTCTCCGCAGCCGTCAGCGCGGTGGGCGGCGGGCGCTACTGACATGCGGCGCATCACTTATTTCATGCGCTTTCACCGGCCCGCGAAGCCGGCTCCCAAGGCGGCCGCGAAGTCCGCGAAGAAGTCCGCCGTGAAGGCTGGCGGCGGCGCGCCCTGGCCTCCCGCGGGCTGGAGCAGTCCCGAGCAGGCCTCGCTCATCGGGCTCACGGTGATTGAGGACACGGGCGGCCCGAAGGCCAAGCCGTTCGCGAAGTCGGTGGGCGCGGCGACCTTCGAGAACACCGTGCTCATCTTCGACAGCGCGGCGGACATGTCGTCCGGCGCGTTCCTCGAGCAGTGCCGGATCAACGGCACCAGCGGTGGCTACTCCTTCGGGAGCGTGAGAGCTGGCACGTTCCTGCCCACGCCCGAGGGCGAGACGATGCAGCCCGGCTCCGTCATCTGGCAGATCACCGGAGGAACGGGGGACTTCAAGGGCGCCACGGGCACCATCACCTCGAACTTCCTGTTCTCGCCCAGTGGCGAGCTGGTGGACAACCACCTGGGCATTCTCTACCTGCCGTAGCCCGCCCCTCCCTCTCCCCCCGGGAGAGGGCCGGGGTGAGGGTTCCGCGCCCCCACCGTGTCCAGGGGCTTCATGCGGCTCAGTCCTCCGGGGATCTGGTTCCTCCGGAGGCCAGCCGCTGCCGGGCCACCTCGCGCCGCTTGAGGCGCGCCTTGCCCGCCACTCCGAGCAGGCTCCGGTCCCGCTCCCAGCGCTCGCGCGTGAGGGCATCCACCCTCGCCCACTGCTCGCCCAGCCCCTGAACGAGGCGCTGGCTCAGGTCCAACACTCCGCCCAGCGCCACGTGCACCGCCGAGGAGGTAGGGTCCGCCAGGGCCAGGCCGCGGATCGCCACCGCCACCGCGAGCAGCTCGTCCTGGAGCGGCTCGGGCCAGCCCGAGCGCCGGGCCACCTGGAGCAGCCACCCCAGGAGCGCGGCGTGGACGTGGCAGTCCTCCACGGTGCGGAACGGTTTGACGTAGCGCGTGTAGCCGTCGCCGGGCAGCACCTCGTCCGGGGAGACCGCCACGTCCTCCAGCCGCAGCTCGGCGTGGGGAATCTCCGGGACGAAGGGCACCTCGGGCAGGTTGTTGAGGCTCAGGCCCGGGCGGCGCGCGTCGATCATCACCACCCGGAGCCGGTTGCGGCCCTGGGCATCCACCCCCTCCGAGGCGACCACGAAGAGGGTATCGGCCTGAGTGCCCAGGGTGACGAAGGCCTTGGAGCCATTCAGGCGCAGCGGGCCCTGCCCTTCTCCACCGGAGAGGCTCGTCCGCATGGCGCTGGGGTGAGCGCCTCCCGCCTCGGTGGCGCAGAGCGCGGCGCGGTGGTCCGCCGGCATTCTGGGGAAGAGCGAGCGCAAGGCGGCGTGGTAGCCGGAGGCGAACGCGTAGCCGAGCCGGTCCGCCTTGAAGCCTCCGGCGAAGGCGTGGTCCACGGGGGTGGCGAAGCGCGAGGCGAGGCCCCGGTGCTGGCGCCACCAGTCGTCGAGCGAGCCCAGGGGCGCGGGCTCCGGGGGCGTGGTGAGCAGGAAGTGAAGGAGGTCGTCCACGCTTCCACTTTAGTAAAAGCCCTGCCCATGGCGTCCCCATCCAAGCCGCACCCGCCGATTCTTTCCCCAGGTACCCGGGTGGGCGCCTGGCGCGTGAAGGCCTGGCAGGGCCAGGGGGCGTACGGTGCCGTGTACCGGGCCGAGCGCGGGGGCTGGAGGCGCTCGGAGCCCGGAGCGCTCAAGGCGTCCCTGTCGTTGTGGAACTGGCGCATGGAGCGCGAGGTGGAGCTGCTGTCACGGCTGAGCCACCACAGCATCCCGCGCCTGCTGGACCGGGGCGGGCCGCAGCGGCCTGCGGAAAACGAGTACCCCTTCTTCGTCATGGAGTGGGTGCCAGGAGTGCCGCTGTATGCCTGGGCTGAGCAGCACGCTCCCTCGAGCCAGCAGGTGTGCGGGGTGCTGGCCCAGGTGGCGCGGGCCCTGGAGGCCGTGCATGCCGCGGGAGCGGTGCACCGGGACGTGAAGGGGGACAAC
>DASVVJ010000606.1:0-7198 GCA_036389955.1 Myxococcaceae bacterium
GCTCGTTGCGCACCACCAGCCCGTAACCGGCGATCCACCGCCACGAGCCGTCCCTGGCCCGCATGCGGAACTCGTTCACGAACCGGTCCCCACGCGAGGCGTCCTCGACGACTTCCCCCACCGACTGCAGCACCCGCGCGCTGTCCTCCGGGTGCATCAGCCCCGTCCAGGTCTCCACCACATTGGACAGCTCCGAGTCCTCGTAGCCCAGCTGCGCCTTCCACTGCGGCGCCAGGTACACCTTCTGCTGGGCCAGGTCCCAGTCCCACAGGCCCAGCTGCCCCGCGCCCACCGCCAGCTCCAGCCGCTGGTTGGCCTCGTTCAGCAGCCCCTCGATGCGCCGCCGCTCGGTGATGTCCACCGAGATGCCCAGCACGAAGGTCTCTCCGTTGGACGCGCGCAGCGGCCGCTTGTGCGTGTCGTACCACGTCACCGTCCCATCCGGCCGGGTGACGCTCTCCTCCACCCGCACCGGGGCCAGCGTCTGCAGCACCCGCTGATCCACCTCGTCGAAGGCCTTGAGCTCCTCCGCGTTGTGGTGCACCTGGGCGTTGTGCGCCAGGACGATCTCATCCGGCGTGGTGGCGTACGAGTCCGCCACCGCCTTGTTGACGAAGACGAAGCGGCCGCGCCGATCCTTGACGAAGATGAGCGTCGGGTCCGCATCGAGGATGGACAGCATGAAGCCCCACTGCTGCTCGATGATGTCCCCCTGAGCGTGGCTCACCCCCCGGGCGATGCGGCGATCCCACGCGATGGGAATCTCCTCCTCGGCCCCCTTCAGCAAGCCTGCCCGCACCAGCAGCCCCCCGCCAGCCACGGGGTGCCGCTCCACCCGCCAGAGCACCGGCTGCATGGCGCCTGCCGCGCCCGGGCGCGACCACTCCAGCGTGTCCTCCGGCCCGGTCAACAGCTGGCGGCCCACCTCCTCGCCGAACACCTCCACCAACGTGCGCCCGAGAGGCGCCAGGCCCAGGAGCTGCTCACTGCCTGGACAGCACGTGCCAATGATTCCCCGGGCATCACTCAACAACCACAGCGGCAGCGAGTCCTTGCCACCGGGTGAGGCACTCACGGCGCGGGCCTCGAGGGAGGCAGCATGCAGGCGGCGGGCACGTCGAGGACCATGCGCGTGCCATGGCCGGGCCAGGAGCGGACCTGCAGCACGCCCTGCCAGGACTCGACGATCTGCTTGACGACGGGCATGCCCATTCCTGTCCCCGCGCCTGGGGGCTTGGTGGTGAAGAAGGGCTCGAAGATGCGGGCGAGCACCTCCTTGCTCATGCCCGGGCCATTGTCCTGCACCCAGGCCTCGATGCGGCCGTTGGGCGTGGGGCGTACGCCCACTTCGATGGTGGGCTCGCGCAGGCCCACCACCGCGTCCGCCGCGTTGCTCATCAGGTTGAGGAACACCTGCTGGGCATGCACGGGGTTGGCCTGGATGACGCAGGGCTCCCTGGGCAGCACCAGCGACACCCGCGCATGGCGGATGCGCCCCGTGAGGCGCAGCATGTCGCGCACCTCGCCCACCGTCTTCGCCAGGTCCGTCTCCAGCCGCGGCGCATCCGCCGGCCGCGCCAGCCGCAGAATGGTGTGCGCCAGCTCGGTGATGTGCCGCGCCACATGGCCGAGCATCTCCCGGTCCGCCGCCTCCAGCGCGCCCGGATCCGCCGAACCCGCCGTGGGCGAGGGCTCGAGCAGCCCGTGCAGCACCTGGGAGATGTTGTTCAGCTCGTGGCTGACGCCCGCGGCGAAGGTGCCCAGCGTGGCCAGCCGGTCCGCGTGCAGCACCTGCTGGCGCAGCGAGTCCACCGTGGCCAGCGCGCTGTCACGCTGCGAGGCCAGCAGCTGGTGGTAGGCGCGCACCTTCAGCAGATTGGAGATGCGGGCGCGCAGCTCGGCCCCGTGCACCGGCTTGCGCAGAAAGTCATCCGCTCCCGCTTCCAGCCCGCGCAGCACCTCCTGCCGCCCGTCCAGCGCCGTGACGAGGACAATGGGCACGTAGTCCTCACCGAGCTGCTCGCGCAGGCGCTGGCACACCGCATACCCGTCCAGCCCCGGCATCATCACGTCCAGCAGCACCAGGTCCGGCACTTCCTCGTCCACCGCCGCCAGCGTCTCCTCGCCGTTGATGGCGAAACGAAGCCGGTACCCCGTCGACGCCAGCAGCGCCGCCACGGTGTTACGACTCAGGACGTCGTCATCGGCGATGAGAACCCGTGGGGTGGGGAGGCCGCCAGGGGTAAAGGAACCGGCAGAGGGAGCCGTTGCGGGCATGCCGTATTTTTTCTAGCAAATAAAACACGCCGAAACCACCCTGTCCTGAAGGGCGAGGCGGATCAATGCAAGGCTCGCGGCGTGCTCCACGTCCTCCACGAGCAAGTGTGGCGAGCAGCCCCTGACGCCGCTCCCGTTATCCATCTCTGGGCTCGTGTGATCTCCCTGTAGGCTCGACCCCTCCTCGCTCCGGAGGGTGTCGCATGGCACCTCGTTTGACTGCTGCGGTCGTGCTGTTGGCTCTGCTCCATGCGTGCGCCACTCCGCCAGTGGTACGCCTTGACCCAGGGCTGGGGGCACCCTTGGAGTACAGGCTGCCCACCTCGGACAAGCCGGTGAAGGTAGGCGCGGAAGCGTTCGAGGAAGCGCTGACGCACCTGATGCTGGAGGTTCCTCTCACGCTTCCCCCACCCCCGCAAGGCGGGTGGGTGCGCGCCTCCTACCCCAGCAACGACCCGGCCACCCGTTGGCAGAGCCTGATGAGCAAGAGCTTCGGAGGCATGTGTGAGCCGGGCCAGCGCAGAGAAACCTGCCTCTCGCTGCTCGACGATGTGCTGGGCTTGAGCCCATGGGACAAGCTGGGAGTGGCTCTGGGCCTGTCGATCGATCCCCTCAAGGAGAGCATCTCCCGGGCGGTGGAGAAGACCCTGGCCCCCCAGCTCTTCTTCACCGTGATCGCCGGGGGCCTCATCACCTGGGCCGTTCTGGCGGCCAACCCCGAGCCTCTGTTCACCAAGGCAGCGGCCCTCCTCTCAGCGCTGCTGCTCATCCAGCTGGGAGTGGAGGCGTTCCTGGAGCTGGTGGACGCAACCCGGGAGTTGAAACAGGCTACCGACAGAGCAACGACCTGGGAGGAGCTGGAGAGTGCCAGCCTGCGCTGGGCCAACCGGGTGGGACCAGAGGTGGCCCGCGTCTTCGTGCTCACGGTGACGGTGGTGGTGAGCCACGGCATGATTGGAGGCTCGGCGGCGCTGGCCTCGCGGCTGTCGAGGCTGCCCCCCTTCCCCCAGGCGGCGGCGGGGGCCTCACGCTTCGGCATCAACCTGGCGAACGTGGGCGAGGTGAGCAGAGTGTCCGTTGTCGGAAGCACCATCGTCATCTCCTTGCCTGCCACAGCGGTTGCAATGACGGCCTGGAATGGCGTCAACAGCAGAAACATTGAAGCGCTGCTGAGGCCTGGTGGGCGCCTCATTGGAGAGGAGGGCTCCAGCCCGCAGGTCAGAATCTTGAAGGGAGGCTTGAATGAGGCGCAGAAGCTCTTCGAGCAGCTCTCCGCGGGCGGGACCCCGATTCAGGCAACAACCTACCCGGGCACCCTCGTCCGGCTTCCCACGGGCGGAACAGTCGGGCTGCGCCCTGTATCCACCTCTGGCCCGCCCACGATAGACGTTCGTATCCCCGGCATTGGGATCCGCGAGATTAAATTCACCCCATGAACACCACCGACGCTCTGGAGGACGCCCGAAAGCGATGGGTCGAGACCTGCGCGAGCAGTGACGTCGGCCTGTGGTGGATCGCGGACGATGTTCGTCAGCTCAAGCCGGGAGCGTCGGAGAATGAGATCCGTCTTGAGACTTTACGCGCACTGCGTCCCCTCCTGATCCAGGGCGCACTGCGGGCAGCCAGACTCCTGCCGGGGGGCTCATATCAACTGTGGGCGGGCTCGGTTGAGGAGCAGCTCGCGAGGATCGATGCGGAATGGGCCGCACTTGGGCGCTCTCCAGACATCGGAGACATCGTCTGGTTCATCGGGGCTCGCTGAATGTGCCTCAGTGCAGCTTGGGAGGACGTGCTGGCGCCTCGCGTGGCGCGCGCGCCTTGGGCGTCACCATGCGGGCAATGCCATAGAAGAGCTGATCCTCGGTGTACACCTTGCGCACGCGGGAGTAGCCCGGAATGTAGGCGGAGCCCGGACGCTCCAGCCACTGCAGCACCCGCACCTCGCCCCGGTGAGCAAAGACAGCCTTCATCTCCGGCGGGCACTGCTTGAGGTACCGGCGCACCAGCGGGCGCAGGCGGCGGGAGAAGTCCTTGCCCAACACGTCATGCCGGCGCCCGGCGTGCAGCGTCCCGTCGAAGCGGCGCGAGCAGTGAAACAATTCGTGAATCAATGTCTCGATGCGGGCGTTGGCGGTAGAGCCGCGGAAGAAGAGCGGGCGCAGGGTGATGCAGTAGAGCATGCGCCGGCCCTTGATGCGGATGACGGGCTTGCGCCGGCCGGTGCGGTCCACGCTCTTGCCACCGCGGAAGCACAGCGGCTTGACGGTGCCGCGCGAGGCCCTGCGCGCCTCACCCGCCACCACGAGGATGCGGCTGGCCTTCACGTGAGCGAACTCCGGCATGCGCTCGGAGATGTCCCGGATGAGTGCGCGGAGCGCCTTGTTGAGGTTGAGCCGGCTTTGAGCCACGAGTGGTGGACAGTCTAGCGGAAAAGCGCTTGGCGCGGCCGGGGACGGGCTCACAATGTCCCCCCTGTGAAGCCCTCGACACTGCCCCTGCCCCTGTTCTCCTTCGCCTCCCTCCTCCTCGGCTGCCTCTGGCTCGGGTGCGCCTCGGCGCCCGCCCGCCCCGCCAGCCCTCCTACCCTGACCCTCCAGGAGACGACGGTGGCCACCCAGAGCCTCACCGACGCCACCGTGCGCTACTCGGGCCAGGTGGTGAGCCCCAGCCCCAGCGTGCTGGAAAAGGCCGACTACGAGCTCGTCTCCGACGGGCAGGTGATGAAGACGGGCTCCACGGCGCTCAACGTGCCGCTGGCGGCGGGCCAGCCCACCTCGTTCTCCTTCGAGGAGCGGGCCGGCTACGTGAAGAGCCCCGAGGACCTCAAGGCCCTGAGCGAGCGCGGCGGGACGATGTTGGTGGCCCTGCGCGGCACCCTCACCGTGCGCTCGGGCCAGGAGGTGGAGACGCTGCCCTTTGCCGCCTCGCGCGCGGTGCGCGTGCCCCGTCTGCCCGAGGTGGTGGTGGACAGCCTGGATGCGGCCCGCTACTCGGCCGAGGAGGTAGGCCTCACCCTGCGCCTGGGCGTGAAGAACCCCAACCCCTTCCCCCTGCGGCTGGAGCAGATCACCTACACCCTCGAGGTGGGTGGCAAGCCGCTGGACGAGGGCACGCTGGGCAAGGCCGACACGGTGGAGGCCTCCGCCTCGGGCGTCTACCCGCTGGAGGCCACGGTGAATGCGAGCACCTGGGGCAAGGACGTGAAGGCGCTGATCTCCAAGGGCACGCTGCCCTACACCCTCAAGGGCGAGGTGAAGGGCCCGCTGCTGAAGCTGCCGTACACGCTGGAAGGGAGCGTGAAGCTCAACGTGTCCAGGTAGGCTGCGGGCCGTGCCCATCTACCTGCTCGATCCCGAGGATCCGGAAGGCTTCCCCCCGCCCGAGAAGGCGGACCGGACCGGCCTGTTGGCGGTGGGCGGGGACCTGAGCCCCGAGCGCCTGCTGGCCGCGTACTCGCGCGGCATCTTCCCCTGGTACAGCGAGGGCCAGCCGCTGCTGTGGCACTCGCCCAACCCGCGCTTCGTGCTCGAGCCGGCCAAGCTCCACGTGGGCCGCAGCCTGCGAAAAACCCTCAACGCCCGCACCTATGAAATCCGCTGGGACACGGCCTTCGCGGACGTGATTACGGCGTGCTCCGAGGTGCCCCGGCCCGGCCAGTCCGGCACGTGGATTACGAATGAAATGCGCGAGGCGTACATCACCCTGCACCGGTTGGGTTTCGCGCACTCCATCGAGGCGTGGGCGGAGGGCGAGCTGAAGGGCGGGCTGTACGGGGTGTCGCTGGGCGCGGCCTTCTTCGGCGAGAGCATGTTCGCCCGCGGGCCGGACGCCTCGAAGGTGGCCTTCGCCACCGCGGTGGAGCGCTTCCGCGAGTGGGGCTTTCACTTCATCGACTGCCAGGTGGAGACCGAGCACCTGGCCCGCTTCGGCGCCGAGCACTGGCCGCGCCGCCGCTTCCTCACCGCGCTGGCGCAGGCCCTGAAGGAGCCTACCCGCCGCGGGGCTTGGACTTGAGGCGCTGGAGCACCTCCCGCGCCACCTTTTCGGGCTTGCGCCCCGCCTGGCAGGTGTTGGACAGCCCCGGCACCTCGTCGCGAAGGGGGTGAGGCGAACACTCGGACGGGCTCTCTCTGGCGCTCGCCAGCACCTTGCGTGCATACCGCTCGGCCTCTGCCCGCTCGCCCTTCTTCTCCGCCTCGAGGGCCAGCTGGAGCGCCGCCTCCACCATCAGCCTGGGGTAAAGCGCTTCGGCGTCCTTGCCCTGCTCCTCGAAACCTCGCAGGCCCCGGGTGTACAGCTCCAGGGCCCGCGTCCGATTGCCCTCCTTGTCCATGAAGGCGCCCAGCGCGAGCGACAGCTCGGAGCACTGCCCGAGCGAGAACCCCTGCTCGGAGCGGCGCAGCACGTCGACGAATTGCTTGCGCGTGGAGCTGTCCGCGTTGTTCAGGGTGCGCACCGCGTAGCGCACCACATCCGCCTGCACGTAGACGCTCGGATCCTGGCAGAAGCCGAGCACCTGCTCGAAGCGCGCCGCGGTGTAAGGCTTCTCGGTCAGGGGAGCGAGCGCGAGCCGGCGCAGCTCGAGGTCGGGATCTCTCAGCGCGAACCCCACGGCCATGTCCCTGGCCGCCTGGAGGCCCAGCAGCAGCTGCAGGGCCCGCTGCCGGACGGCGGGGACGGAGTGGCGAGCGTCGAGCACACGCACGGCATACTCGCCAGCATCCTCCGGGAAGCGGCGAGCCAGCACGTCCAGCACCGCGACATCCCGCTCCTCGAACTCACCCGGCATCCGCGTCAGGGCGCGCACCTCGCTGTCCAGGCCGTACGCGGCGACTGCCTCCACCGCCAGCCGGTGGAGCACCTTGGGCGTCACCTCCGGCGTCAGCAGGAGCTTGTTCCAGAAGGCGCTCAGCTCCCGGCT
>DASVVJ010000607.1:0-4297 GCA_036389955.1 Myxococcaceae bacterium
TCCTGGCCGCCCGGGGCGTCCGGGCTCGTATCGCGGCGGTGTCGGGGCAGGTGGGAGGCGGAGCGATGCCTTTGGCCCAATTGCCTTCCTTCGCATGCATCCTCAAAGTTGAGGCGCCGGATGTATTCCTGGAACGACTGCGCGGGGCGGTGGTTCCGGTTATTGGAAGGATTGCGGACGGAGAGGTGCTCCTCGACGTCCGCTGTCTCGCGGAGGAGGAGCTGGCAACGGTCGCCGAGGCCGTCGGCACCGCCACACAGGAAAGACGCCCATGATCGACAGCGCTGTCCTGGTCCTCAACCGGAACTATCAACCTGTCCACGTCACCTCGGTGAAGCGGGCCTTCTCGCTGCTCTACCAGGGCGTGGCCAAGGCCATTGACGAACAGTACAAGCTCTACGAGTTCGCCGACTGGGCCGCCCTGAGCGCCACCCAGGACTGCATCACCACGGTGAACCGCACCATCCGCGTACCCCGGGTGCTGGTGCTGTCGGCCTATGAGTACCTGCCCAAGGGCCGGGTGCGCTTCTCCCGCCTCAACATCTACGCGCGCGACCAGGACACCTGCCAGTACTGCGCGAAAACCCTGCCGCGCTCGGAGTTGAACCTGGACCACGTCAACCCCCGCTCCCAGGGCGGGAAGACGACGTGGGAGAACGTCGTCTGCTCGTGTGTGCCCTGCAACCTGAAGAAGGGTGGGCGCACCCCGGAGCAGGCGGGGATGCGGCTCTTGCGTAAACCTTTCCGCCCCCGCTGGACGCCGCTGTTCCGTGGCGCCATCCGCCGCGTCACCTACCGCGAGTGGTTGCCGTTCCTCCGGGTCGAGGACTCCTCGTACTGGAACGTGGAACTGCTGGACGAGTAGCCCCCGCCGTACCCCGTCGCGTGGCCCCGGCCGGACGGCCGGTGTGGCCGATTTTCAACGCGGCGGGTCCCTCCCGGTGCACCGGTGTGCCAGGGAAGGGGAACGACGTGAAACAACGGAACCCATTGTTGCTGCTGAGCGCGCTGGCGCTCACTTTCGGTCTCGCGGGCTGTGACTGCGGAGGGGACGATCCCCAGCCGCCCACCAACCCGGATGCGGGAACTGTGCTCCCGGACGCGGGTCCGGGCTCGGGGTGCTTGCAGGCGGCTGCCGCGTGCAGCCGGACCGAGGGCGCTCAGTGCTGTACGGGCGTGTGCGGCGAGAATGGGCTGTGTCCCCAGCCCAACGAGCTGTGCCGCAGCGCGGGCGAGGCCTGCCAGGTGGGCGGAGACTGCTGCACCAACGTGTGCGAGGCCGGCAAGTGCTCCAGCACGCAGTGCCGTGACGTGGGCCAGGCGTGCACGGGCGCCGAGCAGTGCTGCACCCGGACGTGCACCAACGGCACCTGCGGGGAGATCCCCGGCTCCACCTCGGAGTGCAAGGTGCTGGGCCAGGCGTGCGGCACGGACACGGACTGCTGCTCCACCAACTGCCAGGGCGGTGTCTGCACCCGCGCCTACTCGTGCAAGGCCTACGGGGACGTGTGCCAGGCGAATGCCGAGTGCTGTGGCAATTCGTGCTCCGCGGGCGACGGCGGGGTGGGGCGCTGCCAGTTCGTCACCGGCGGCGGTGGCGGCGGGTGCCGGCAGGACGGCAACCCGTGTTCGGACGGCTCCACGTGCTGCTCGCGCACCTGCGTGGACCTGGGCTACGGCGCCACGGTGTGCCAGCCGGTGGCCGGCTGCCGCATCACCGGTAACTTCTGCACCGATGACGACAACTGCTGTGGCGGCGGGGTGAACCCCAACAGCTCGGTGTCGTGCTCGGGCGGCCGGTGCGACAACGGCCAGGCCTGCAACGGCGTGGGCAACATCTGCGGCGCGCGCCTGGGCGACGGCGGCATCGTCGACGTCAACTTCTCGCAGAACTGCTGCGACGGAAAGAAGGAGGTCTGCAAGCTGGACGAGAGCGGCGTGCCGCGCTGCTTCGGCGGCGGCAGCACCCAGTGTCCCACGGGCTACACCGGTACCTCGCCGTGCTGCATCAACGAGGGGGCCACGTGCCAATTCTCCGACCAGTGCTGCAGCGGAGCGCTGTGTCTGCCCAAGGGCGACGGGACGCTGAGCTGCCAGCGGCCCTCGTGCAAGCCGGTGGGCAGCGATTGCACTCCGGGTGCGGGCGCCGGATGCTGCACCGGCACCCAGTGCCTGGCGGCGGGCGAGTTCGGCTATGCGTGCCAGGCTCCGGGCAGTCCCCCGGGCGGCGTCGACGGCGGGACGGGGGGCGGCAGGGACGGCGGTACGGGCACTCCGGACGCGGGCCCGGTCTGCCGGCCGAACGAGACGTCGTGCAGCTCGCCCTCGCAGTGCTGCTCGGGCATCTGCACCGGGGGTGTGTGCAAGGCGCCCGCGCTGTGCCAGCCGCAGAACGGGGCGTGCACGGCGGGTGCGGACTGCTGCCAGGGCCTGCGCTGCGAGGTGCCTGCTGGGACGACGCAGGGCAGCTGCCAGCCGGGCGCTACCTGCTCGGCGGGCGGCCAGGCGTGCTCGGCCACCAGCCCGTGCTGCTCGGGCCTGCGGTGCGAGGGCGAGGTTACCGGCAACCTGTGCAACGGCACCGAGCCCTGCCTCTGCGCGGTGATCATCAACTAGTGCGGCCGGGGAGTCGACGCGGAGGGCAGGACGGGTTTTGATGCGGGTCGCTTGAAACCCGCATCCTCTGCCACCGCGTCGATCCCCCCTCTCTACACGGCGAGCGCCGGTCCTCCCGGCCTCGCCAAGCGTGCCCGTCCCCGGCGAGTCATTGCCGTGGGCGGGGGCAAGGGCGGCATCGGCAAGACGCTCGTGTCGGCCAACCTGGGCATCGCCCTGGCGCAGGCCGGCATGCGTGTGCTGCTGGTGGACGCGGACCTGGGCGGCGCCAACCTCCACACCTGTCTGGGCGTGGGCCAGCCCAATGTGACGCTGTCGGACTTCGTCCGCAGCAACAAGGTCAACCTCGAGGACATCATCATCCCCACGGGGGTGCCCGGGCTGTCGCTGATCGCCGGCGCGCAGGACGTGCTGGACGCGGCCAACCTCAAGTACGCGCAGAAGCAGAAGCTGCTGCGCACGCTGCTGGCCCAGCAGGTGGACTACCTGCTGCTGGATCTGGGCGCGGGCACCAGCTTCAACACGCTGGACTTCTTCCTGGTGGCCGATCACGGCGTGCTGGTGGTGCTGCCGGAGCCCACCGCCGTGGAGAACGCCTACCGCTTCGTCAAAGCGGCCTTCTTCCGCAAGATGCAGCAGGTGGAGGCGCAGTACGGCATCGAGGACCTGGTGGAGAGTGCCCTCACCACGCGCGAGGGGGCGCTGCGCACGCCGATGGACTTCATCGCCCAGGTGCGCAAGGGCGATCCGGCGGCGGGCACGCGGCTGGAGCGCGAGCTGCAGGCATTCAAGATTCGCCTGGTCGTGAACCAGGCCCGTACGGACGCGGACCTGAACGTGGGCAACGCCGTGGTGTCCGCGTGGAAGAAGTTCTTCGGCCTGGAGATGGATGACCTGGGGGCCATCCGCTACGACGACGAGGCCTGGCGCGCGGTGCGCAAGCGCCGGCCGATCCTCCTCGAGCGGCCCGATTCGCCAGCTTCCCAGTGTCTCCAGCGCATTGCCGGGCGTATCCTGACCCTCGACGCCACCGCTGCGGGCGGTTCCTCGATCCCATGAAGCCTTTCGAGCAGCAGACCTATTACGAGCTCCTCGAGATCCCCGTCACCGCGCCGGACGCGGAGATCCTCGCCGCCTACCAGCGCGCGCTCGAGACGTACTCGCCGGACTCGGTCGCGGTGTACGCGCTGGTGGACCCGGGGCAGATTGACGCGCTGCGCGCCCGCCTCACCGAGGCGATGGAGATCCTCACCGAGCCGGATCTGCGGGCCGAGTACGATCAAATGATCGGCGTGAGCCGCGAGACGGCCGCCGTGATGGCGCGGACGATCAGCGAGGCGCCCTCGGCTTCCGGGCCCACCGTTCCGGCTGCTCCGGCTGCTGCGCCCGAGCCGGTGCCGGTTCGCGAGGCTGCACCCGCTGCGGCGATTGCCGCTCCGGAGCCTGCACCCACCCCGTCAGCTTCCGAAGCAGCTCCAGCCGCTCCAGCAGTGTCGGCGGAGCCGTCCGTGGCTCCCACGGCGGTGCCCGCCGCCACCGAAATGCCAGTGCCGACCGTGGTCTCTCCGAGCCAGATCCACGCGGCGTTCCGCAGCTACGCCATCTCGTACGTCCCCGTCCTGGTCCCAGCGCCCTCGGTCACGGGCTCCTCACTCCTCTCTCCATTCCCGGTGCAGCCCAG
>DASVVJ010000608.1:0-1827 GCA_036389955.1 Myxococcaceae bacterium
CGCAGCACGGGGCCGCACCTGCACTTCGCGCTCAAGCGCAACGGGGCCTTCGTCAACCCGCTGAACCAGAAGTACCCCCGGGCGGATCCGCTGCCCAAGGCACACCTGCCGGACTTCCTGGAGAAGGTGAAGCACCTGGCCTCGCAGCTGGACTCGGTCTCGGTGGCGGCCGTGGCGGGCGATGCAGGCCCGGGCCCGCAGACAGCCGCGGCCCCCTGAGCGCTACTCCCACTCGATGATGTACTCGGAGTGGTCCAGCGAGTGGACCTTGCTCGTCACTTTGCCCTGAGCCCCAGTCACTTTGAGGGCAGCGGACAGCGTGCCCTCATGGAACACGGCCGGCTGCATGTCGCCGCGGAACACGAGGCGCAGCTGCTTGGGGCCGGCGGACTCGCACTCGTGGGTGCCGTAGTTCACCAGCGTGGCGTAGGTGATGTTGGTGTTGGAGAAAGCGCGGATCGGATCGCGCTTGCCCATGATCTTCGCCAGCGCGCGTCCCACGGTGGACGAGTAGAAGAAGTGCTCCAGGCACGCGGCGCCACAGGCGCGCAGCCCCTCCTGCTCGGAGCCCAGGTGCGGCGTGAGCACCTCCGCCGCGCTGTACAGCAGACGGGTGAAGTCCCGGGCCGGGTACGAGAAGAAGTCGGTGATGCGCTTGAGCCCCAGGTCCTGGGCGAGCCGCTCGGAGGCCTCCTCGCCCGCATGCTCGGAGACCAGAGCCAGGATGGCATTGAACGCCAGCCCTCTCACCGTATGGACCGGCCGCACCAGTTCCAGGCGTCGGTCAAGCTCGGTGGCATCTACGGACATGTGGCGCTGGCCTCCAGCACTGAATCGCAGGGTGGCCCCCCGACTTCCAGCCGTCCTTTCTAGCAGACCCTCACGCAAGGGTGGAGTGCCCTGGGCAGTCGCGATAAACGTCAGGGTCCCGGCCCCCCGTGTAGGTTGTAGGACCAGGCCCAATGAGAGGAACTCCTTCGATGGCTGAACCGCTGAGGCTTCAGGGCACCCAGTCCCCCCAACACCCCGAGGGGGAAGACGTCACCCGCACCGGCAAGGAGCCGGCCAATGTGCGCCGGGGCTTCCTGGAGCATGTGCGCTACTCGCGCGGCAAGAACCCGGAGACGGCCACGGCGCACGACCGCTTCATGGCGCTGTCGCTGGCGGTGCGAGACCGGCTGGCCCACCGCTGGGTGAAGACGGCTCGCACCTACTACGAGAAGGACGTCAAACGCGCGTATTACCTGTCGGCGGAGTACCTGCTGGGTCGGGCGCTGGGTAACAACCTGATCAATACCGGCATGTACGAGGCGGCCGAACAGGCGATGCGTGAGGTAGGAGTGGACCTCACCACGCTGATCGAGATGGAGCCGGACGCGGGCCTGGGCAACGGCGGTCTGGGGCGCCTGGCGGCGTGCTTCCTGGACTCGTTGGCCACCCTGGCCTACCCCGGCATGGGGTACGGCATCCGCTACGAGTTCGGCATTTTCACGCAGGACATCGTCGATGGCTACCAGGTGGAGCGCGCCGACGAGTGGCTGAAGTTCGGCAACCCGTGGGAGATCGTCCGGCCGGAGAAGGCGGTGCCGGTGCGCTTCTTCGGGCGGGTGGAGCACCACCACGGCCCGGACGGGCAGCGGGTGGCGCGGTGGGTGGGCGGCAAGACGGTCATCGGCGTGCCCTATGACACGCCGATCGCCGGCTACGGCAACAGCACGGTGAACACGCTGCGGCTGTGGCAGGCGCGCGCCAGCGAGGAGTTCGACCTGCTGCTGTTCATCGCGGGCGACTACGAGCGCTCGGTGGTGGAGAAGAACGACTCGGAGG
>DASVVJ010000609.1:0-13743 GCA_036389955.1 Myxococcaceae bacterium
CAGCCGGCCGATCAGCGTGGACTTGCCGTCATCGACGGAGCCCACCACCGCGAGCCGCAAGAGCTCCTTTTCCGCATGCTCCGCGAGGAACTGCTGAATGTCCTTGGCGGGTTGGAGTGCGGTTTCCATTAGAAGTAACCCTCGCGCTTCTTGAGCTCCATCGAGCCCTCTTCGTCGTAGTCAATGAGGCGGCCCTGCCGCTCGGACTGGCGGGCATTCACCATCTCGTCGATCACCGCCTCCACCGTGGTGGCCGAGGACTCGATGGCGCCGCTGAGCGGGTAGCAGCCCAGCGTGCGGAACCGCACCCGCTTCATCACCGGCCGCTCGCCCGGCTTCAGCCGCATCCGCTCATCGTCCACCATGATGAGGTTGCCGCTGCGCTCCACCACCGGGCGCTCAGCCGCGAAGTAGAGCGGCACCACTGGGATGTGCTCCCGGAGGATGTAGTGCCACACGTCCAGCTCCGTCCAGTTGGAGAGCGGGAACACGCGCATGCTCTCGCCTGTGTCGATGCGGCCGTTGTAGAGGTTCCACAGCTCCGGCCGCTGGCGGCGCGGCTCCCACTGCCCGTGACGGTCGCGGAAGGAGAACACCCGCTCCTTGGCGCGGGACTTCTCCTCGTCGCGCCTCGCGCCGCCGAAGGCCGCGTCGAAGCCGTGCTGCGCCAGCGCCTCGAGCAGCGTTTGCGTCTTCATCGCGTGGGTGTACTTCTGGCTGGTGTGATCGAAGGGGTTCATCCCCTCGGCCAGCGCCTTGCGGTTCTGGTGCACCAGCAGCCGGAAGCCGTGCTGCGAGGTGAAGCGATCCCGGAAGGTGTACATGTCCCGGAACTTCCACGTGGTGTCCACGTGCAGCAGCGGGAAGGGCAGGGGCGCCGGGTGGAACGCCTTGCGTGCCAGGTGCAGCAACACCTGCGAGTCCTTGCCGATGCTGTAGAGCATCACCGGGTTGGCGAACTCCGCCACCGTCTCACGCAGGATGTGAATGCTCTCGGCCTCCAGCACCGCCAGGTGCGAGAGCCGTGCCGCGTTCAGCTCACTCATGACTGCCCTCAGCCTTCAGGAATGCCATGACCCCGGGCGCCACGGGCCGTTCGGCCAGTGAGCGCAGCTGGGACCTCAGAGAAACGACCTCGCCCACCACGAGCAGCGCGGGAGAAGCGACCTGTGCCTCCCGGGCGCGCGTGGCGATGTCCGCCAACGTGGCCTCCACCACCCGTTGGTGCTCCCAGGTGCCCGCCTCGACGATGGCAGCGGGGGTGGAGGGCGCGCGCCCATGCGAGAGCAGCGAGCGCGTGGCCTCCTCGAGCCGGCCGCCTGCCATGAAGAGCACCAGCGTCTCCGCCCGCGCCAGGTGCTCCCAGTCTGGACCGCCCTCGGCGCGATGCCCGGTGGCGAAGGTGACCGAGCCCGCCAGGCCCCGGTGCGTGACGGGAATGCCCGCCGCTGCCGGCACCGCCGCCACGCTGGAGACGCCGGGCACCACCTCGTACGCAATGCCCGCCGCCTCGAGCGCCAGCGCTTCCTCGCCACCTCGGCCGAAGACGAACGGGTCTCCGCCCTTCAGTCGCACCACCGTGCGGCCCAGCCGCGCCTGGGTGATGAGCAGGGTGTGAATGTCCTCCTGCCGCACGGACTCGCCGCCGCCCTCCTTGCCCACATAAAGGATGCGCGCGTGGGGACGCGCGTGCTCCAGCACCCCCGGGTGAATCAGGCGGTCGTGCACCACGGTGTCCGCGCTGGCCAGCAGCTTCGCCGCCTTCAGCGTCAGCAGCCCGGGATCTCCCGGGCCCGCGCCCACCAGGTACACACAGCCCTTGCCACGGCTGCTCATCGTGTCTCTCCCAGGGCCTTCAGCTCCGTGCGGAGCCGGGCCCATGCGTCCCGCCGCTGGCCACGTGCCAGCCGTCCGCCAATGTCGTCCTCCACCAGCAGCTTCAGCAGCCGGCTCCGTCCCGGTCCCCGGGGCAGCCGCTCGCGCAGCCACCCGCTGAGCCGGGCCAACTGCACGTGGTGAAGCGAGATGCGCTCCACCAGCTGGTGCCGCAGCGTGCGCGCCACCGCGGGGGCCTGGCCCCCCGTGGACACCGCCACGGTGATGGGCCCACGCCGCCCGACCGAGGGCAGCGTGAAGTCACACAGGTCCGGCTCGTCCGCCGCGTTCAGCCAGAGGCCCAGCGCCCGCGTCTCCTCGGCCACCGCCTCGCTCACCCGCCGGTCATCCGTGGCCACGAAGACCACCGCATGGCCCGCGGCATCTCCCAGGGCGTACGGGCGCTCCAGCAGCTCCAGCCGTCCCTCGGCCGCCAGGCGCCGGAGCGTCTCGGTGGCCGCAGGCGCGATCATCCGCAACCGTGCCCCCGTCTCCAGCAGCTGCTGGGCCCGGCCCTCGGCGATGCTCCCCGCGCCGATGAGCAGCACGCGCTTGCCCTGCAGGCGCAGGCACACGGGGTAATCGATAGTGGCGGAGGAAGCCATGGTGAGTCGGTCCGGGCTTCAGCGGCGGACGTGCAGTCCGCACTCACGGCTGTCGGCGGACTCCCACCACCAGCGGCCGGCGCGCTCGTCCTCGTACGGCTTCACCGCGCGGGTGCAGGGCGCGCAGCCGATCGACGGGTAGCCGCGATCATGGAGCACGTTGTACGGCACGCCGTTCTCCTTGATGTACGCCCACACGTCCCGCGAGTTCCACTTCGCCAGGGGGTTGAGCTTGAGCATCCCGCCATGGTCCGCATCGAGCTCGACGGCCTCCACCCCGGTCCGGGTGACGGACTGCTCGCGGCGAAGCCCGGTCACCCACGCTCGCCGGCCCGCCAGGGCGCGGTTCAGCGGCTCCACCTTGCGGATGGCACAGCACTCCTTGCGCGCCGCGATGCTCTTCTTGAAGGAGAAGTAACCCTGAGTGGACTCCAACGCCTCCACCCGCGCACGCTCGGGGAAGTACGTCTCCACCTCCAGCCCGTAGCGGTTGCGCAGCACCTCGATCAGCTCGTACGTCTCCGGCGGCATCCGCCCGGTGTCCAGCGTGAACAGCCGCAGGCTGGGGGCGTGCTTGCGCGCCAGGTCGATGAGCACCACGTCCTCGGCGCCGAAGCTCGAGGCGATGGCCGCGCTGGCGCCGAATTGCTGCTCGGCCCAGGCGAGGAGCTGCTCCGCGGGCGCGTCTTTCAGCACCTGGGACGCGGCGAGCAGCTCCTCGGAGGTGAGGGCCTGGGGAGAGGGGCGCGCCAGCGACATCGGGGACTCCAAAGCAAAAAGATTCACGGCCCGCCCCGGTTAAAGGCGGGTGTCACCCACGAGGAAGGTGACGATGACGAGGTGGCGATGCGCTCCTGGCACCCGGGCGCCAGGGCAAAGTCACCTGCACGGCTCGTCGTTGAGCGTGTCCAATATAACGGATATCCGATATAGCGGACACCCCTCCGCCCGTCAACACAGGCTGGGGTTCCTTCCCGCTGACAGGAAGGCGGGTTGGGGGTATGAGGGCTTCACTCCCCGTCAAAACTGGAGTCCCCGCATGCAGCGACTTGCCTGTCCCTCGCGCCAGAGCCTTCTGCTCTTTGGCCTCACGCTCGTGTTCGTTCATGGCTGTGCTCCGGTAGAGGAGGGCGAGGCGGTGCCAGCTGCTCCCACCGCCACGGCGCAGCAGGGGCTGGGCGTGCCGGGCTTCGCGGAGCTGCACCACCACATGTTCGCCGAGGAGGCCTTTGGCGGCGGCTGGTTCCACGGCAGCCACGCCGGCACGCTGTCGCGCTGTGACGGCGGTGCTCCCGAGAGCGATCACGCCCGCCTGCGCATGGACCTGGGCAGCATGCTCAACCTATGCCCCAACTCGGGCGGGGTGGACCTGGGCGCCAACCCGCTGCTCAAGTCGCTGTTCGGCATTGGCGGCGCGGTGGGCTCGGAGTTCCTCGGGAAGATAGAAGGCACCCAGGGCGACACGGGCCTGCACCTGGGCCGGCGCGAGGTGCCCTCCGAGTGGCCGCGCTGGGACACCATCGCCCACCAGCAGTCGTGGGAGGGCTGGCTGCTCAAGGCCAAGCAGGGCGGCATGTCGCTGGTGATGGTGTCGCTGGTCAGCAACGAGTTCCTCTGCAAGGTGCTGCCGTACCAGAACCTCAACCGGCCCTGTGACGAGATGGCCGACATCCACCGGCAGCTGCAGATGGCGCGTGACTTCGACGCGCGCACCGACTGGGTGGAGATCGCCCTGTCGCCCGCACACGCCCGGCAGATCATCGCCAACGGGCGGCTGGCGATGGTGCTCTCGGTGGAGACGAGCAAGCTGTTCGGCACCGCGGACTGGCGCACGGAGCTGGACCGGCTGCACAGCCTGGGCGTGCGCTCGCTGCAGCCGGTGCACCAGCTGGACAACCGCTTCGCCGGCGCGGCGCCGCACAACGCCGTCTTCCAGGCGGCCCAGTTCCTGGACAACTGCCACATCGACTTCGACTGCGGGGTGACGACGGGCTCGTTCACCCTGGGCTTCAACGTGGACTCGGCCTGCCGCAACACCAAGGGGCTCACCGCGGACGGCAAGGCGCTCGTCCAGACGATGATCAACAAGGGCATGCTGGTGGACATGGCGCACATGTCCGAGCGCACCGTGCAGGACACGTTCGCCATCGCCCAGGCCAACGCCTACTACCCGCTGTACATCTCCCACGGGCACTTCCGCGATGTGGTGAACCCGAAGCTGGCCGACGATGAGAAGACGACGCCGGCCTGGGTGGTGAAGTACCTGCGGCAGACGGGCGGCATGTTCGGCATCCGCACCGCGCATGACGAGATGCGCACCTATACGCGCTCGGGCGTGGCCAACAACTGCCACGGCTCCACGAAGTCGCTGGCGCAGATGTACGAGTTTGGCCGCCAGGGGCTGAAGGTGCCCATGGCGTTTGGCGCGGACCTCAACGGCTTCATCCAGCAGACGCGGCCGCGCTTCGGGCCCAACGGGGCGTGCTCGGCCACCTTCCAGGCCGAGGCGGATGCGCAGGCCGCCCAGCAGGCGGGCCGGTTGGGCACCGAGTTCGACGAGAAGGGCCTGGCCCACATCGGCCTGCTGCCGGACCTGCTGCGCGACCTGAAGAACCAGGGGGCGAACACCACGGGCCTGGAGAACTCGGCCGAGACGTTCATCCGCATGTGGGAGCGCGCCACCACGCCTCGCGCGGGCATGGCGGATCCGGCGCTGGACATCGACACCACGGGCGTGGCCGCCTACGTCTCCAAGGAGAGCCGCGAGGCCCAGTACCCCACCGTGTGCGGCATGGCGTACGCCCCGGACTCGAAGACGCTCAACCAGGGCTGCCGCTTCGACGCCGAGTGCATCAGCGACCAGTGCACCTCGGTGCTGTGCTCCACCTTCGATGGCCGGTGCGTGTGCAATGACGACGGGGACTGCGGCTCGGCGAATTATTGCCAGCTGGAGCTGCCCGGGCCGGGCGACAACGACTGCAAGCCGAAGAAGGCCAACTGGGACTCGTGCAGCCGGGATGGGCAGTGCCTCTCGGGGGCCTGCGGCGGCTGCGCCGATGCGACGGGTTGGTGCTTCACGCCCCGCTCCAAGGTCTACGGGCAGACGTGTAAGTCGGACGTCGAGTGCACCACGGACCGGTGCAGCGCGGACTGCTACATCAACCCCACAGGGAGCTGCCTGTGTGAGAGCGACTCGCACTGCTCCAGCACCCAGTACTGTGGATGGGGGCTCAACGACGGCAAGTGCCAGAACAAGAAGTCACGCGGTGCGGCGTGCTCGTCCAACCGGGAGTGCCTGTCGGGCAACTGCCGCTGGTCGTTTACCTGCGCATGATTCGCGGCGGGGAGAATCCGGGGTGATACTTCACCCCTGTGATGGAGAACTCCCCACCGGATCAAGGTAGGCCAGCAGCCCCCCTGCCCCCCACGCAGGGGGCCCCGAACCCCAGGGCGCCCTCGTGGTTTCTGGGGCGGCTGGACTCGCTGCTCTCGGAACCCCTGCGCAACGCCCCCCCGACGGACCTGGTCCGCAACCGGATCGTGGTGGGGGCCGCCAGCGTCCTGCTGGTGTTCAACTCGCTGTACCTGGTGTCGGCGGTACGCCAGGGCCAGCCGCTGTACGGGGGCATCGTCGCCGAGCTGCTCTACCTGGGGACGCTGGTGCTGGCGCGCCGGAGCGCTTCTCCCACCGCGCCGGCGATGATGCTGGTGACGAGCCTGACGCTGGGGCTGGTGGGCATCATCTTCTCGGTGCCCAGCTCGCTGGGCGGCTTTCATGCCGCCACCATGCTGCTGCCCGCGCTCGCCGTGTACCTGGTGGGCCTGCGCCTGGGGCTGCTCGTCACCCTGTTCATGGCGGTAACGCTCGGTGTGCTCCACCCGCTCTACCGCGCGCAGGTCGGCCCTTTCGTGGAGACGTTCGCCGTGGAGCAGCTCTGGTCCTCGGCGATCTTCGCCGCGCTCTCTTTCCTGGTCGCATGGGGACTGGGCGCGCTGCACACCATCGCGCGGGATGCGGCGCAGGGCTCGCTGGAGCGGACCCTGAAGGCGCTCGGGGAGCGGGAGGGCCAGCTCAGCAGCCTCGTCGAGAGCACGGATGATCCGGTGGCCTCGATGGACCTGCAGGGGCGGGTGTTGATCGCCAACTCGGCGATGAAGTCCACGTACCAGAAGCGGTATGGCCGCGAGCTCAAGGCGGGGGATCCGTTCTTCGGGCCGGTGGAGCCCGAGAAGCTGGTGGACTGGAAGCCCCGCGTGGAACAGGTGCTCTCGGGGCAGCGCCTGCGCTTCGAGCAGGTGGAGAGCGTGGGCGAGGCCACCATTCTGTTCGACATCAGCGTCCACCCCATCGTGGGCGAGGGCGGCAAAGTGGTGGGGTTCACCTTGTTCGGCCGGGACATCACCGCGCGCAAGGAGGCCGAGACCCGGCTGATGGAGATGCACCGCACGTTGGTGGACGTCTCCCGCCAGGCGGGCATGGCGGAGATCGCCACGGGCGTGTTGCACAACGTGAGCAACACGCTCAACAGCGTCAACATCTCCACGGGGCTGGTGCTCGATCAGCTGCGCCAGTCCCGGGTGGTGGGGCTGACCCGGGCCACGCAATTGCTGCGGGATCACACGGGTGACATGGCCACCTTCCTGACGCAGACAGCGCAGGGCCAGAAGCTGCCCACCTTCCTCATCGCCCTGGGGCAGCAGCTGCAGGAAGAGCGCGACACGCTGCTCAAGGAGATGCAGGGGCTGAGCGACAGCGTGGACCACATCAAGTCCATCGTCACCATGCAGCAGAAGCACGCGCGCACGGCGGGGACGCTGGAGCAGGTGACGGTGCCCCAGCTCATCGACGAGGCGCTGCGGCTGAACGCGGTGTCTTTCGAGCGGCAGGGCATCCGCATCGTGCGGGACTATGCGGAGGTGCCCTCCATTCTGGTGGACCGGCACAAGCTGCTGCAGATCCTCGTGAATCTGTTGAGCAACGCGCGGCATGCGTTGGCGGAGACGCCGCGGGAGGACAAGCGGGTGGAGATCCGCGTGCGGCTCACGCCAGAGAAGAAGCGGCTGATCATGGAGGTGGTCGACAACGGCATGGGCATTGCGCCCGAGAACCTGGCGCGCATGTTCACGCAAGGCTTCACCACCAAGAAGACGGGGCACGGCTTCGGCCTGCACATCAGCTCGCTGGCGGCCATGGAGATGCAGGGCCGGCTGTCCTGTTCCAGCCCAGGGCGTGGCCATGGCGCCACCTTCACCCTGGAGCTGCCGCTAGAGCCGGAGCCGCCTTCGGAGGGAACGGCTAGTCCGGGTACGGCGTGAGGTTCGAGAGGAATGTCTGCAGCGTGGTGTGGAAGGGCCCACGGGGGTGGTACCACTCGCCCCCGCGCTCGAGCCGGTAGACGGGGAGGCCCGCCACGGACGCGTCATCCAGCTGGGCGGGCACGTCCAACAGGCACAGGTGGTAGTAGTAGCCGCCGCAGCTGTCGGTGGCCATCTCGACGTAGGGCTTCTTCTCGTAGGCCTCGTAGTCGAGGAAGTACGGCGTGCGGAAGCCGAACGACACCTCGCTGTGCGCGTCGGAGCCGAACATCCAGGCGCTGCCCTGGAAGCTGCCGCGTGGCAGCTTCACGGAGAACAGATCCAGGAAGGGCTGAGGCACGTCCACCTCGCCAGCGGGCGTGTTCATGCGCATGGGCTTGCGCTTGGAGGGATCGAAGGTGCAGCCCAGACGCTGAAGCTCGGAGATGAGCGGCCAGCCCAGGGTGCTCTGCTCCCAGGGGGAGTGAGGCGCCGGGAGCCCCCGGGCCTCGAGTTCCTTGCGGGCCAGGGTGCGCAGCGTCCCGTCCGCATAGTCGAGCAGCGGGGTGAACGCCCGGGCCAGGGTCTTCTTGTCCGCCCCGCAGGCCAGCAGCGCCTCGGCCAGCTTCTGCATGAGGGGCGTGGTCTTCTGCGAGGGGCGCCGCGCCCGCATCTTCACGAGGAGGTCCGCCATCGCGTCGGCCGCCTCCTTCACCGCGGGGCCCAGCCGCTTGGCGATCTCCGCCAGGGACTCATAGCGCTTCTCGGTGGCGTCCGGCTCTTTCAGTGCCGCGACGATCCCCGGCGCGGCGAGTGCACCGAAGTCGCCCAGCTGCTTCATCATCGTCCGGTCCTCGACGCGGATGAAGTAGGAGAGCACGCTGCTCGCGGCCCGTGGCGCGTTCTTCACGAGCCCGTCGATGAACTGCCGCCGCGCTGCCGGCTTGAGCTTCTTGGCCGCTTCGAAGGAGTCCGCGCTGGCCAGCAGTGGCGCGCGGCCCGTCTCCGAGCCTTCGACCCAGTCCCGAGGCGCCTCTCGCAGCCCGGGAGGCCAGCTGGCCACGCGCTCCTCCAGCGTGGCCAGCCACGTTTTGGAGACGGCGTCAGCGTCGGCCGCCCATGCCTGATCGAGTACCTCGACGATCTCCTTCCACGTCGCCTGGCTTGGCGTCTTCTCGAGCAGAGGGTCGAGGGTCTTCTTCCGCGATGCCAGCTCCTGGGTCATGGTCCTCTCGCTTTAGAGCCCCGCACCCGGTCAGCGCGGCGACGCAGCCAGATGCCAGTTCTTGCCCACCGTTATACCGCCGACCCTTACCGTCTCCGTCACCGAGGACGGCAACAGGATCTCTTTGGGAATGAAAGTCGACAGGTCGAGGAAATTGTTGGCGACGGTGGAGCCGCCGGAAAGCAGCGCCTGCAGCAGCAGGTACATCTTGCCCAGCTTCGACGACAGCAGGATGAGGCTCGTCAGCG
This sequence comes from Myxococcaceae bacterium, assembly GCA_036389955.1. Taxonomy (GTDB): domain Bacteria; phylum Myxococcota; class Myxococcia; order Myxococcales; family Myxococcaceae; genus DATHBR01. The sequence goes on from DASVVJ010000609.1 coordinate 9,249, forward strand.
AGGTGTCGTTCTGGAACGAGCATTTCCACTGCTTCTTGTCGAAACAGACGTACTGGTTGCCGTTCTTCTCGACGACATTCAGCTCGTAGGCGGCGTCGAGGTCGATCCGGACGGAACAGACCTGCACCAGGTACTCGACGCTAAAGGTCAGCGCCGCCGACAGCGTCACCTGACTGCCGGTCACGGACAGCGACAGCCGGTCGATCGAGACGGCGACGAACCGGCGGAACAGGGAGGTCCCAAGGGTGTCTTCCAGGAACTGCTGGGCCAGTTTGTCGGAGTCGAGCGCTTTGGGCTGCTTGATATCGACTCGGAATGGCGCGTAGGAGAGGCTCAGATCGTCTTGCTCTTTGTCGCCCTTGACGACGCTTTTGAGGGCAGCGGACAGCAGCGGCCGCATGAGGCAGTTGACCAGCGCTTCGCCCCCGACCGTCAGCACCGCCGCATTGTTGGCCAGCAGGCTGTCGTCGGAACCCGAAAGGTCGGCGGCGTAGCGGCCGCTCATCAGCACGCGCAAAACCACCTTGGCACTCTTCGGGTCGCGTCCGGAGCCGACGAAGCCCAGGCGCACCAGCGTCGGCAGGGCGGTCCGCGCCACGCGAACGAAATTGCGGAAGGCCTGACGGTCGTTCTCCAACTTCTTCTTCGCCTCGTTCGTCTCTCCGCCCTTGGGCGTGAACGGCGTGAACGGCGGAAGGCGGATGTCGGGGACGAACAAGGCCGCCGTCATCTTCTCCACCAGCTCATTGGCGATCTTCAGGAGCTCGGAGATGACCTTGGCCTTGTCCGGCACGTTGCGCAAAGTCACCGGCACCTTCAGGCCACTCTTGTTCAGGCGGACCACCGGCTGAATGGTGTCGTCTTCACCCCACACCAGCTCGATCTGGACAGCACCAATGGGAAAGGTCGCAACGACTTCGGCGCCGCTGAAGTCCAACTCGATGCCCGGCACCTTGAGCGTGCCGCGCTGGAGCGGGATCACCACGGCGAAGCGGCCACCATCGTTCGGCACCGGCTCGATCCGCGGCACAGAGACCGCCACGTCGACCTCGGCATCGAAGGCGTTGCCGAAGATCCGCAGCGTCGCCCCCCGGGAGATCTTCGGCAGCTCGATCTTCTTCTGCTCGATCTTCTGCTTGATGGCCTTGGCCAGCACCGTGTTCAGGGTGTCGAGGCGCACCGCCAGCGCCATTTCTGCGACCTCAGCGGGCGTCTCGTCCGGCGCCGTCTCCACTTTGTCTCTGGGCTTCACCGCCGACGCCTGCGGTATGGGCACGTCAACGACGAACTTCGCCTCCATTTCCTGGATCTGCTTGTTCAGCCCCTCCGCCTTGGCCAGCAGGTCTTCCTCGGTCTTCTGCCCGGGGCTGGGCAGCGCCTTTTTTAGGATGAGCCCCTCGGGATCCTGATTCCGGAATTGGCGTGCCTGTTCGTGCAGGATGCCAGCCAGGATAGGGTTTGAGTACTCCTCTCGTTTGTACTGCTCGACCGACATGCCGATGTGCCGCAGTACTGCGAGGAGGTACGGATCCAGTTCCTCTGTGCCCATGTTCCGATCGTTCACACCGTTCGTCATGATACAACCCCACAGGTCAGTTCCGAAGGACACGACCTGAGCTAATGGAAGACGTTTATGCCTATGCAGCTCTCCGCGGTGCCGCGTAGCCGGCATACCGTCGGCTCATGTTCGCGCATGCCTGTGCGTTTGGCAATGCAGAGCAATCCGCCGCTTTGAGCCGAGCCGGGCGAGGAAATGCTCTGGGTCGTGCTGGAGCACCAGCGCCGAATGCTGGGCCTCATCGCCTCTGAGCAGTTCCTCATCCAGGGACTCCTGTTCGTCATCGTGCTGGCTACAGGAGGGGGCCATCCTGTGGTACCGGCGAAGTGTGCGGCGGCAGCAGCGCCAGAGTCCTCGCCGGGAGGTGTGTCCCGTCCAAGTCCCGATCGGCAGCAAGCCAGCCGTGTTGCTTCGTTGATCTCGATGCTTACGCCCTTGCTTCGCTTTTCGCCGAAACAAACGGTTTCCTCGCGCCCCATAACCCCAGCGCTCCCACGGGCGCCAGCAGGATCCATTGAGGAAGCCTGAGAAACCAACTGGATCCGGGTTGAATCATGGCTATGGCCAGGAAGGTGATGGCGAAGAGCAGCCATAGGATTGAAATGAAAACCACCACCGGGCGGTAGGACCTTTGATGCTTGGGAAGGCTTGCCAAGAAAAGGGCGATGGCCGAAACCAGGAGCACCCACGAGGCCATATGCCAGACGGCATACAAGGTTTGCTTGGGTTCTCCGGCCAAGGTCGAGTCCAAAAGCGGATCGGCCACATCCCTTCCGCCCCATATGAAATGGATCAGAAAGGTGAAACCGGCCAAAAGCGAAGCGGAGACCAGGCGCCAATTCATACTGGGACTCATCATAAACGAAGGCCACTCACTCGCTCGACACCCTGAAGCGGGCCTATGAGCGCTTCCCGGAGATCGGCGGGCGTTCTGCCCCTTGAGCGAGGCTGGGGCGCTCTCAGCGCGGGCGCGGGCGTCCCAGGACGCGAGCGCCGCAAGCGCCTGACCTTCCCGCCTCATCCGAGCGTAGGAACCCGCGGGCGGGGTCGAATCGCCCGTTCAGGACGGCCCCGCCATGTTGCACGTATGTCGCAGGAGCCTGCGGAATGGGATGGGACAGGACGGAACAACACGGGACGCAGCGGGATAACGACTCCGAATCATTCCGGGCGGTTACGAGGTAAGGGCGCGATTCTGCGCCGAGCAACCCGCCGCTTTCAAGGCGCCGCCCTCTGAGAACGGGGGCTGCGCTTGCATTCGCGGGACCAAATCCGGTTTTTGGGACCAGAAAAAGACCAAACCGGAGCGTATGGGCAGCGTATAGGCAGGATAGAGGCCATGCCGTCACATCTGGCCGAGGCCCACTCTGTTCTTCCGACCGTGCCCTGACGTGACGCGGCGAAACCCACAGAGATGAGGAATTTTCCAGATGGATACAGCGACTGCTCAACCCACTGTGCGTATAGGCAGGATAGAAGCCATGTGGAGGGTGAGGGCAGGAGCGGAGGTGTCGTGGAGGGCCGCTGACTGGGGCCGCCCGAGCCGTGAGCCAAGCGGGTGGACAGGCCGCGCAGCTCCTTGGAATACACGCCGGCCCCTGCCGCCCTCCCATGTGGTGCGCGGCAGGGGCTTGGCTCTCCTGGCCCTGGCAGTTTGAGCCTTAACACCACGCGGCCTGAGGGGGCCCGCGCGCCGGGGCTCGCCTCGCACCTGCCGTGGGCAAGCCCAAGTGCTCCAGTATCGCTCCCACTCCCCTGCCTGTCTTCACGTACGCCAAGCGATCGCGGAGCTTGAACGACGCCCATTTGGCGAGCGCATCCGAAACGAAAACAAGTAATCACCACTAACTTACTGAAGAAAGAGGCTATGGAAGCGACTTTGAACTCTGCAACGAATAAACCTAGCGTGGGCTCACGCGTGATGGCCTACCCGCTGATCCGCATCGTGCTGGGCACCTTGCTGACATTCGTGGCAGTTCCGCTGACCATGATCCTCGCTTCCCAGCTGGTCGCCAAACCGTACCGCATCGTGTGGCCGCAACTATTGGCTGCGGTACTGGTCTGGTTCGGCTATCGTTTCTACGTGCGGCATATAGAAAAACGCCAGCCGACCGAGCTTGCCACTGCAGGCATGGGGCGTGAGCTGGGCGTTGGCCTGTTGCTTGGCGCCGCTTTGGTGGCGCTCACCTTTGGCGTGCTGGCTGCACTGGGCGCCTACCGCTTTGGCGGCGTGAACCCATTGACCATCATGGTGCTGGTGCCACTGGCCGAGCTGGTGCTGGTCGGCATGGCCGAAGAAATGGTGTTTCGCGGGGTGATCTTCGGCGTGACTGAACGTTCGCTGGGCAGCAAGTGGGCGATCGCGATTTCCGCCGTGGTGTTCAGCCTGGCTCACTTGCCGAATGCGGGCGTCTCGGTGCTGGCGGTCGCGGTGATTGCTGCTTATGGCGTGCTGCAGGCCGCAATCTACATGAAGACACGCCGCTTGTGGGCCTGCATCGGCACCCACGTCGCGTGGAACTATGGCGTGAGCCAGATATTTTCATCGACCGTGTCGGGCCACGTGGCGACGGACGGCGTGCTGCGCGGCGAACTGGTAGGCAATAGCCTGCTCACTGGCGGTGTTTTCGGTGTGGAAGGCTCGCTGGTGACGCTGCTGCTGGTGGGCGCCGCTGCGGCATTCTGGCTGCGCCGGGCCCTAGAGCACCGATCAGTTTGAGAACGAGTGGTTGCGGGCACTTACGAGCGGGATCGACAGCGGCAGAGAGGTCTGATCTGGTGGACCCCCTACCTGACACGTCGTCAGGAGCCGAGGTGACCATGGGGATCAGGCGATGGACACCGCCGCAGGAGGTGTCCGAGCAGGAAGAGCTTTTCCTGGGGCGTATGAAGCAAACAGGCAAGTTGTTCGCGTTCCTGCGACGGCGCCGCCATGAG
>DASVVJ010000610.1:0-37949 GCA_036389955.1 Myxococcaceae bacterium
CGCCTCACCTACTGGGAGTTCGGGGACCCCGCCGGGGCGCCCCTCCTCGCTCTCCACGGCATGGGCATATCTGGGTTGATGTACTCGGCCCACGAGTCTTTTTTCCGCGAGCGGGGCCTGCGCTGCATCGCTCCGAATCTCGTCGGAGGGCTCGCGGACCCCGACCCTTCCTCGCGGCTGGTGGACTTCGCCGCCTCCCTCCTGGCCCTGGCCGACCACCTCGGACTTGATCGGTTCTCCCTGATGGGAGTCAGCTATGGAACCCTCCCGGGCCTGGCCCTCACCGCCACGGCCCCCAGGCGGCTGGAACGCACGGGTCTCTTCGGGCCGCTCCTTCCTGGCAGTTGGATGGACGGCCGCCCCGAACTCTTGAAGGGTGTTCGGCGCAACGATGCGGCCCTGTGGGCCATCGCACGCAAGCGGCCCTGGCTGCTCTACCCCATCACCGCGCTCTTCGGACTCTCTCCGACGGCGGCGAAGATCCGCAGCTTCATGGATGCCCAGCTGTCTCCAGAGGAGAGGGCCCTGTTCCAGCCTGGGCATCCCTTCCATGCGTTCTTCGGAAGGCTGTTCGAGGAGTGCGGGCAGCGCGGGTACGGGTCTATGGCCCTGGGCGTGGAAGTAGGATGGGGGCGAGAGCCTGGCTTCACCATCGAAGAGGTCGCTGCCTCGGGGGTCCCGCTCTTCCTCTCCACCGGGACCCAGGACAATGTCCATCCCCCGGCCATGGCGGAGTATCTGCATGAGCGCGTGCCCGGCTCGAGGCTCGAGCTGGTGCCAGGCCGGGGACGCTTCGGGTGTGTGGGCCCGTTCCTGGAGCAGAGCCTGGTGCGCTTCCTGGCGTCCTGACTGGATGCAGGGGGTTCACCCCAGGCCCCGCTTGTATGATGGGGAGTGAGCGACCCATGGCCTTCCCTCCTCCCCCTCTGGCGGCGCCCGGCACTGTCCTCGGGAGCCGCTTCGTTCTCGAGCACCCCGCGGGCAGCGGGGGGATGGGCCAGGTCTTCAGGGCGAGGGATGGGCTCAGCGGGCAGCCCGTGGCGCTCAAGCTCATGCACCCCACCGACAACCAGCAGGCGATACGCCGCTTCACCCGCGAGGCGGAGATGCTCGCCCGGCTGAGCCACCCGGGCATCGTCGCCTATGTGGCCCATGGGGTTTCGGAAGGCAACCAGCCCTTCCTCGCCATGGAGTGGCTGGAGGGAGAGAGCCTCAGCCAGCGCCTGGCCCGGGCTCGGCTCAACGTGGCGCAAACCCTGGCCATGTTTCAGCGCATCGCCGAGTCCCTCGATACCGCCCACCAGCGCAACATCATCCACCGGGATCTCAAGCCCTCGAACCTCTTCCTGCGCTCGGGGCGGCCCGAGGACGTGGTCATCCTGGACTTCGGGCTCGCCCGGCATGTGGTTCCCTCGCAGGCGGTGACGGTCAACGCCATGCTGCTCGGCACCCCCGGGTACATGGCGCCGGAGCAGGCCTCTTCCCAGCGGGACCTCACGCCTGGCGCGGACATCTTCGCGTTGGGCTGTGTGCTCTACGAGTGCCTCACCGGGCGGCAGCCTTTCACGGCGCCCTTGCTGCAAGAGGTGCTGGTGAAGATCCTCCTGGCCGAGCCGCTTCCTCTGCGCGAGCTGTGCGAGGAGCTGCCCACCTCCTGGCAGCTGCTGGTCAATGCCATGCTGGCCAAGGACCCGAAGCAGCGGCTGCCGGATGCCCACAGCCTCAGAGCGGCCCTGTCGGCACTCGCGGAGGGCAAGCACGACATTCTGCTACCCGCGCGTGAAGCGGGCATGCGCCTCCCTGCGGGGCTGTCCGGCCTGGAGCAGCAGCTGGTGAGCGTGCTGTTGGCGGTACCCCTCGTTCCGGCGAGCCAGCAGCCGACCCTGACGCTGGATCCTCTGGCAGACCCGGCGCAGGCGCTGCTTCCCATGCTCCGCGCGGAGCTGGTGGCCCATGGAGCACGGGTCGAGCAGCTCGTCGATGGCTCGGTGCTGGCCACATTCCTGCCCGGGCGGGGGACGGCCACGGATCAGGCCGCGCTCGCGGCACGCAGTGCCCTCTTCCTCAAGGAGCGCTGGTCCGACACCCGGGTGGTGCTCGTCACGGGGCGCGGCGTTCTGGATGGGAAGCTGCTGGTGGGCGAGGCCATGGACCGGGCGGGTGCGCTGCTGCGGCGGCTCAAAGAGGAGCCCAGCTCTCCCCATGTCGCCCTGGACGAGCTCACCGCCGGCCTGCTGGGCGCTGGGTTCCTGCTGGCCTCAGCCGGTGAGGACACCTTCCTGCTGAAGGGCGAGCACCTGAGCGTGGACGAGACCCGGCCGCTGCTGGGCAAGCCCACACCCTGTGTCGGCCGCGAGCTGGAGCTGTCCATGCTCGAGCTGGCCTTCACCACCTGCCAGGAGGAGCAGTCCGCGCGGGCCCTGCTGGTGACGGCACCCGCGGGCATGGGCAAGTCACGGCTGCGCCACGAGTTCTTGCGCCGGCTGGAGAAGCGGCGGCAACAGGGGTTGATCCTCCTGGGGCGCGCGGAGCCCATGAGCACGAAGGCCGCATATGGCCTGCTGGGCCAGGCGCTGCTGCGGCTGTGCGGCATCCGGGAGGGTGAGCCGCACGAGGCCCGCATGGAGAAGTTCGCCCAGCGCATCTCGCGGAACTTCGCGCCCGAGCAGGCCCGGGAAGCCGTCGAGTTCCTGGGTGAGCTCTGTGGCCTGTCCTCCGCCGGGGACGGTGACGCCCGCATGCGCGCCGCGCGGGCGGACCCGGCCTTGATGAGCACCCAGGTGAGCCGGGTGCTCGTGTCCTTCCTGCGCGCCGAGTGCACGCGGGGGCCGGTGCTGCTGGTGCTGGAGGATCTGCACTGGTGCGATGGGCTCACGGTGAGGCTGGTGGATGAGGTCCTGCGCGCGCTGTCCGAGTGCCCGTTGATGGTGCTGGCGCTGGCGCGCCCCGAGGTGAAGACCTCTTTCCCGGGGCTGTGGTCTCACTGCCTGACCGAGGTGCCACTGGGCGCGCTCAGCAAGAGGGCCGGGGGCCGGCTCGTCCACGAGGTGCTTGGGGAGCAGCTGCCCCAGGCCACCGCCGACCGGCTCGTCGAGCAGGCCGCGGGCAATGCCCTCTTTCTGGAGGAGCTCATCCGCGCCGTGAAGGAGGGCCGGGGAGAGAGCCCTCCCAGGACGGTGCTGGCCATGCTGCAGGCCCGCATGCTGTGGCTGGAGCCCGAGGCGCGGCAGGTGCTGCTGGCCGCGAGCTACCTGGGCCGCACTTTCTGGGCTGGAGCGGTCAGGGCGATTCTGGAGGAGGAGCCCGCGGCGGAGCGGCTGGAGCACTGGCTGCGGCTGCTGGTGGAGCAGGAGCTGATGGAGCCTCAGCCCGAGAGCCGCTTCCCCCAGGAGCGGGAGTTCCGTTTCCGCCACGCGCTGCTGTGTGACGCGGCCCAGGAGCTGGTGCCCGGGAGCCACAAGCCCGAGGCGCACCGGCGCGTGGCCGTGTGGCTGGAGCAGGTGGGTGAGCCCGATGCGCTGGTACTGGCCGAGCACTTCCAGCTCGGGCAGGAGCAGGAGCGCGCCTGCCACTTCTACACCCAGGCAGCGGAGCAGTGCCTCGGGCTGGCGCTGCCGCGGTTGCTTCACAGCCTGGAGGCAGCGGTGGCCAGCGGCTCCAGCAGCCCGGTCAGAGCGCGGCTGCGCCTGCTCCAGACGACGGCATATACCTGGACGGGAGACCTGGCCCGGGCCCTTGAAGCGGGCCGCGAGGCACTGCCAGGGCTGAAGGTGGGGAGCGCCCCCTGGTGCAGTCTGATCAGCCATCTGATCTACATCAGCCTCATGGCCAACCAGCAGGCTTACGCGAAGGAACTGGGCCTGCTCCTGCTCGCCCAGGATCCCGGCGAGGACGGCGTGGAAGGCTATGTCGAAACCGTCTGCTTCATGGCTTCCATGGCCATTGTCCAGGGGACGCGCCCGGAGGCCATGATGCTCATGGAGCGGGCGACGCGGGTCTGCGGCGAGCGGAGCGAGCACCATGCGTTTCTCCGGGCCACGTTGACGTGGGCGCGGAGCTTGTTCACCTACGTCCTGGAGGCCAGACCCTGGCATGCGCGCATGCTGGCGGACCAGGCGGTGCAGACGTTTCGCGAGCTGGGGCTGGAGTGGAAGCTGATCACGGCCCTGGTGGTCGAGGGACTCTGCCTGGTGGCACTGGGAGACAGGGCGGGGGCATTGCAGAAGCTGCACGAGAGCCAGGCCTTGTCCCGATTGCTGGGACGCCCCATGCATTTGCACTACGCCGACCTCCACACGCTCCTGGTGCTGTCGGACAGCTCCGAGGAGGCCCACCGGCAGGAAGCTCGCGCCCTGGCACTCAAATGGGTAGGCGTTCCCAGTCCCAATCCGGGCATGACCTGTGTGGTGCACATCGCGCTGTGCCGGGTGACACAGGAGCCCCACGAGGCGGAAGCCCACGGGCGCAAGGCCTGCGAGATGCTGGGCGCGTTGATGCACCAACACGCCGCGTACTCCACCTTGAGCGGTTTGCTGCTCGCCCAGGGCCGGGCCTCCGAGGCCAGGCACATCGCCACGAAGGGTGTTCAGGAATGGGAGAAGACAGAAGGAGCGGGCGTGGGGGCCGTCGGGGCGTATGTCACGCTGGCCGAGGCCTGCTTCGCGGAAGGGGATGTGGCGGCGGGAGAGGCGGCCCTGAGCCAGGCCGCGCGGTGTCTCGAGACCCGCGCGGCCGACATTCCCGACGTGGCCGCCCGCGAGCGCTTCCTGCGCCAGGTGCCTGAAAATGCGCGGACGCTGGAGCTGGCCCGCCAAAGGCGGGGCGACAGCCCGCCCCCTGCGGCCTGATGCCTACCAGGCGAGATCGCAACCGCCGTTGAACTGCGAGCGCCAGTAGCTCAGCGGGCAGCGAAGGCCTTCTCGTCCCAGCGACCGGTGCGGAAGTTGTAGAGCAGCCCGTGCCAGCCGGCCGCATCCTGGTACACGTGAGCCCGGGAAGCGGCCGTGCCGTCCTTCACGCGCACATAGGTGTCCATCCAAGCCGCGTCGATGACTTCGGCGCTCTGCCAACGCTCGGTGCCGCAGACGTTCACGAAGCCCTGCACCGGCACGGCCGCGCTGGCCGCCAGGGGCTGCCACTGCATCGCCGCGACCTTCAGGCAGCCGCTCTGGAACTGGCGGCCACCGGCCACCTGGCCACTGACGGGCGCGATGGCGACCGGGCTCTCCCAGTCATCCATCGAGAAGACGACAAAGGGGAACGCTCTGGTGCCCTGCTCCGTGAAACCATTGGGCGCCTCCCAGTCATCCATCGCCTTGAAGCCAATGGGGGCTTCCCAGTCATCCATCGCCTTGAAGCCATTGGGCGCCTCCCAGTCATCCATCGCCTGGATGCCATTGGGCGCCTCCCAGTCATCTCCATCCGCCAAGGCGACGGGGCCAACCAGCGATGAAGCGATCACGACGGCCATCCAGGCATTGCGCATCCGCAGTCCCACCTTGTTGAGGGGTTTTGGAGGTATTGAAGCTTTTACATGAATTCCCCACAAGGACGTGGCACGTCACCCAGAGTGCGGCGTGAGCGCGCAGGCCCACCGCTGGTCAGCGCGCGCCGATGATGCTGAAGACGCGGCTCACGAGTGGGCCTCCCGCCAGTGCGGATAGGTGACATAGGCGGTCACTGCGCCCTCCCCGTGCGCGCGGATGGTGACCGCTTCGCCCTTCGGCATGTAGACGATCTCGCCCGGACCGGCGGTGACCGTGCCGGCGTCGCTCGAGACCGAAAGGCGCCCTTCCAGGACGACCATCACGTCGTCGACGGCGAGCGTCTCGCTGATGCTCTGGCCGGGCCCGTAGCGTCCATAGCCGACGGTGATCGCCCCACCGTGCCGCTCGTCGACCAGATTGCCCGCGAATACGTCCGCGTCCTGCCCGGGGGACCGTTCGAACGACGCATCGGCGATCGCGAACTTACGGACCTTCATCGTCTTCCTCCCTCTGAAGCCTTGGCACCGCTGAAGGGGGCCCCACGAAGGAGCCCCCTCCGCAGCACGCTACTGGCAGAACCCCCGGTCGTGCAGCGCGTTGATGTGGCCCTCGGCATTGCCTGTCAGCGACACGGCGTAGATGCCGCCATCCCAGCTTCCATTATTGAAGTTGATATGGGCGTAGGGGGCCAACACGGTTCCCCAGAAGCCGTAGCCGTGAGCGTTGATCGCCGTGGCGTCCACGAAGTTGTAGAGGACGCCATGCTGATCGATGCCGCCGCTGAACGAGTGCCCGAAGCCGGTGAACGTGGCCGAGGCGCCGTGGATGTTGACCACCACCAGCGAGCCGGCCGGCGCCTCAATGGACAGCAGCTTGGCGCCCGTGAATGCACTGGCGTTCACGTGGAAGACGTTCATCCCAGGCTGCGTGCCACGCAACAGGATGCCGCCCCACGGCTCGAGCCTGGTCGTGCCGTTGGCCGGCTGCCCTGAGAGCCCCGCGGACATGCTGCGCAGCTCGGCGAAGCGGGCGGCGAAATCGATGGGCGTGCCCTGGGCCAGAGTGCCCCGGTGCTGAACGACGGTCCCATCGCCGCTGTAGCTCCCCCCGTAGAACGCATCACCCCAGACGCCGCCACGAGAGAGCGTCAGGTTGCCGCCCGCCACGAGGGTGCGCGAGGTGTCGCTGGCCGGCAGCCCAGCGCCCACCGAGAAGTCCTGCATGGTGATGTTGCCACCGGCGGCCACCTTGCCCAGCACATCGTGGCCTCCGGTGTAGTCCTCGAGCAGGAAGAGGTTGTAGTCACTCAGGTGGAGCGAGCCCCCCGTCACCGTGAGGTGGCGGATGGCCGTGCTCGCGTTGCCCGCGCTATCCGTGACGCGGTAGGTGACCGTGTACTGCCCGGGGCGGGACTGATCGAGGTTGCTGGTGGCGGTGATCTGCGGGGTCAAATCTCCGGCACAGAGGTCGACCGCCGTAGCGCCCGGGTCCACGTAGGGAGGGCTGTTGCACGTGAGGACCGAGGGACCAGGGAGCATCTGGATCTGCGGCCCCAGCGTGTCCTGCACACTCACCGTCCGGCTGGCGGAGGCCCCCAGGCCCGAGGCATCCACCACGGAGTAGCTCAGCGTGTAGCTGCCCGGCACGGCACTGTTGACCTGGCCGGAGACGCCGATCTGGTCACTCAAGTCACCGAAGCAGGCGTCCACGGCGCGGGCCCCAGGGTCGACGTAGGCCGTGCCACACTCGAGGCGCTGAACCGCGGGGCCATTGAGCACCAGCACCGGCGGAGCGTTGTCCTGCACCGTCACCGTGCGGCTCGCCGCGGCCACACCCGTGTTCCCCGACGGATCCGTGGCGCTGTAGGTGACGGTGTAGCTGCCTGGCGCGTTCGGATTCACCGCGGAGCTACTCACCACCGCCAGCGGCCCGGCGCACGCATCGGTCGCCGTCGCCCCCGGATCCAGGTACGCCCCACCGCACTCGATTGTCTGATTGAGCGGACCGTTGACCGTGACCACCGGGCCCTGCGTGTCGGACACCGTCACAACGCGCGTCTGGGAGCCGCTGAGGCCTACCATGTCCATGGCCGTGTAGCGCAGCGTGTAGGCACCCACCGAGAAGTGGTCCACCATGCCATTGACCATCACCGGCAGGGGGCCCATGCACGCGTCGTTGGCCGTGGCGCCCGGATCGACGTACGGCGTACCGCACTCGGTGTTCCCAGAGGCCGGGCCGAGCAGCGTCACCACCGGGGCCTCCTGGTCAACCATCCGCACGGTGCGGCTGACGGCCGAGGTCGCGGTGTTGCCGGAAGGATCCGTCACGCTGTAGCTGATGCTCACCGCGCCCGGCTGGCCAGGCAGCGGCGTCGAGGTGGCCACCAGCTGCGCCGTCAGATTACCGGCGCACACGTCACTTGCGATGGCTCCCGGGTCCGCGTAGGCCGTGCCACACTCGTAGGTGATGTCGACCGGCCCCACCAGGTGGATGCTGGGAGCCAGGGTGTCGCTGACGTTCACGGTGCGGCTGACTGCCGGAGCCGCCAGGCCGGCCGGATCCGTGACGTTGTAGACGACCGCGTACTGGCCCGGGCTGGCGGTGTTGACCGAGCCGCTCATCACGATGGAGGCCGACAGGTCGCCGAAGCACGCGTCATTGGCCATGGCGCCCGGATCGTTGAACGGCATGCCGCACTCCACGCCCATCGTGGCCGGCCCATTGAGCACCAGCACCGGAGGCTCGTTGTCGTTCACCATCACGGTGCGCGCGTTGGCCGCCACGCGCGTGTGCCCGGAAGGATCCGACACGCGGTAGGTGATGTGGAACGTCCCCGGCTGAGACGGGTTGCCCGCCGACTCGGCGACGATGGCCGCGGTCAGGTCGCCCGCGCACGCGTCAGAGGCTCTCGCGCCCGGATCCACATAAGGGGAGCCACACTCGTAGGAGATCTGAGCGGGGCCCAGCACCGTGAGATCCGGCGGCAGCGTGTCGGAGACCGTCACCGCGCGGTTGGCGGAGGCCGACCTGCCCGACGGATCCCTGGCCATGTAGTTCAGCGTGTAGCTCCCCGGCTGCATCGGATTCACGCTGCCAGTGACAGCGAGCGGCAGCGGCCCGGCGCACTGGTCGTTGGCCGAGGCGCCCGGATCGTTGAACGGTGTACCGCACTCCATGCCCAAGCTGGCCGGGCCCATGAGCGTCAGCACCGGCGGCAGCGTGTCCTGCACCGTCACCGTGCGGCGGCTCGAGCTGGTGCCCACGTTGCCCGAAGGGTCCGTGGCGCTGTAGGTGATGTGGTAGGTCCCCGGAACCCCCGGGTTCACCGCCGCGCTCGGCACCACGGCCAACACCCCGGAGCACCTGTCGGCCGCCGAGGCACCCGGGTCCGCGTAGGCCGCGCCGCACTCGACCGAGGCGGTGGGCGAGCCAAGGATGGTCACAACCGGCGCAAGCGTGTCCTGCACCGCCACCAGGCGACTGGCCGTGACAGCAGGCGTCCTGCCGTCCGTCACCGAGTAGGTCTGGGTGTAGGAACCCGGAGCCCTGCTGTTCACCGAGCCCGTCACGATGACGTTCGCCGTCAGATCACCGAAGCACTGGTCATGGGCCCTGGCACTGGGGTCGGTGAACTGGTCACCGCACTCGAGCACCATGCGCGAAGCGCCCAGCAGCGTCAGCGTGGGCTGCAGCGTGTCCCTCACCGTAAACGTACGCGGGCCGGAAGTGCCGGTGTTGTTCGCCGGATCCCTGGCGGTGTACGTGACGCTCTGACCGCCCAACAAATAGGGGTTCACCGTCCTGCTGGGGACCGGCACCGTGAACGGGCCGGTGGTGAAGCACGTGTCCGTGATCGCGACAGGCGGGTGGGCGAAGGAGGGATCACCGCACTCCACATCGACGTTGCTGTAGGGCGCCACGTTCAACACGGGAGCCCTCGTGTCCTGCACCGCGACGGCGCGGGTCTTCCGGTCGGCGGCGTTGCCGGACGGGTCACTCACGTCATAGGTGAGCGAGTAGCTGCCCGGCACCTTCACGTTCACCGCGCCGCTCTTCACGATGGCGCTCGTCAGGGTACCCGCGCACACGTCTGAAGCCGAGGCGCCCGGGTCGACGTACGACGCGGTGGCGGAGCACTCCACCGTCTGGGTGGCCGCACCGCTCAGAGTGAGGGTGGGCTTGAGGGTGTCGCTCACCGTCACCGTGCGCGTCGCCTGCGCGACGTTGGGAGTGGGGGTAGCCGTGTCCGCCGCCCTGTACGTGACGGTGTAAACCGCGGGCACCTTGTTGTTCACCGTGCCGGAAACCGTCGGGGTGATGGGGCCCGAGCACATGTCGTTCGCGGTGGCGCCCTGCTCCGTGTAGGTGTCCACGTTGCACTGCAGCGCCACGGTGGCTGAACCGTTCAGCGAGAGGGTGGGCACCACACCATCCTGAATGCTCACCGTTCCGGAGCACGAAGAGACCTTGCCCAGCTGATCACTGCACGTCAGGGTGACCGTCGTATTGCCCATGCCGTACGGGCCCGCCGGGTGCTGCGTGCAGCCCACCAGGTCCCCGTCCACGTCGTAGGAGCCGTCGTCGATGCTGGCCACCGCACCACACGCGTTGGTGACCCTCACCGTCGCGTTCTTGCAGCGGGCCACGGGGGCATTGCCCGCTGGCGCGGGGATATTGACGATCCTGCACAGCTGCGAGCACATGCCGTTGACGATGTTGCCGCTGAGGTCGCGGCCGTTGCTTCTGCCGTTATCGCACTCCTCCCCCAGATGGCCCTGCACGACGCCATCACCGCACCAGTCCAACTTGCAGGTCCATGAGCAGGAAGGGTTCATGATCGGGTAGGGAATCCCATTGGTGCCGTCGCCCAGATCGCACTCCTCGCCCGAAGGGATGTTGCCCGCGTCACCGCCGCATCCCAGACCATTCGACTCGGCACCGCGCGTCAGGATGTAGGGCGTCCCTGAAAAGTACTCGAACCAGTCGTAGTCGAAGTAGGGCCACGCGCCAGGCATCGAGCCACTCTCATCCACCGCGAGCGCCGCGATGGAAAAGTCATGATCCGGGTAGGCGGTGAAGACCGATCGCGCCGAGCACCCATCCGCTCCCGCGAGCAGCCCGTCCCACAGAGACTGGGTAAAGGTGGCCGGGCGCTGACTAAAGACATGGCCAGACGGAGCGCAGCCCAGGCCCGCCACCTTGAAGTCGCCAAACGGAGACAGCAGCTGCACCGTCGTGTTCGGAGCGGCGTTCTGGTACGCGCAGCCCAACGAGATGTACATACCGGTATAGCGTGACCGCCCGACCGCGAACTCGACTCCACTCATCACGATCTGGTCGTAGCTGGGATCCAAGGAGTTGGAAGCCGGGTTCGACCCGATGATGATGATGTTGCCGTCGACCACCGCGCCCCAGGTGCTCCGGGTATCGATGGCGGCCTGGAACGCGGCCTCGCCACTGGTACACGCCGCATCTCCGATGATGAGGGCGCGATAGCTCATGAACTGCTCGGCCGTCATCGCCCTCCACTGAGCAGGCGTCACTACGTCGATCTGAAAGGGTATCGAACTTGGCAGGGCCTGCACCGCCTGGGCCTCCAGGCTCTGCATGCCACCGCTGACAGAGGAGCCCAGGATCAGCACCTTGCGGACGCTGTTGGCCTCTTGCTGCTGCGTGCGGAGGGCGGCCGCGGTGGGTTCAGGAGCAGTAGGGTCCGGAGCTCCCTGACAAGCCAATGCCGTCAGTACGAGGGTCCACAGCACTACACTTCCTAAATCCCGCCTGAACATGGAGGCCCCCTGCTTCACGGGAATGGAATTTTCCCGTGTTTGGATTTGAGCCCCGACTGTCAGTTAAAGTCCAGGAAATCCGGCGTGTAGGGAACACATGGAAGGACCCTCATTCCGGGGCTCTCCCCGGCGTACCCTCAGGGTTCATGCGAGGAATTGAATATTTCGAGCAGATAATGCAGCTGGCGTGGAAAATTCCGGCCAGGGGACCCTCTCTCGCCAGAGCGTCCCCTGGTTTCCTTGCCACGCAAAGCAACACACGTCCCGAGAAGCTCGATGACTGCCGGGGACGCGTAGCGAGGCACCTATCAGTTGCAGCTCACGTCGTTGCTGATGTTGAACGGCTCGCCGGCGGCGACGTTCTCAGGCATGCCCGCGTTGGGGCACACCGCGGTCAGCTGGCCGTCAGCGGACGAGATGGACCAGGCGTCCGGCTGGTCCATCAAGGGCTTGTTGTCCACGTCGCCCATGCCGTAGGCCAGGAAGTCCCACGAGTCCTGCGTACCCTGGATGCCCGCCTGGGCGGTCATGCCGTTGCTGGTGGCCTTGGCGTTCCACGCCGCGCCGGCCAGCGGAATCACGGGGAAGAAGTCCGGGAAGCCCGGGTACTTGAAGGTGTCCACGCCGATGCAGGTGTCGTCATCGTTCTGCACCGTGTCGATGCTGTTGCGCACCTCGAAGGAAGAGCAACCGTCCTCGAGGTGGTAGCTGTAGCGGTTGCCGCGCTCGGGGGCGAAGCTGGTGGAGCGGATTCTACCGGGAGGCATGCGCTGCTGGGTGCGCAGCCCCGTGAACAGGCTCTTGAGGTTGGTGCTCACCTCGGACTGGCGCGCCCGCGCCTGGAACCGGATGAAGTTGGGGATCGCGATCGCGGCCAGAATGCCAATGATGGCAACCACGATCATGAGTTCGATGAGGGTAAAGCCGTACCGCTGACGACGCTGCGCCATGGGGATGCTCCTTGTCGATGGTGGGGATGGACAGCGACGAAACGAAAGAGCAATCAGCGGGCCACGCGTGCTCACGCTGCCGCCGCACGTGTTTGCGCGCGGTTAGCGCGTGCGCCTGCTCCGGCGATCGACGAAGTCCGTCAGTCAGTGCCGTGCCTGGGCAGCGCACATCTCGAGCGTCAGCCCCTGCGCGTACTGATCAACCTCCAGCCGCAGCCCACCGAAGCAGGCACGAGCCTCTCAGGCCTGCGCCACGGGCGCGGGGCTGCCCTCCAACGCACCGCGAATCTCCTCGCGCAGCGCCAGCAGCTCCGCGGGCAGTGCCTCGGGAGCAAAGCCCGCATCCATCTCCCGCGCCACGCCCTCCAGCTTGAGCCGCCACGCGGCGAGCTCCTCGGCCGAGCTCTCCGGAGGCCTGCCTCCGAGCACCTCACGCCCGGCCCGGGCAATGCGCTGCGCCCGCGCCAGGGGGCCCGCACTCGCCTCCAGCGCCGCCGCCGCGAGCGCCGGGTTCTCCGTGGCGGCCAGCTGCTCGCGCAACACGTCGCGCGCCAACGCCTGCCCCTCCTTGGTGGGCACCGCGTAGATGAGTGGCCACAGGTCCGCCACGCCCGGCGTCTTGCGCCCCGCCAGCGCCGCCGCCGCCGCGATGAGCCGCTGCACCTTCACCGCCCGCCGGTCCGACAATCCAATCCCCGCCGCGCGCAGCGTGCGCAGCGCGTGCGCCAGGTGGGGACGCACGGGCGCCAGGTCCGCCTCCTGCGCCTCCTTCACCAGCACATCCAGAGAGGCCAGCGAGGCCACACGCGCCTCGGCCTCGTGCCACAGCGAGGCGCCGCCCGCGAGGAGCTCCTCCAGCCGCGTGTCCGGCACGGACTCCACGAAGATGCGCGCCAGGAAGCGGTCCGCGAAGGCCGCCAGGGACTCTTCCTCCGGCAGGGCGTTGGAGGCCCCCACGCACACGCGCAGCGGGCACTTCTGCCGGGTGTGGCCGCGGCGGAAGACGCGCTCATTGAGCACACCCAGCAGCGTGTTGAGGATGGCGGTGGAGCCCAGGAACACCTCGTCCAGGAACGCCACCTCCGCCTCGGGCAGCATGCCGGCCGTCTCGGTGACGACCATGCCCTCGCGCAGCTTGCGCAGGTCCACCGGGCCAAAGATCTCCGAGGGCTCGGTGAAGCGGCCGAGCAGGTACTCGAAGTAGCTGCCGCCCAGCGCCCGAGCAGTGCGGCGCACGGCCTCACTCTTGGCGGTGCCCGGAGGGCCGATGACGAGCAGGTGCTCGCCCGCTACAGCGGAAAGGGCCACCAGCTCCACCATGGCCTCGCGCTCCACCAGGCCGCGGCCCGCATCGGCCAGGGCGTTGCGCAGCGAGGCGGCGGCATCTTCGAAGGACAGGGACATGGGCGCGCAGTGTACGAGGCTGGCCGGTGGATGCAGAGCCCGGAACACAACCCGGGGGGCGGTGGACCCACCCCCGGGCCTGTGGGCTAGGCTTCAGGGGTGATGCAACCTGTATCGAAGCTCGGAGCACTGGCGGGACTGCTGCTTTTCGGGGGCACGGCCCACGCTTCAGATTGGCGCGGCTACATGTCCCTGGGCGCGGGGATGGCGCTGGACCACATGAGCGAGTGGAACGCCAAGGGTGCCGCCATCAACATGTACTTCGGGGTCGAGGCCCCCATCGGCCTGTCCGTGGGCGTCTACGGCGAAGCGGCGGAGACGTGGGGCCAGAAGTTCGACGAGCTGCAGACCGAGGGCGCCAAGCGGGTGCAGCTCGACTACCAGCAGTACGGGCTGGAGGTGCGCTTCCGGGTGCTGCGAGACCGCATGTTCTCGCCGTGGCTGGCAGTGCGGATGGCGAGCAGCAAGTCCCAGCCGCAGACGCCGGACGAGCTGGGCCAGCTGGTGCGTCAGGAGTTCCAGGCGGTGGGCGCCGGGGTGCGCTTCGGCATCGACATGTGGCTGGGCGAGCACGTGGGCGCCACGGCGGCCACCTCATGGCAGTGGTGCGACGTGCGCTACGAGACCGAGGCGGCCCGGCAGTGCGCCAAGCCCATCAACACCATTTTGGTGGGACCCACGGTTCGCTTCTGAGGCTAAGGTGCTGGCCTCATGAACCG
This sequence comes from Myxococcaceae bacterium, assembly GCA_036389955.1. Taxonomy (GTDB): domain Bacteria; phylum Myxococcota; class Myxococcia; order Myxococcales; family Myxococcaceae; genus DATHBR01. The sequence goes on from DASVVJ010000610.1 coordinate 14,349, forward strand.
CGAATACCACCGTTGGTACAGCCACCGCCTGGGCCGTGACATGGAGCTGCTGCTCTACGGGCACTCGGGTGAGCCGGTGCTGATGTTCCCCACCAGCCGGGGCCGCTTCTACCAGAACGAGGACTTCGGGCTGGTGGGCGCCCTCGCGGATCGCATCCAGGCAGGCCGCTACATCGTGGTGTGTGTGGACGGCATCGACGAGGAGAGCTGGCTCAACCGCCATGCCCACCCGCACGACCGGGTGATGCGTCACGCGGCCTACGAGGCCTACCTGCTGCACGAGGTGGTGCCGCTGCTCATGCACCGCAGCACCGGCGGGCGGCTGACGCTGGCCGGCGCCAGCTTCGGCGGCTTCCACACCTTCAACCTCGGCCTGCGCAACCCGCACGTGTTCCGCCGCCTCATCTCCATGAGCGGCAAGTTCGAGACGGATGGCTTCCTCGACGGCTACCACGACGACAACGTGTACTTCCACTCGTGCACGCAGTGGCTGCCCAACCTCTCGGACTGGGCGCAGCTCTCCGCGCTCCAGAAGGTGGAGATGGTGCTCGCGGCGGGCGAGCATGACTTCTGCCGCGCCTCCAACGAGCGGCTGTCCTCCATCCTCTGGAAGAAGGACATCGGCAACCACCTGTCCATCTGGAACGGCGGCATTCACGACTGGCCCACGTGGCGGGACATGATCCGCACGTACCTGCCCTGGTAGCCCCTGTGCCGCGCGGGCGTAGCGTGCTCAGCGCGCCACGTCGAAGCGGAAGTCGAAGTCGGCGAAGTTCACGTTGCCGCAGTCGATGACCGCCAGTTGGCCCTCGCCGGTGAGCACCACCCGCCCAGCGAGCCGCTTGGAGGTGTTCTCCTCCAGCTCGAGCCGGCCCTGGAGCTGCTGGGTGAAGGGGCCCTGGCGGGGCTGCGAGAAGCAGCCCACGGTGACCCAGGCCGTGGTCACCACCGGTGAGTGGCCCTCCCTGGCGGTGAAGCTGGCCGCCGCGGGGCCCACGGCCTCCGCCAGCTGCGCCTCGCCCGAGATCGAGAGCGTGGCGGGCGCACCCGCCGCGCTCAACCCCGTGGCATCCAGGTGAATGCGCAAGCAGAGCTTGCGCTCGTCATCGGCGATCCCCGGGGTGGGATCCTCGCTGCAGGTGACGAGCGCGAGCGGATCCGGGCCCAGCAGCTGCGTGGTGAACTCGGGGAAAGAGTCCTCGCTCCCGCCCTCGGCCTTCATCTGGAACTTCTTCTCTTCCTCGCCGCAAGCGGCCAGCGTCAGCAGGAGCGTCACGGCGAGGGGCAACAGTCGGGTGTGGTTCAGGGTCATGCCCGCGAACGACTGCAAGGCAGGTGCCGCCCGCTAGGCCTCCAGCGGGCGCAGGGTGCCCGCGCTGATCCGGTGGAAGCGCCACAGCAGCGCCACCGCCACCGAGATGAGGCCCGCGCACAGCCCCCACCAGATGCCAACGATGCCCTGGTTCAACCCGAAGCCCAGCAGCAGCGACAGCGGCAGGCCGATGGCGTAGTGCCCCACCATGTTGGCGAGGAAGGTGAAGCGCGTCTCCCCGGCGCCGCGCAAAACACCGGCACCCACGCCCTGCACTCCATCAAATATCTGAAACACGGCGCTGATCATCAGCAGCGGCACCACCAGGGGCACCACGTCCGGCTGCGCGCCGGCCATCCTGGCCAGGGGCAGAGGGAACAGCACGAACACCAGCGCCGCCAGCGCCATGAAGCCCGCGCCCCCCGCGAAGGCCATGAAGCCACTGAGCCGGGCCTGAGCGGTGTTGCGAGCCCCCACCGCCCAGCCCACGCGCACGCTGCCCGCGCTGCCAATGCCCAGGGCGATGGTGAACGAGAGGCTCGAGTAGGAGATGACGATCTGATGGGCTCCCATGCTCTCCGGGCCCAGGCGGAAGGCCAGCGCGGCGGCGAGCGCGAAGACGCCGATCTCCGCCGCGATGTGCGCCCCGATGGGGATGCCCACCTTCGCCGCCTGGAGAAGGTCGGCGAGCACGGGACGGCGGCCAGGCGGCGGCCCGGTGAAGGCAATGGAGCGCACCGCGCCCAGGATGATGGCCAGTTGCAGCAGGGTGCACAGCAGCGTGGCCAGCGCCGCGCCCTCCACGCCCATGGCGGGGAAGCTGCGCAGGGGCCCGAAGGCCTCGGGCAGCACGCTGCCACCAAAGACGAAGAGAATGTCCGCGAAGAGGTTGAAGACGTTGGCCACCACGGTGGCGATCACCAGGGCCCGGGTGCGCGCGGCCGACTGCAGGTACGAGCGCACCATGAGGAAGGCGAGCATCGGAATCAGGCTGGGCGCACGCCACAGCAGGTAGGCGCGTGTATCGCCCAGGTCCGCCTCCTGGTAGCCCACCAACGGCAGCAGCGAGGGCAGCGCCAGCAGCACCGCGCCCAGCACCGTTCCCGCGAACAGCGCCATCCACCCACCCTGCCACAGCAGCGCCCGGGGCCGGGAGGAGTTCTGAGCGCCGAATGCCTGGGACAGCAGCGGGTCAAACCCCATCATCAGCCCCATGCCGAAGCCGCTGATGCCGAAGAAGAGCGCGTTGGCCAGGCCCACCGCGGCCAGGGCCTGCGTCCCCGCGCGGGCCACCACCAGGGTGTCCACCAGGCCCATGAGCGCCTGGCCGCCCTGAGCGATGGCAATGGGGACGGCGAGCCTCAACAGCTCGCGGAACTCCTCGCGACGGGACTTCACTGGGGCAGACATGGCGAGCCGCCTATACCGTCTTCTGACGCGGAATGCGCTCTCGAAGAGGACGCCGCCCCCACCTCCCCGCTGACGGCCCCTGAAAAAACAGCGGCCGGCTCACCCCCCCGAGTGAGCCGGCCGACGAGTCCCCCATCCCGAGGGAGTGCTACGGGTAGAAGTTGAAGTCCGGGGCGAAGTGCGTGGTGGCCAGCGGCGCCGCCAGGTTGCTCACGTGGGCCACGCGCACGCCCGCGTCGGAGATGGCGTACACGTAGTCATCGGCCATCACGCTGCGGCGCACGTTGGGCGTCCAGTAGTAGGACCAGTTGCGGTAGTTGTGAATCCGGTACATGTCGGCCACCGAGACGGCGCCCACCGGGGTGAAGCCCGTGGCGGTGTCCACCCGGAAGACCTTCAGCTCGCTGCGGAAGCCGGTCCAGTAGTCGCTCGAGGCGGGGTTGTAGTCCGAGAACGGGATGGCCAGCAGCCCCTTGGCCGCGAAGTAGTTGAACGCCTTGTGCTCGTAGAGCGCCTCGCTCCAGCCGTACGCGGTGCCCACCTGGTGCGTGAACACCTCCTGGGGCTGCGCCAGGTTCGACACGTCGAACATGGACAGCTTCACGTACCGCTCACGCCAGTTGTTCGGATCCTCCGACACGTGCACGCCAATGGTGATGAGGTGCGTGTCGCTGATCGGGTGGATGTAGTTGGAGAAGCCCGGCACCTTCAGCTCGCCCACCTTGCGGGGGTTGGCCGGATCCGACAGGTCGAAGGTGAACAGCGGGTCCACCTGGCGGAAGGTGACGACGTAGCCCTTGTTGCCCATGAAGCGCGCGCTGTAGATGCGCTCGTCCTCGGCCAGCTCCGCGCTCTTGCCCACCTGCACCAGCTGCCCGCCCTTCTCCTTGAAGGTCGTCACCCGGCTGGTAGTCACCGAGTTGCCGTTGCTCCACCACCACCAGGGGCTGTCGTTGTTCTTCTTCAGCGTGGTGATGGTGGTGGCCACCCGCAGCACCTCCTGGTGCTCGTCCATGCTGAACTGGTTGAGCAGGTAGCCCTCCACCACACCGCTGGCCACGTAACGCGCCACGCCCGGCTCGCTGGTGTCGAACTTGTGCAGGTAGGTGTGGTCCCGCTGCCCGTCCTCTGGGTAGCGCCACCAGTGACGGCTGGACATGTACAGGGCGTTCGAGGTGGCGTAGATCTCCCCCGGATCGGCCACCAGGCTGGTGCGGCGCACGGTGGTCTCCTGCACCTCGGAGTCCAGGTTCAGCGTGGCCACGGTGACGAAGCCCAGCTTGGACGGAGCGCTGCTGCGCTGGAAGTCGCGGCAGTCGTAGCCCACCGCCACCTTCGAGCCGTCCGGCCGCTTGCGCCAGCCGCTCGGCAGCCACTGGGCCAGCGTCTGCCCGCGGATGAGCTTCGCGTTCTGCACGATCATCTCATCGAACTTCTTCTTCAGCTTCTCCTTGTCCTCCCACAGCCCGTCCTCGTACTCCGGCCACCACTTCATCTCCTGGGGCCAGCGGAAGTTGTCGCTGAGCAGGACGCGGACGGTGTCCTGCGTGCGGCGAGCGTTGAAGTAGTTGCCCGGCAGGTACAGCTCGTCCACCACCTGCGGCGAGGCCAGGTTGGACACGTCCACCACGGTAATCTTGGTGGCGCCGCGGCCGTAGTAGCCACACGCGCCCGGCATGCACGCCACGTCCCCGGCGCTCACGCCCCCACCCGGCTTGGAGCTGCCGTCGCTCTGCCCGTCCTCCTGGTAGGTGATGCCGGAGAAGATGACGGCGCGGTCCTGCCCGGAGAGGAACATCTCGCGCGGGTAGCCCTCGAGCTGCACGGAGCCCACCGCCTTGAGCGCCTCGGCCGGCCAGGACTGGTGCACGTACAGCTTGCGGCCGGAGACGACGAAGATGCGCGTGCCGTCGTTCTTCACGAAGTCCGCCTCGTCCACCCCCGCGACCTGGTTGTTGGTGTCCGTGTGGTTGTCCGGACCGCGGGGCGCCCCGGCGCCGCCACCGGAGTCACCGCTGGTGGGCGCGCCAGGCTGGGGACCGCCGCTACCATCTTCCATGACGGGGCCCCCGCCGCCCCCCCACCTGCCGATCTGATCGCGCTGCCAGCCGAGCTGGGCGCGCATGTCGGTGACCGCGGTGTCCTCGATGTAGGACTCCAGGTCCTCGCACTTCTCGAAGCTCTCCAGCCGGGACACCTGCTGCACCGGCAGGTTCGGCGGCAGGCTGGTGTCCTCGCTCCCGCTGTCACAGCCCGCTGCCACCAGCGCCAGCCCCAAGCTTCCGAATCGCATCCACTTCATGGAAAACCTCCGTATGACTCCGGCCCCGCCAGGGCGACCCGCGAGGGCGGCCCGGCTGCGTGCGGCCGGACTCTGCCACCCGCGTGCCAGCGGAGCGGACGTGAGAATACGGGAGGTTGGAGCGGCTTGGGGCTCTCAGAAAGTTGAGGATCGAGGGGGAAACGCGAGCGAAAAACCGAGAGCGCGGGGCACCACCCGCTGCAGCCGGGCGGCCAGGTCCATGTCCACGCGCTCCAGGCGCAGCCCCATGCCCACCGGGGCCTGGAAGACCGTGTTCCGGCGCAGGGGGTTGGACCAGGCCACCAGCGCCTCCACCGTGGAGGGATGGCGCTGGCCGGCCAGCGTCACCTTGAGCGACAGCTTGCTGCCGGCGCGCGGCGGGGTAAGGGTGCGCACGAAGAGGCCCTCGGGGCTGGCGTCCGAGCTGAAGCCGGTGAGCAGCGGCCCGAAGGGCAGGGAGAACTCCACCACGGAGAACACCGGAACCCGCTCGGCGGCGCGCACGGTGGTCGCGCCCGGCGAGAGCTTCTGCACCACGCGGGACACCAGGATGTCCGGCGGCAGCAGCCGGCGCTCCAGCAGCGGCCCGCCGGTGAGCGCCTTGGCCTTGAGGTGCACCGCCAGCGGCTCCTCCACGCCGGCCACCATCACCAGGGGCTTGCGGGGCAGCACCGCGCGCAGCCGCTCCGCCAGCGAGATTCCGTCCTGGAAGGCGCACGAGCGGGACACGTCGAGGACGAGCCCATCCAGCCGCGAGGCATGGGCGGTGGCCAGGGCCAGGGCCTCCTCGGCCTGGCGCGCATAGAGGACGTGGAAGCCCTCGTGCTCCAGCGCTCCCCCGAGCAACGCGCCCAGGGAGCGGCTGCCCTCCACCAGCATCACCCCCTGCCCCACCGGAGGCGCCTGGCGCTTGGGCTCCCGCGAGGCGCTCACCGCGTGCACCTTGGCGGTCAGCGCCTCGAGCTCCACCGGCTTGGGCAGAAAGTCATCCGCACCCGCCCGTGCGCAGAGCATCACCTCGTGCGGAGCGCTGGCGCTGGTGAGCATCACCACCGGTACGCCACTGGTGCGGGGGTGCGCCTTCAAACGGCGGCACGCCTCGTCGCCCTGCATGCCCTCCATGCGCAGGTCCATCAGCACCAGCGTGGGCAACCGCTGCTCCAGCTCGGCCAGGCACGCCTCGCCACTGTCGAGCGGCACCGCCTCACAGCCCAGCTGTGTCAGATGGTCGCACACCATCTCCCGCACCATGCGTGAGTCGTCCACCACGAAAATGATTTCCGGCGGGAGGGCTGGTTCCATACCGCTCTCGGTAGGAACGGGCGGCGCATCCATCCATGTAAGGGACTGAGCGCTGTGCAGGGGCGGACGCCGCGAGCGTGCGAGGCACGACACGGCGCCGCCAGGGCCGCTGGGTGGTGGACAGTTGGCTCAGGCGCGGCGGCCGGAGAGCATCTGTGTCAGTTGACGTGTGACGAAGGCGCACTGCTCGGTGTTTCCGGCCTGGAGTGCGGCCTTGCCGGTGTCCAGCAGGCTCTTCACGGTGCCCACGGCGGCGTCCGCCTCGGGGCTGGGGTTCTCGTGGGCGCTGTGCTGGAGCAGGCGCGCCAGCTTCTCCGCGCGCTCGAGCAGCTTGCGGAACTTCTCCTCCGAGTCCTTCGCGTCCTCCTGAGCCCGGACACTGGCGTACTGCGCCTGCTCCTGGGAGAGCTTCTCCGCCTCGGGGCCCGGCAGGCTGGTGCGCGCCTCCAGCTTCACCTGCGCGGCCTGGCCCGAGCGCACGTCCATCGCGCGCACCGAGAGAATGCCCTCGCTGGACAGGGCGAACGTCACCTCGATCTGGGTGTCCGCGCGGTAGCCGTTGGAGAGGTTCTTCAGCACCACCTCGCCCAGCTTGCGGCTCTCGCTCTGGAGCTCGCCCTCGCCCTGGTAGATGGGGATGCGCGCCTCGGACTGGCCGCCGCGGCTGGGCAGGAACACCTGACGCGCCACCACCGGCACCGACGTGTTCTTGGCGATCAGCCGCTTCACCCGCCCGCCCAGCACACCCACGCCCAGCGACTGGCCCGCCACGTCCAAGAGCAGCGCCGCGCCGGACTGGCGCACCAATTCCTCCGCCTGCACGGCGGCGCCCAGGGCCACCGCCTCGTCCGGGTGCACGTCGGTGGACGGCTCGCGGCCGAAGAAGTCCGCCACCAGCCTTCGCACCAGCGGCACCCGCGTCATTCCTCCCACCAGCAGCACCACGTCCACCGAGCGCGGATCCATCTTCGCGTCCTGCATCACCGTCTGGCACACCTCCAGGCAGCGGCGCGAGAGCGGCTCGGACAGCGTTTCGAAGAACGAGCGGGTGAGGGTCGTCTCCAGCGAGGTGAGGCGCCGGCTGTTCGGCTGGGAGTGGTCCCCCAGGTCTCCCACGGAGATGAGGGACTCCTCGCGCTCGGTCAGCTCGCGCTTGGCCGCCTCGGCCGCCACCTTCAGCCGGCGCAGCGACGGGGCGTCCTTGAGCACCACGTCCCGCAGGGACTCGTCCACCTGCGCCGCCAGCCACTGGACGATGCGCTGATCGAAGTCCTCGCCGCCCAGCGCCACGTCTCCGCCGGTGGCCCGCACCTCGAAGACGCCCTCCTTCACCTCCAGAATGGACACGTCGAAGGTGCCGCCCCCTAAGTCGAACACCAGCGCGTTGCCCTGGAAGCCGCGCGACAGCCCGTACGCCAGCGCCGCCGCGGTGGGCTCGTTCACCAGACGCAGCACCTCCAGGCCCGCGATGGAGGCCGCCTCGCGGGTGGCCGAGCGCTGGTTGTCATCGAAATTGGCCGGCACGGTGATGACACAGCGGCTCACCGGCCGCCCGAAGTACGCCTCCGCGTCCAGCTTCAGCTCGCCCAGGATCATCGCCGCCACCTGGGTGATGGGCAGCACCTTGCCCGCCAGCCGCACCCGCACATCCCCCGTGGGGCCCGGGATCAACGGAAAGGGCACCAGCGCCTTGGCCTGCTGCACCAGCTCGGGCGTGCAGCGCCGGCCCATGAAGCGCTTGGTGGCCCACACCACCGCCTCGGGGTGCTCCTCCGCCATGCGCTGCGCGGGAGTGCCCACCACGCGCTCTCCCTCAGTCAGCATGCCCACGATGGAAGGGGTCAGCCGGCCGCCGGCTCGCGCGGGGATCAACCGCGCCCGGCCATTCTCCACGGTGGCCACGGCGCTGTTGGTGGTCCCCAGATCAATGCCAATGACGGGTTCTTGCATGGGCTGGATGCGGTGCCACCTCCAGGAGCCTCCCACCCACCCCCGAAGCCCTACTCCTGAGGGAACACCTGCCCGTAAGGCTACCCCTGTTCCCGGTGGCTCATCCAGTCGGGGGCCAGGGAGGATGGAGCGGATCAGCCGACCTGTCCGGTAGAGGTAGGTGCTCCTGGGCGAACACCAGCCGTTGCCCCGGACCCAGGGGCGTGCTAAGCGCGCCGCCGCCATGGTGAATGTGTCCATCGCCCGCCGCTATGCCCGTGCGCTTCTCGACGTCGCCGCCGAGACCCAGCGCACCGATGCCGTTGCCGATCAACTGAATGCCTTCGTCTCGGCCTTCGAGAAGAGCCGCGAGCTGTCGGACGTGCTCCTCAACCCCGCCTACACCCGTGCTCAGCGCAGCCAGGTGGTGGAAGCCATCATGAAGATGATGGGCACCACCGAGCCCGTGCTGGCCAACACCCTGCGCCTGCTGGTGGAGCGCAACCGCCTCGTCTACATCCCGGACATCGCCCGCGTGTACCGCGACATGGCCGACGCCCGCGCCGGCCGCGCCCGGGGCGTCGTCACCAGCGCCGCGCCGCTGTCGCCCGAGGCCCTGCAGGACCTGGCCAAGAACCTCCAGCAGCTCACCCAGCGCAATGTCGTCCTCGAGACGCGCGTGGACCCCAGCCTGCTCGGCGGCGTGTCCGCTCAGGTGGGCAGCGTCCTCTATGACGGCAGCGTGCGCACCCAGCTGGAGCAGATGCGCCGCGACCTCAAGCAGCAGCAGTAACCCGCGGGGCTGGCCGGGGCCCGGGGTACGGGCCCGACGCACCGGGTAAGACGGACTCAGGTGGGTCCCGCAAGCCCCGTATTTCCTGTAGTTCGAGAAGACGCTATACTTGGGCTTGTTCCACGGGATGGAAGTCCCGTGATTCCGGGCCCACTGCTCATGGCGCAAACCGCTCTTCCGCGACTTTCGCTGGTGCCACCGCTCGTCGCGGTGCCGGATGAGGCGCGGCCCTTCCTCCAGGCGCTGCTGGACGCGCCGGGTTGGGCGGTGGGTTTCCTGGATCGCGAAGCGCGGGTGCAGTGGGCCAGTGACGCGCTGGTGGCGCTGGCGCAGCAACCCCTGTCGTCGCTGTCGGGCCGGACGCTGGGCGAGCTGTGGCCCGCGCTGGCCGGGGAGCTGTCGGCCCTGTGCGCCCGGGCGCTGGCCGGCGAGCCGGTAACGGGGGCGGCGCTGTCTGGAGCCTGTGGCTCGGCGGTGCGCCACCTGAAGCTCAGCCTGCTGCCGGCGGTGTCCGGCGGGCTGCTGTCGGGGCTGACGCTGATGATTCAGGACGAGACGGAGCGGGTCCACGCGCTGGAGCAGGCGCGCGAGGCCGAGGCCCGTCTGAGCTCGCTGGTGGACCTGTCGTGTGACGGGTACCTCATCCACGACGGCAGCGTGGTGCTGGAGATCAGCCGCAGCGGCGCCTCGCTTCTGGAGTACACGCAGGCGGAGCTGGTGGGCCAGCCGATGAAGCGGTTTCTGCCGCCGGAGGTCCACTCGCCGGGCCGGGACGCGCTCCGGCACACGGTGGAGATGCCCTTCGAGCTGGTGGTGCGGCGCCGCGGCGGCCAGAAGCTGCTGCTCCAGGTGCTGGCGCGCGACGTGTCCTACCAGGGCCAGCAGGCCCGGCTGATGGCCATGTGGGACATCAGCGGACGCAGGGCCGCCGAGGAGGCCGCCGCGCGCACCGAGTACCTGCGCGAGCAGTTCCTGGGGCTGGTGGGGCATGACCTGCACACCCCCCTGAGCACCATTCAGCACGGCGTCTCATCGCTGCAGCGCGAAGGGGGGCTGGTGGGTGAGCAGGCGCGGCACCTGGCGCACATGGCCAGCGCCTCCCGGCGCATGGAGCGCACCCTGCGGGAGATGCTGGACTTCACCCAGGCACGCATCTCCGGGCGCCTGCCGGTGGCCCCCGCCGCGATGACGATGGAGTCCGCGGTGGACTGTGTGGTGGCTGAGGCGCGCATGGCCCACCCCGAGCGCACGGTGGTGCTCTGGCGCGAGGGGGACCTGAAGGGCCACTGGGACGAGATGCGGCTGGTGCAGATGCTGGGCAACCTGTTGCAGAACGCCCTGCACCACAGCCCCCAGGAGGCCCCGGTGGAGCTGCGCATGAAGGGGGCCCTGGACGGGGTGAGCGTGGAGGTGCAGTACCAGGCCCCGCCCCTGCCCGAGGAGGAGCGGGAGCTCGTCTTCGAGCCCTTCCTCCGGGGCAAAAAGGCCGGCGGCGGCGAGCTGGGCCTGGGGCTCTACGTGGCCCGGCAGATCGCCGAGGCCCATGGGGGCCGACTGCGCCTGGAGTCCTCCACTACCAGTGGCACCCGCTTCACGGTGTGGCTGCCCCGGCGCACCTCGGTCTGCCTCTGAGCCCGGGCCCCGGGCGCGGGGAATTCCGGGCCTGCCCAGGGGGGTAGAAAGAGGACTGGACTGGCCCCTGGAGCGTCCCGGCCTTACCGGGCCGATAACGCTCCGGCCGCTCTCCCTGGATTGATCGCGTTGCGGTGCTGGGGAGCGCGTGGTAAGGGGGCCCCGCTTTGGCTCAGTGCGGCTCACCGCCGCCGCCCCACTCGAGGACTCAAGACGCCCATGGAAATCCGCGCCGACGAGATCAGCAGAATCATCCGGGAGCAGATCAAGGACTACGGCAAGAAGGTCACCGTTGCCGAGACGGGCACGGTGCTCTCCGTGGGCGACGGTATCGCCCGCGTGTACGGCCTGGAGGGAGTGCAGGCAGGCGAGCTGGTGGAGTTCTCCAACGCGGTGAAGGGCCTGGTGCTCAACCTCGAGGAGGACAACGTCGGTGTGGCCATCATGGGTGACTTCAAGGACATCCGTGAGGGAGACACCGTCAAGCGCACCGCGCAGATCGCCTCGGTGCCGGTGGGCAAGGGGCTGCTGGGCCGCGTGGTGAACGCGCTGGGCGAGCCGGTGGACGGCAAGGGCCCCATCGCCAGCACCGAGACGCGCCGCCTGGAGATCAAGGCGCCCGGCATCGTCAAGCGCAAGAGCGTGCACGAGCCGCTGCAGACGGGCATCAAGGCGCTGGACGCGCTGGTGCCGATCGGCCGCGGGCAGCGCGAGCTCATCATCGGCGACCGCCAGACGGGCAAGACGGCGGTGGCGATCGACGCCATCATCAACCAGAAGAGCCAGGGCGTTTACTGCATCTACGTGGCCATCGGGCAGAAGCAGTCCACGGTGGCGCAGGTGGTGGACAAGCTCACCCGCTTCGGCGCCATGGAGTACACCACGGTGGTGGCGGCCAACGCCTCGGACCCGGCGCCCATGCAGTTCTTCGCGCCGTACACGGGCGTGACGATGGGCGAGTACTTCCGCGACAACAAGATGCACGCGCTCATCGTGTACGACGACCTGTCCAAGCAGGCCGTGGCGTACCGCCAGCTGTCGCTGCTGCTGCGCCGCCCGCCGGGCCGTGAGGCGTACCCGGGCGACGTGTTCTACATCCACAGCCGCCTGCTGGAGCGCGCCGCGAAGCTGTCGGACGCCGAGGGTGCCGGCTCGCTCACCGCGCTGCCCATCATCGAGACGCAGGCCGGTGACGTGTCCGCGTACATCCCGACGAACGTGATTTCGATCACCGACGGGCAGATCTTCCTCGAGACGGACCTGTTCTTCTCGGGCGTGCGCCCGGCGATCAACGTGGGTCTGTCGGTGTCGCGCGTGGGCTCGGCGGCGCAGATCAAGGCGATGAAGCAGGTGGCAGGCTCCATGAAGCTGGAGCTGGCGCAGTACCGCGAGCTGGCGGCGTTCGCGCAGTTCGGCTCGGACCTGGACAAGGCGACGCAGGAGACGCTGGCGCGCGGTGCGCGTCTGGTGGAGCTGCTGAAGCAGGTTCAGTACGCGCCGATGCCGGTGGAGAAGCAGGTGATGCAGATCTACTCGGCGACGAACAAGGACGACCCGAACAAGCGCGGGTGGATCCGCCAGGTGCCGGTGTCGGACGTGTCGCGCTGGATGTCCGAGTTCATCGAGTTCATGGACGGCAAGCACCCGCAGGTGGCCAAGGACATCGCCACCAAGCGCGAGCTGACGGCGGACATCAAGGCGGCGCTGAACAAGGGCATCGGCGAGTTCAACGAGGTGTTCCAGGCCACGGCGGGAGCCAAGGCCTAGCACCGAGCCCAGAGGCTTGAAGCACCGAGCCCCGCGCTCCCCCAGAGGGACGCGGGGCTTCGTGTTTGCCCCTCTCCCTTCGGGAGAGGGACGGGGTGAGGGTTCTGTGAGTTACGGCAGCAGCCGGGGAAGAATGGCGCGCAGGCTCAGGTCCACGCCGCCGCGAGGCCCGAGTTGCTCCATGGCCTTCACTTCATACGGCAGCGCATTGGTGCGCGAGACGAACTGCACGTGCGCGCCGAGCGCGGCGGGCAGCGCCAGGTCCAGCTCGTAAATATCCCCGGCCACCAGCGTGGACTCGGGCCCGGTGCCCGTCTGGGCCCAGATGTCGCGCAGGGCCTCGTAATACTTGCCGCGGCGCAGGTACACGGGCCGGGGCAGCAGCCCCTCGAACTGGATGCTCTCGGGCAGGGCGGCGAAGCGCGCATCCGAGGGCTGCGGCTCCTCGATGAGGTACTTCTTGGCGTCGCCCTTCACCTTCAAGCGCTCACGGCCCCGGGGAGCGAGCTTGGTCAGCTTGGCATCCACCAGATCCGTGTGCGCGTTCGTCACGACCCAGATGGGCAGCCCGGTATCGAGCAGCGCCTCCAGCACTTCCTTGGCCTCGGACTTGAAGGCCATGCCGGTGAGCTTGTACGCCTCGCGGTAGAGCGTCTGCTGAACCTCGTGGCGCTCGGAGGGGTCCTTGAACGCTCCGGCCCGGTTCATGATCTGCCGGGCGACACAGTTGGACAGCAGGTACGGATCCGCGGTGGCGGGAGCCACGACCCGGCCGCCCACGTCCCAACCGAACGCATGAGCGCCGGCGAGCACGGCGGCCTCTTCCTGAAGCCACACATCCTCCAGGGCCCGCTCGTCCTGGCCCAGAATGCGTGCCAGGTGGCTCTTGAAGTGACGGACGAAGGGGGCGCCCTCCGCGGCCACGTCGGTGAAGGTCCCATCGAAGTCCAGCACCACGCAGCGGATGGCCATGCTCTCTCAGCGCTCCTCACGAATAGAGCGGCCCGGATACCACGTCCTACCCGCTGTCGCGAAGTGGCCGGGCAACGTGTACGGTTGGCCCACGGAGCCGCGACGCGCCGCGGCACCAGACGCAGGCGCACCAGGCCTTCCGGGCATGTGGCAGAAGCCCTCAGGTCCCCGCCTTGAGGCGCACCCCCTGAGGGCTCCTAAAGTTGAGCCTCCAACAGTCGGAGGCCCGGCATGGAGCAAGCCTCGAGCGCGGCGAAGCAGCGAAGCAGGGCATGGCTGCCGTGGGCGCTGCTTGCGGGCACGGCGCTGGTGGCGGGGGTGGGAGGGCTCACCTTCTCGCGCTCCATCTCCGCGCTGCTGGCGCGCAACGCCCAGCTGGAGCGGGAGGCGCTCGAGTCCGAGGCGCGGGTGGCCGAGCTCCAGGGGATGCGCTCGAACATGGAGCGCCGACTGAGGGTGTTGGAGCAGCAGCACACCGGCATCCACTTGCAGCGCGAGGGAGAGGCACGGAAGGCGCGGGAGGCGGATGCGCAGCTCACCCGGAGGGAAGCGGCCCGGCAGAGCCTGGAGAAGCATCTGAAGACGGAGCTGGCCCAGGCCGATGCCTGGCTGGACGCCTCCACCCCCGCGGCGCTGCGGCTGGAGCTGTCCGAGCGCCTCCTCTTCGAGCCGGGCCAGGCCACGCTGACGCCTCGCGGAGCAGAGGTGCTCGCGCGCGCGGGTGCCGTGCTGGCCTCGGTGGAAGGCCACGCGGTGTCCATCGCCTCTCACACGGACGAGCTGCCCCCGGCGAATGGCTCAGGGACGGCGGGGACGAGCTGGGAGCTGTCCACCGCGCGCGCCACTGCCCTCGTGCGCGCGCTGCTCGAGGGCCCCGCGCGCATGGCTCCCGAGCGGCTCAGCGCCACTGGCCATGCCTCGTTCCGGCCCGTGGTGCCTTCGGACTCGCCGCAGAACCGCCTGCGCAACCGGCGCGTGGAGCTGACGCTGTCGCCCATGCCGCTGCCTCCGCAGACGCTCGTGGCGGCCGTGACTCCCACGCCCCGGCCTGCCCCCGCCAAGCAGGAGCCGCGCGCTAAGAGCGGGAAGAAGGCTGGCCGGCGCTGACCCACACCAGAGCGGTCCTGCTGTCGGACAGGCTCAGGCCAGGGGCCTCACCTCATCCGGGCGGGCAATGCGGCGCAACTCTGGAAAGAGCCAGGCCCACAGTCCCACCACCACACAGGTGCCTATCCCGCCCATCACCACCGCGGGCACCACGCCGAACCACTCGGCGGTGAGGCCGGACTCAAAGTCGCCCAGCTCGTTGGAGGCGCCGATGAACACCATGTTCACCGCGCTCACCCGGCCGCGCATCTCCGGCGGCGTGGCCAGTTGCACCAGCGTCTGGCGCACCACCACGCTCACCATGTCCGCGGCCCCGAGGACGATCAACGCCGCGATCGAGAGCACCAGGTTGCGCGACACCCCGAACACCACGGTGGCCACGCCAAAGAGCGCCACGCACGCAAACATCGTCACCCCGGCGTTTCGCCGCAGCGGGAAGAGGGCGAGCGCCAGGGCGATGAAGGCCGCCCCCATCGCCGGAGCGCTGCGCAGAAGGCCCAGCCCCCACGGCCCGGTGTGCAGAATGTCCTGGGCATAGATGGGCAGCAGCGCCGTGGCCCCGCCGAGCAGCACCGCGAACAGATCCAGGGAGATGGCGCCCAGCACCACCTTCTGCCGCCACACGTAGCCAATGCCCGCCAACAGCCGCTGCCACGAGGACGCGGCCTGCTCCATGCGCCCGGTGCGCACCTTCATCAGCGCCAGCATCAGCGCGGCCCCCGCCATCATCCCCGCGCACGCGGCGTACACCCCCTGCGCATGCACGACGTCATAGAGCAGCCCGCCCACCGAGGGCCCGACGATGGTGCCCACCTGAAACACGCTGGAGTTCCACGCCACGGCGCTCGACAGGTGCTCGGCGGGCACCAGGTGGGCCACCAGCGACTGGCCCGCGGGCCCGGCGAACGCTCGCGCGATGCCGATCAGCACCAGCACCGCGTAGAGCGGCCACGTCTCCGTCACCCCCGCCCGCGTCAGCCCGAAGAGCAGCACCGCTCCCGTCACCATCGTGAGGTAGCAGCCCAGCAGGATGTGCCGCCGGTCATGGCGATCCGCCGTGTCTCCCGTCACCATCGATAGCAACAGCGAAGGGAGGAACTGTGCGAGGCCCACATACCCCAGGTCCAGCGGCCGCTTGGTGAGGTTATAGATGTGGAGCCCCACGGCGACCGACTGCATCTGCACGCCCAGCGTCATGAGCAGGCGCGCGGCCTGGTAGAGGCGAAAGTCCCGGTGCGCGAAAACAGAATGGCGGGAGGCCTCGGTGACGCTATCCATGCACCCCACATATCCGTCACCGGCGCCTGTCACCAGCACGGCGGGGTGGCTTGCCCGGCTGCCTGGATTTACGGTTTAAATAGAGGGGAGCAGGCCCCGTCCATGCGTCCGGCCGAAACCGTGGCGACCCCCTGCTCCAGGAGTTGGACCGTGCCGTCCATCCGCAATCTGCTCTGCGCCGCGCTCGTCGCCGGCGTGCTCTTCTCGGCCCCGAGCGCGGAAGCGCGCTTCGGCAAGCGCTCCGACTCCAGCGAGAAGAACGACAAGGAGCACGAAGCCACGGCGGTGGGCGAAGAAGACAGCGACGATGACCGCGAGAGCAGCAGTGGCAGTGGCGGCAGCTATGCCGCGCCCCGCTCCTCGGGCTTGTTCTGGGTGGACCTGCTGTTCGCCCTCTTCGTCAACTCGAGCTCGTCGCGGCACGCGGCGCCCTCGGGCACCGTGGACTCGTCTTCCCCGGGGGCCTCTCCGCTCTCCCTGCGCTTCGGGGCGGATGGCGCGGCGATGGGCAACGGTGTCGGCCTGGGCGCCTTCCTCGGCATCGAGGGCCAGCAGTGGGGCGTGGAGGGACGGGCGCTCGCGCTCGTGCTGCCCACGGACGATGGGACGGTGGGCACCGACACCATCACTCTGACCAACGTGCACCTCACCCTGGCGCTGGTGTCGATGGAGAAGGCGCGCTTCCGGGTGGAGGGCGGCTTCAGCAGCGCACACGCCCCGGACCTGACGGTGGTGGGCCCCAGCATGGCGCTCTCGCTCGAGGCCTGCCTCGCCGGACCGTTCGACCTGGAGATGCGCCTGCAGGCCACCCCCTACCCGTACCGGCAGCTCGAAGGACACGCGGGCATGGCCGTGCACCTCAACGCCCTGGTGCTGCGCGGCGGGTGGCGCGGCCTGTTCCTGGACGACAACGGTCTGGTGGACGGCGTGCCGCACTCGGACGCGTTCTCGGGCCCGTACCTGGGCCTCGGGTTCACCTTCTGAAAAGTCGGTGTGAATAAAGCGAGCAGGCAGCCGTCCTGCACACGGGCCGGATCATGGAAGCGCTTCGCCGAGGGGTTGGACCGTGTCGTCTCTCCGGAATCTGCTGTGTGCGGCAGCGGCTGTTGGGCTGATCTTCTCTTCCTCCACCGCCGAGGCGCGCTTCGGTAAGCGCTCCAACTCCTCGAGCAGCTCGAAGAAGTCCAAGACCCACGAGGCCACGGCGGTGGGCGACGACGACGACGATGACCGCGAGGCGTCCTCTTCCTCGAGTTCCCGGTCGAGCTCCTCGCGCGAGAGCAGCGGGGGCGGGGCGTTCCTCACCTTCCTGAACGTGCTCACCACGGTGGGCGACGCCGTGGCGGCTTCGGAGGCCTCGGCCAGCGTCACCTACAGCACCACCACCGTCAGCGTGCCGCCTCCCCCGGCGCCCCCTCCCCCTCCCCCGGTGTCCCCTCCTCCGGCGCCCGCCGCCGAGGTGACCAGCAGCACGAGGACGGAGACCTCCACGCCGCTCATGTTCCGGCTGGGCGCGGATGGCGCTCCCATGGGCGGGGGCTCGGCGGTGGGCCTGTTTCTGGCCATCGAGGGCCAGCGGATGGGCGTGGACGCGCGGGGCACCAGCCTGACCCTGCCCACGGATGATGGCTCCGCCGGGAGTGACAGCATCACGCTGGGCAGCGTGCACCTCACCTACGCGATGATCGCACGCGAGCGGATCCGCCTGCGCCTGGAGGGCGGGCTCAGCATGGCCTCGGCCCCGGACCTCTCCGTGGCGGGCCCCAGCCTCGCGCTGTCGCTGGAGGCCTGCCTGGTGGGCGAACTGGACCTGGAATTGCGCGCCCAGGGCACCGCGTTCCCCTACCAGAACGTGGACGCGCAGGCGGGGTTGGCTGTCCACCTCGCCAGCCTGGTGCTCCGCGGCGGGTGGCGCGGGCTTTACCTCAATGACGCGGGCCTGGTGGACGGCGTGGTGCACGCCGACAGCTTCAGCGGCCCGTACGTGGGGCTCGGCTTCAGCTTCTGAGCGCCCCTGAACTTCAAGGAGTCCACATCATGATCCACCTCAAGAACCTGCTCTGCGCCGCGCTCGCCGCCAGCCTGCTGCTCCCGGTCTCCGAGGCCGAGGCCCGCTTCGGCAAGCGCTCCAACTCGAGCGACTCCGAGAAGAAGGAGAAGAAAGAGAAGAAAGAGAAGAAAGAGAGGAAGGACGACGACGATGACGACAAGCGGACCACGGGCCGCGTGCACGACGCCACGGCCGTGGACTCCTCGGAGCGCGTCCACGATGCCTCGGCGGTGGGCAGCAGCCGTCCCCCGCCTCCGTCGTATGACCCGGGCCCCGACACCGTCGTCATCGTCGAGCAGCCGACCTACTACGCGGCGCCTCCTCCGGCGTACGTGGCGCCCGCGCCCGAGGTCAGCCTCATGCCTCAGAAGGACACCGTCCATAACATCATGCGGCTGGCTCTCGGCGGCGGTCCGCTGGGCGGCGGCGTGGGCATCGACCTGATGCTCGCCTTCGAGGGCGAGCAGATGGGCCTGGACGGGCGCCTGTTGGGCATGGCCCTGCCGACCGATGACGGCACCGAGGGCTCGGACGGCATCACCGTGGCGGAAGTGCACTTCACCTATGCCCTGGTGGCCCAGGACCGGCTGCGCTGGCGCATCGAGGGCGGCTTCACCAGCGCGCACGCCCCGGACATCACCCTGGTGGGCCCCAGCATCGGCACGTCGTTCGATGCGCGGCTCGTCCCGACGCTGGACTTCGAGTCCCGCTTCCAGGTCACCCCGTTCCCCTACCGGCAGATCGATGCGCAGGCGGGGCTCTCCTACGAGCCCTACCCGTGGGCGATCCGCGCTGGGTGGCGGGCGCTGATGTTGGATGACGCCGGCCGCGTGGACGGCGTGGTCCACCGCGACTACTTCAACGGCCCCTTCATCAGCTTCGGCCTGTTTCTGTGACAGCTCCCTCTCCCTGCGCTGGGAGAGGGAACCCTCACCGTACGGCTATTCCTCGGGCGAGGCGGACATCTCCACGCCCGGAGACGGCATGGACATGCCGCTGCCGGAGGACGCGCTCTTCTTCACGCGGCGCTTGGGCGGCGGAGCCAGCTTCGGCGCCATGCCGAACAACCGCTCGTAGGTCTCCGGCGTGTTGATGTTGACCACCACGCCCGGATCCTTCACCGGCACCCGGCGCAGCTTCAGTCCCTGGAGCGCCGCCTCCAGCTGCGTCGCCCCGCCACTCATCAGCCGCTCCGCCGCCGTGCGCGAGAGCACCAGCGGGTAGCCTGGCGCGCCCTCGAACTCGGGCCGCAGGGCCTCGTCCAACTCGCCCACCGCCTTGAGCAGCGACTTGAGCGTCGAGGCGCGCACCGCCGGCATGTCCACCGGGTGCAGCAGCACCACCTCGGCTTCCTCGTCCAGCGCGGCCTGCACGCCCGCCTGAATGGAGGACATCAGCCCGTCCTGCCAGCGGGGGCTCTCCACGAGGTTCATGGTGGGGTGCTGCTCGCGCACCGCCTCCCCGTCCTTTCCAATGACCCCCAGTACCATGCAGCCCGCCTTGCCAAAGGTGGACGCGAGTGACTGGAGGAAGCTTCTGCCTCCCTCGTGCTCGATGAGCGCCTTCGGATGAGCCATCCGCCGGGCCTCACCCGCGGCGAGGATGATCGCCACTGCCTTCATATTCACAGCCTCCTCACACCCCATGCAGATCCGGGGGCACCGTCCGTGAGGCTGGTGCTTCCCCGCCGAAATGCAGCCCGTCCCCCAGGGCTACCCGTTGGGCAGGTGTCACTCCCGCCTCGCCGATGTTCGATAGGAGGTAGGAGCGGGTCGGTGCTACGTCTCCAAACCAGCAGATCGCCCAGCGCACCAGGCCCGGCGATCAATGCAGCCAGCGCGGCGCACTCCGGGGAGCCGGGTTTACAGGCCGGGAAGCCGGGCCCGTCATTCCTTCCCCCGTCCCCATCGCCTTGGCCGTCAAAACTTCAGCGATCCCGATCAGCGGCAGCCTTGCTGCAACGCGGCAAAGCTCCGCCTCGGTCACCTCGGCGATCAGCTCTCCCCGCTCCTCGTCCACCACGGGCAACACTGTCAGTCCGTGCTGGTGCATCACCTGGAGTGCGGCCAACACCGTATCACTCGGAAACAAGGTGATCGCACGGGCAATGAACGTTTCCTTCCGAATTCCACACTCGGCCACGCCAACCTCCCGGGAAAAGGACTGCTGTCCGGTCCTGAGGACCCTGAGAGCAATTCCCTTGCCACCCATGTGGGACTGTTGACTACTGGCCTGACACAACATCCGACAACTTTGGGGGATAATAGGGACAAGCTGATCCATTGATCGAACGATTCCGGACCGGAGCACCCGCATGTCCGTCAAACTGAACCCGCCCTCGACTCCGACGCCCCGGCGTACGGACTCCCAGGCGCCCCAGAAGACTGAAACCTCCAACCCGTTGGCCCGGCTGGGCCAGAACCTGCAGCGGGTGGCCAACCAGGTCGACAAGCACGTTGACCGGCTGGCGGACACCTTTGAGGCGAAGCTGCCCAAGCTGCAGCTGCCCTCGATGGGGGGCGCCAAGCCGTGGGAGGGCATCACCCTCACCGGCAAGCCGCTGCAGATTCCGCTCGACAAGCTGATGGACGTGGACCTGGGCGCGGTCCGCAAGGTGCTCGAGCGGGTGGTGCCGCAGAAGATCCGCGACGACGAGTCCAAGCAGCTGGTGAGCCAGACGCAGCCGTTCCGCGACTCGCTGTCGAAGGTGCGCGCGCTGGCCACGGAGCTGGAGCTGGTGCCCCCCAGCCACCCGCGCCACGCCGAGGTGAAGGCGGCGCTGGCCAAGGCCGAGGGCGAGCTGAGCACGAAGTTCGGCTACACGCGGGCCACGGCGCCGAAGCCGGGCGCGATGTGGGTGGATCCCCAGTTCATGGGCAAGGAGCTGCCCGGCGGACAGCTCTCCGGCAAGCGGCTGCCCACGGGCACGCCGGTGACCAAGCCGCCCGAGCCGCTGGACTTCCTCTTCGGCGGCAAGCCGGACGGGGCGGCCAAGGCCAAGGAGTACCAGGCGGCGGTGGCCGCGCGGCGGGCCGAGCTGGGCATGCCGGTGCAGGACGGCAAGCCGATTGGCGTGCACATGTCGCTGGAGGGTGGTGGCGGCAAGGGCAAGCGCTACGCGGCGATGCTGTCGGAGATGCAGCAGCTGGGCGTGGTGCCGGTGAGCCTGAGCGGCACGTCGGCCGGCTCGATTGCCGCGGCGTTCGCGGCCACGGGCGCGAGCCCTCAGCAGATCGAGGACATCGCCAAGGATCCGCGGCTGCAGAAGCTCTATGACCTCGACCTGGACATGAAGGACGGCGGTCTGCTCAACGGCAAGAACGCGTATGACCTGTTCGACGCGAAGCTGCGCGAGCTGACGGGCATCAAGGACCGGCCAGTGACGTTCGCGGACCTGAAGGTGCCGCTGCAGCTGGTGGCGGCCAAGGCGTACGACAGCGCGGCGCCCAACGGCTTCCCGACGAACAAGGACCGCATCTTCGTGTTCAGCCAGGAGACGACGCCGGACACGCCGGTGGCGCTGGCAATGCGCGCGTCCATGGCGATTCCGGGCGTATTCGAGCCGGTGCAGGTGGTGGACCCGACGACGGGCCGCAGCATCCACCTGACGGACGGTGGCTCGCTGGACAACCTGCCCATGGGCTACGGCAAACACAACCTGCCGCAGATTGGCGCGGCGCTGGTGGCGCCGGACGCCAACCACCCGTCCAATGCGATTGGCACGGCCAAGCCGCTGCCCACGGGCCAGCTGGACACGACCAACGTGCTGTGGAGCGCGCTGAACGGCTACACGTTCCTCAAGGACAACGCGACGGGCGCGGCGGACTTCCGGGATCGGACGCAGCCGGGGGCCAACCAGTTCATGCTGAGCCTGCCCACGTGGAACCTGGACAACCCCAAGCAGAGCAACAGCGTGCTGGGCTTCGGGTACGACTCGAAGCTGGACCCCATCCTGGACAAGCAGACGCGCCAGGTGACGCAGAACTTCCTGAAGAGCTTCATGGACGACATGCGGGTGCCGGGCTCGCGCGGCGCCAACGTCACCACGGAGATTCCCAAGGATCTGGCCTTCCGTGAGCAGGTGAAGGTGAACGGGCAGAACTACCAGGTCTCCTACAGCGGCGGAGACAACCTGGTGGCGGTGAACACGTCCACCGGGAAGAAGATGGACCTGAAGCTGGGCCAGAAGAAGATCGAGGCCATGTACCTGGATCACATGGCCTACGGGGACCTGAAGGCGCAGCTGGCGCACGCGCTGAGCGACCCGAAGAGCGTCAAGCCGGACTGGTTCCCCTTCTAGGAACCGCGCTGGAGTCAAGCCCCTCTCCCTTCGGGAGAGGGCCAGGGTGAGGGTTCCGCGCATGCCATGCACCCCCAGGCCCCGTGACACCACGGGGACAGGGGAGTGACAATGGCGCGCGCATGAACCCTCTGAACTGGACAGGCGAGCAATTCCTCACGCTGTACCTGCCGCTGTTGGTGGTGGGCTTCATCTGGGCCAAGTCCC
The DNA here is from genome assembly GCA_036389955.1 of Myxococcaceae bacterium. Lineage (GTDB taxonomy): Bacteria > Myxococcota > Myxococcia > Myxococcales > Myxococcaceae > DATHBR01. Next base: position 36,710 of record DASVVJ010000610.1, read on the forward strand.
TGACGCGCCCCCCGTACAAGCTGCACGGGGATGTGCTCGACATCGGCAAGAGCCTGGAACCCTTTGAGGTGGCCCTGCTCCGGGGCGTGGGGCCCTTCCGCGACGCGGTGGCCGCGTCGCTCGTTCACCGCGGGGTGTTCGAGGTGGAAGGCACCGAGCTCGTAGCGAGCAAGAAGCAGCGCACGGACATGACGTCCCTGGAGAAGAGCGTGGTGCGGGCCTCGGGGGGCCAGCCGCTGTCGCGCACGCTCCTGGCCACCACGCTGCAGGCGGAGGTGGCCCGGATGCGCGAGAAGCTCATCCAGAAGAACCTGCTGTACAGCGAGGACGAGGCGCGCGCGCGCCGGAAGCTTCCGCTGATCGGGTTCAGCGCGGTGCTGGTGCTGGGCATCGCCAAGCTGGGCGTGGGCATCGTGCGAGAGCGGCCGGTGGGCATCCTCATCGTCGCGCTCATCTTCGGGCTCATCGGCTGGGTGCTCCTGCTCCAGCTCAAGAAGGGCCGCACGCCGCTGGGAAACCGGGTGCTGTCGGCCCTGGCCTCCGAGCACACGGCACTGCGCACCACCGCCACGACCGAGGGCAGCCTGCCCACGCTGAGCGGCCCGGAGGTGGCGCTGGCGGTGGCGCTCTTCGGCACCACGGCCCTGGCCACCACGCAGATGGCGCCCATGCGGCAGTACCTGCAGACACCGCCTCCCGCCGCCTCGTCGGGCGGAGGCGGAGTAGCCGGGGACTGCGGCTGCGGTGGAGGCGACAGCGACTGGAGCGTCGGCAGCAGTAGCTGGAGCAGCAGCGACAGCAGCAGCAGCAGCGACAGCGGCAGCAGTGACAGCAGCAGCAGCAGCGACAGCGGCAGCAGTGACAGTGGTGGCAGCAGCTGTGGAGGCTGCGGCGGAGGCAGCAGCTGCGGAGGAGGAGGTGGCGATTGAAGCCGCTGGCCGGCGTGGGCCTCGGCTGGCGGAGGCAGCTGGCACACCGCATCGATCAGGATGCGAGAGGGCTGGGCTTCGTCGAGGTGCTGGCCGAGCATCTGAACCCCGCCGCGCCGCTACCCACCCCGCTGGTGCGCTTGAAGGAGCGCGGCGTGCCCGTGGTGCTGCACGGCGTCTCCCTGAGCCTGGGCGGCGCGGAGCCGCCTGACGCGAAGCGGCTGGACACCCTGGCGCGGCTGGCCGAGCGGCTGGGCGCGGTATGTGTGAGCGAGCACATCGCCTTCGTGCGCGCCGGTGTCATCGAGTCC
>DASVVJ010000611.1:0-1785 GCA_036389955.1 Myxococcaceae bacterium
GGCTGGGGCGAGCGCGAGGGCATCTCGCTCACGGGCTTCCCGGTGTCGGCCGATCGCTTCCGGCTGGGATATGCCTTCCGCATCTCCTGGGGCGGCAGCGACGTCTTCACCAACCGCGCCACCGCGGAGGGCGTGCCGGGCGTCAGGCTGCAAATCACCCGTGATCGCTGGTACGCGTTCCTGGGCGGCAAGACGGCGCTGGTGCTCAACGACCTCATCCTCGAGCGGGAGACGCTCTACGGCCTGATGGGCGGCGCGGGCGTGGACGTGCTGGAGACGCTGCGGCTGGAGCTGGGTGGCGGCTACTTCCAGAAGGGCATCGTGCCGGGCCTGGCCAACCAGGGTGTGCGCGCGCCGGTGAACGCGGCGGGCGTGTCGGGGCAGGCGGTGTACCACGTGGGTGTGCCGGTGGGCACCAGCATCGACTTCCGGCTGTACCGGAACGATCCGGACATCTACCAGAAGTTCTTCGCGCCGGAGCAATACCCGGGCGGCCTGTCCTACTCGGTGTCGCTGGAGGGCAGCTACCTGGTGCAGACGCTGGAGGATCCGGACGTGTTCGGCCGCACGGTGCCGCAGGGGGCGACGGCGGTGGCGCTGCAGGGGCGCGCGAAGTTCAACTACCTGCGCATGCACTTGCTGGGACTGTACCGGAGCCTGTCGTTCATCCAGTTCAACGTGCCGGGCCTGCCGCCGTTCCGTGACTTCCCGAACGGCACGGTGCTCCACCCGGAGATGTTCATCGCGGCGGGCGCGGACTACCACGTGAAGAGCATGCACTTCACGCCGGGCATCATCTTCGGCGTGCAGCAGCCGGCCTCGTTCCGCAGCCCCGAGTTCACGGGCGGAGGCAACAACCCACCGCCGGGGCTGGCGGGCACGCGCACGGTGGTGGTGCGGGACGTGAACCTGCTGAGCATCCTCCCGGAGACATGCGGGTCGAGCAACTCGGCGTGCGAGGCGGATCTGATCTACTCGGCCAAGGCGACGTTCCGATGGGATCTGTCGGAGACGGTCGCGGCGGTGGGCGAGGTCTACTACACGTACGACAACAACCGGACGACGTTCCGGGACGACGTGACGGGCGTGGCACAGCCGCGCTTCGAGGAGCCGCACGCGCTGGGCTTCAACACGCTGCTGCAGGCACGCTTCTAAGGGTACGAGCGGCCCCCTCTCCCTCCGGGAGAGGGCTGGGGTGAGGGTTCCCGTTCCCCTCCCCTCACCCCGTCAAGCGGAGGTCATGCGCATCACCTCTTCGAACGAGGTGAGCCCTTGTGCCAGCTTGCGCACCGCCGCCTCGCGCAGGGTCCGCATTCCCACCCTCCGGGCTGCCTCCACCAGCTCGTGGTGGGTGGCGCCCTGGGTGATGAGCTCCTTCATCTCCTGGCTCAAGCTGACGATCTCGAAGACACCGGTGCGGCCGAAGTAGCCGGTGCCCCGGCAGCGCACGCACCCTGCCCCCTTCAGGAGCTTCACCCCGCCCGGCAGCAGTGGAATGGGCACCTGGAGCGCCGTCAGCTCGTCCGGCGTGAGCGTGGCTTCCTGGGCGCAGTGCACGCAGATGCGCCGCAGCAGACGCTGGGCCATCAGCCCCACCAGGCTCTGCGCCAGCAGGAACGCCGGCACCTCCAGGTCCTTCATGCGCGCCACGGCGCCAATCGCGTCGTTGGTGTGCAGCGTGGAGAGCACCAGGTGGCCGGTGAGCGCGGACTGGATGGCGTTCTCCGCCGTCTCCGCGTCGCGGATCTCGCCCACCATGATCACGTCCGGATCCTGGCGGAGGAT
>DASVVJ010000612.1:0-8496 GCA_036389955.1 Myxococcaceae bacterium
CCTCGAGCAGCGCCAGGAACAGCGCCTCCTTCGTCGGGAAGTAGAGGAACACCGTCCCCTTCGCCAGCTTCGAGCGCTCCGCCACGTCCGCCATCTTCACCTCCGCGTAGGAGGTCGCCGTGTAGAGCGCCAACGCCTCATCCAGGATGAGCCGCCGCCGCGCTTCCTTGTCCTCGTCCTTGCGGGCCCTCAAGGGCAGGGCCCGCTTCGCCTTCGCCACTCCGTTGCTGACCATGAGTCATTAATAACGGGCACGGACTTCCGTGTCAATGACCCTCGGTCATCTACTGTGCTGGGAGGGAGACTGTCACAAGGAGTGAATGTGCGATAATGTAAGAACATGATGAGAGCACTCGAAGCGGAACTCCTCCAGGGCCGGGCGCTCTACCGCGAGGTGGTGCTGGGCAAGCTGGCCCAGGCGCGCGAGTCGGTGTGGATCGCCACCGCGAACGTGAAGGCGATGTTCGTGGAGCACAAGGAGCAGTTCGTACCGGTGCTGGAGGTGTTCGACCGGCTGGCCGCGCGCGGGGTGGAGCTGCGGCTGCTGCACGCGGAGCTGCCCAGCCGTCCGTTCCGCGCCGCCTTCGATGCGCGCTCGCGCCTGGTGAAGGGGGGGCTGGATCTGAAGGTGTGCCCCCGCGTGCACTTCAAGACCGTGGTGGTGGACGGGGCGTGGGCCTACGTGGGCAGCGCCAACCTCACGGGCGCGGGGCTGGGCGCCAAGGGAGACGACACGCGCAACTTCGAGCTGGGCTTCGTCACCGAGGACTTTGACGTGATTGATCGGGTGACGGCGCTCTACCAGGCGGTGTGGGGCGGAGCCGAGTGCCGCGGGTGCAGGCTGCGGTCCATCTGTCCTGATCCGATCTTGCCCGCGGGCGCGGGACCGGCGAAGAAGCGTTCGTCCGACGGCATTCGCCTCGGGCACTCGCGGCGCTTCAGGCGCTAACGAAAGAAGGGACCTTTCTCATGAAGCTCTACTTCAGTCCGATGACCCGTTCGACGCGCGCCCGGTGGATGCTCGAGGAGCTCGGCCAGCCCTACGAGCTGGTGAAGGTGGACATGAACAAGGGCGAGCACAAGCAGGCCGAGTACCTGAAGGTGCACCCGCTGGGCCTGGTGCCGGCCTTCCAGGACGATGGGTTCACGGTGTTCGAGTCCGCGGCCATCATCATGCACCTGGCGGACAAGTATCCCGAGAAGGGCCTGGCCCCGGCGGTGGGCACGCAGGAGCGCGCCGAGTACTACCAGTGGATCCTCTTCTCCATGGTGGAGGCCGAGCAGCCGCTGGTGCAGATCGTCCAGCACACCCGCTTCCTTCCCGAGGCCGACCGCCAGCCCTCCGTCGTCGAGCGGGCCAGCAAGAAGTTCAAGACCGTGGCCAGCGTCCTCCAGGAGCGGCTCAAGGGCCGCGAGTACCTCATCGGCAACCGGTTCACCGCGGCCGACGTGGTGCTGGGCGGCGTGATGAACTTCGCCAACATGATTGGCCAGCTGGGCGAGCACCCCGAACTGCAGGCATATCTGAAGCGGCTGCTGGAGCGCCCGGCCGCGAAGAAGGCGCTCGACCTGTAGCGCTGCTCAGCCGCTGCTCTCGCTCTTGGCGGCCAGCTTCGCTTTCTCCTCCGCCTCCTTCTCCTCCGCGGAAGCGGGAGGCGGAGCGGAGGAGCCCCGGCGCTGGTGCTCTCGCCACGTGCTGGGAGACTCACCCACCAGCTTGCGGAACAGGCCGCTGAAGTGCTGCAGCGAGGCGCAGCCCACCTCCACCGCCACCGCGGTGAGCTTCATGTCCGTCTCGAGCAGCAGCTGCTTCGCGGTGTTGATCTGCACGTTGTTGAACTCGGCCTGGAACGAGGTGTCCTCCTCGCGCAGCCGCCGCTGGAGCGTGCGCTCGGACATCCCCATCTCCCGGGCGATGTCCGCCAGGCTCACGTCCATCAACCGCGGGCGCAGCACCCGGTGCAGCTCCTGCAGCAGCGGCGAGTGCCGGGTGGCGGCCGCCACCAGCCGCTCGAGCTCCAGCGCCAGCGGCGTGGCGCGCGCCTCGGGGATGCTCAGCCAGCTCAGCGCCTCGCCCGTCTCGGTGAAGACCTTGCTGGGGTAGGTGGGCTGCAGCAGCCCATAGAAGCCATACACGGTGGCGCCGATGATGCCCTCGGGGCGGATGAGCGCCTGGCGCCTCACGGCCGTGGCGAACTCCTTCTGCCGCTGCTGCATGTACTTCACGAAGAGCGTGAAGGCGCTGTGGTCCGGCAGCTCCAGCCGCCGCGCATCCACCAGCGAGACATGCGGAGCCCGGGGCGGACGCTCCACGTCCAGCACCTCGATGAGGCGCCGCACCTGCGGCTCACCCGGCCGGCCCCACAGGAAGAACCCGCATAGCTCCGCGGACTCGTACCAGTGCAGGAACCCGTCCCCTACGAGGTAACTGCCGAAGGGGTCCCGGAGGTAATCGTCGACGCCGTCTGCGGATCGCACGGCTTGGCAGAATAGCGCTTCGCTACGCGCAACACCCAAAGAGGATTGATCGGCGATAGCGAGGTTTGCAGATTCGGACGAACGCGCGCCGACGCGGCCAGCTCCCGGGTGGCCTCCGGAAGCTGCTGCCAGGGCACCTGAGGCCAGAAATGGTGGGCCTGGTGGTAGCCCGCGTTGAAAAAGAAGAAATTGTACAGTGGCGAGGTGGACGTGACGCCCAGCGAGTCACGGCGGCTGGCATCTGACTCGAAGTGCGCGGCCAGGTTGAGCCAGTGAATGCACAGCTGACCCACCAGCAGCATGCCCCAGAAACAGAGCCCCATCAGCGGCTCCCAGAAGAACAGCCCCAGCAGCACCCCATCCACCACGACGAAGTCCAACACCAATTCCATGCGGTGCGGCCGCGTCTTCGCGGCGCGCCACACATTACCGACGATTTCCCACGGCCAGAACCAGGGCCTGAGCGTGGAGCGCAGCAGATACCGCGCCACGCCTTCGCCCTCGGCGCGCTGGCCCCAGTCCCCCGGCCCGTCGTTGTACTTGTGGTGGTTGAAGTGGTGCAGGTAGTAGCCGCGGTACGGAAAGCCACACGCCAGCCCCAGCGAGCGTGACACCACGAACTTCAGCGCGCGCGGCTTCGCGATGGGCACGTGCATGTGGTTGTGCAGGACGGCGTAGTTCCAGAACAGCACCGCCCAGCCCAGCGCCAACATCCCCACGCGGCCTTCCCACGAGAGTGCGCTCCAACTCAGCAGGAACGCGGGGAACCACGCCCACCACAGCCCATGTACCGCGAGGCTCGGCAGGTCCAACGTAGGAGATGAGGTCCGGGGGGGAGACATGGGGGCGCGATGTAGCCCCTGCCACCCCGGGTCGCTTCTTTCCTCACGCCAAGACGTTGCGCATACACGCAAGCCTTGGCGCTTCGCGCGGGGCTCAGCGGTGAATCGCTCCAGCCACCTGGCTGATCAGCCGCAGCTGCGCGGGCTCCAGGCGCCGCAGGGCGCGCAGCACCCGGCGCACCTCGGGCCGCTCGCCGTACTCGGGCGGATCCTCGGCCACCACCACCGGCTTCTCCGCCGAGGCCACGCCGAGCAACACATCCGACGAGCAGTTGAGCACCAGGCACAACCGCCGCAGCGTCTTCACGCTGGGCAGCATGTGTCCACGCTCGAGCCGTCCATATACTTCCGTGGCGATTCCAACTCGCTCGGCCACATCCGCCTGCGTGAGATCCAACCGCTGACGGGCCGCGCGTACCGAGGCACCAATGATGGTTGCCAGTCGCTGTTCCATGGCTGCTGACACCTTCTGAAAAGGACGTTGACCCTCGTGTTCGCGACACGCGTCACTGAGGGAGTCGTCACTCGTTGTGAGCGGCGACGTAAGAGGGACATTACGGAGGGCGTCTGACATCTCTGGGTCCGAGTAGCCGCCCCGGGAAGGCCTTCCGCGCACACCGCGCACACCCGCCCCGTGTCGTCGCGGCGGCATGCCGCGTGGAGAACACCTGGGCCGTCGTGAGTGGGCTCCCGAGCCGATTTCTCGGCCTCGGATCAGCCTGCGGGATGATCAACCCGTGACGTAGTGAACGTGTTCCGGGATCGACCTTTCGAGCCCGGGCCATCTGGCGGGTTGATCAACGCTTCTGCCCCCAGAAGTGTTCCGAGGCCGATTTTTCGGCCTCTGGCGCGTTTTCCGGAAAGCTGATCAGCCCAATCCGCCAGGGCGGCCGAGCAGCGCCGCGAGCGCCCGTGAGCCCTCGCGACTCTTGCGCGCGAGCCCCACCTGCGCGGGTGGTGCGAGCGTGCGTGAGCTGCGCGCACTGCCCGCGTGTCCGATGAACCTTGCACGGTGTTCCCACGCCCGGAGGCGAAGTCTCCGGCGAGGACTTCCCGGGAGACAGTTTCTGGCCGCCGGCCCGCGCGACGAGGGGATGAGGGCGGGGGAGGACGTGGCGCCTCGGGTGGTGCCTGTCGGCCTGGACGGGCCCCGGCGGAGAGCCCGAGCGCTGGCTCGGTGGCACACTCCTCCCGTGCGCGCTGAGGCCGAAAAATCGGCTCGCGCGGCGTTGTCAATGGGCTAGAGGGCCAATGCCTGGAAAACCCCTAGCTATTTCGGGGGTTTACCTGCCATGCGGGTCTGACATATGGTCCCGGGCGACCCGCTCCCCGAGGTGGTTGGATGTCTGCTGCAGGACAGAGTCACCGGGGGACCCAGCGCCTTGAGGGTGGAGGGCTGCACAGGTCGTGAGCGACGAGCGTCCGGACGCGCTGCTCAAGAGCGCACTCGAAAAAATCGTCTACTTCGAGGCCCGCGCGGACCAGCTCCACAACGAGCTGGACGTGGCCCGGCAGGAAGTGGACCGGCTGCGGCGTGAGCTGTCCGAGGTGGGGCAGCGCGAAATCATGCTGCGGCGCGAGCTGGCGGAGCTGGAGGTGCGCGTCAACCGCGCCAACGCCGAGCGCGACGAGCTGACGCGGCTCAACCAGGTGCTGCGCGACGAGCGCACGCAGCTTTTGGGCAAGCTGTTGGATGCCAGCCGCATCCGCACCGCGGACCAGGTGCGCGACGAGGAGGACGATGACTTCGGCATCGACCTGGCGTCGTTCATCTCTCAGCTTCGCAGCGAGGCGCTGAACCGGCCAGCTTCGGCGGAAGCGCCCGCCGCGCGCACCACGCCTCCGCCGGTGCACGCGGTGAACGCGCAGGAGCGGCCTCCGCCGCCAGTGCCGGACGTGAGCGAGCCGCAGGTGCCCATGCCGGGCTTCGCGGTGGCGATGGCGGTGGCGCCCAAGGTGGCCTCGGTGGTGGCCGCCTCGCCGATGGTGCAGCAGGCGCAGCGCTTCATGCAGGAGGGCCGGCTGGGCGTGAGCCCCGAGCAGCTCGCGGAGCTGTCCGGGCACAAGGGCCCCTCGGGCCGTCCGGACGAGACGCTGTTCGGCTTCTCCGTGCGCGAGCTGTCCGCCACGGACGCGGCGGCGCGCATCCGTGCCGCCGAGCGGCTCAAGGCGCTGGGGCTTCCGGCCGCCGCGCCCGCGCTGGCCACGGCGCTGCACGCGGAGACGGAGCCCGCCGTGCAGGTGGCGCTCATCCAGGCCTTCGCGGGGCTGTGCCGGGAGCAGGGCGCGTCCGTCGTCTCACCGCTGCTGGCCTCGCCGGTGGCCGAGGTGCGCATCGTCGCGCTCAAGGCGCTGCTGTCGCTGGCGCCGGGCGAGGCCGCACCGCACCTGGCTCAGGCGATGAAGGACCCGGACCGGGCCGTGCGGCGGCGCGCGTCGCTGCTGGCGCTGGGGCTGGAGGGCGAGGCGGCGCGGCGGCTGGGCGAAGAGGCCATTCACGACACGGACTCCGAGGTGCGCAGCCTGGCCGCGTTGGCGCTGGGCGCGGCGAACGGGGAGGGTGCCCGCACACTGCTGCTCGAGGCGCTGATGGACCCGGAGCTGCGCGTGCGCCGGTCCGCCGCGCAAAGCCTCTCGCGCATCCTCGGGCACGATGTGTCGGCCGTGGTGGGGTTGGATGAGCCGCAGCGGCGCCGCGAGGTCCGCCGGCTCGCCACGCTGCCCTCGCAGCCGGTGCGCACGCCGCTGACGCCCCGCCCCGTGGCTCCCCCGCCCGCCCCGAAGGCCGTTGCTCCCGCGCCCGCCGCGCCGGTGGCGGCCGTCACCTACGCTCATACCGTTCCCGCCTCCGCGCCCGAGCGCTCGGGACCGGTTCGCGCGGCGCTGGCCGTCGTGGGGGCCACGCCCGCGCCTCAGCCGGCCGTCCAGGCTGCTCCTCGCGCCGCGGCGGCCCGGCCGGGCCCGTCTCCACTCGAGGCGCTGTGCACCTCGCTCATGAGTGACATTCGCACGGCCATCCGGGGGCGCTCGTTTGGTGAACTGACAGCCACGCTTTCCGCTCCAGTGGAATTGGCCCAGGAAGCGTTGACCCTTCTGGTGGCCCGAGGCGCCGTGGTACGGCGGGGACACAAATACTTCGCCGCTTGAGGCACGATGGATGCTCCAATCTACAGCGCCAAGCAGGTGGCCGAGATGCTCGGCGTGTCTTCCAAGGAGCTCGCGGGAGCGCTGAAGAAGGACACCTATTCTCCTGACGACGTGTGGGAACTGCGCGCCACGCTGGAGAAGTACCCGCCGCCCATCAGCCACCGCCGCCAGCTGTTCCTCAACTTCAAGGGCGGCACGGGGAAGACGTCGCTGTCCACCTCGTACGCGTGGCGGCTGGCCGAGCTGGGCTATGCGGTGCTGCTCATCGACCTGGACAGCCAGGGGCATTCCACCAAGTGCCTGGGCTACGAGGGCGAGGACTTCGAGAAGACGCTCCAGGACGTGCTGGTGCGCAAGGCGCCGCTGGCGCAGGTGATTCAGAAGTCCACCCTGCCCAACCTGGACTTCGTGCCCTCCAACCTGAGCATGTCCACGGTGGACCTGGCGCTGATGCCCATGGCCGGCCGTGAGTTCAAGCTGCGCAATGCGCTCAAGGAGATCGAAGCGCGCTACGACGTCATCGTCTTCGACGCGCCGCCGTCCTTCGGCCTGCTGAACCTCAACGCGCTGATGGCGGCCAATGATTTGTTCGTGCCGGTGCTCGCCGACTTCCTGTCCTTCCACGGCCTGAAGCTGCTCTTCGAGACGGTGCAGAGCCTGGAGGAGGACCTGAGCCACGTGCTGGACCACGTGTTCATCGTGGTGAACTCCTACAACGCCACCTTCAAGCTGGCCAAGGAGGCGCTCGAGGCGCTGCAGACGCACTACCCCGAGTACCTGCTGCCGACGATCATCCGGCAGTGCACCAAGTTCGCCCAGGCCTCCAGCGAGGGCCGCCCCGTGTTCGTCGCGGACCCCACGTCCAAGGGCGCCAACGACATTCAGGCGATGATCGACAACATCCTGCCGCGCATGACGGCCACCGCGCCCAAGGCTGGCACCCGCTCCACCAAAGCCAGCTGACCCCTCTTCCACTTCCGCTCCTGCTCCTGCCTGCCCATGAAGAAAGCCTTCGAACAGAACGTGTCCCGCGCCAAGCCCCGCGTGCGCCTCGGCGCGCTGACGGGACTCCTGGAGAGCCCGGAGGAGGCGCCCGCCGAGTCCGAGCCCACCGCGCAGGCGCCCGCTGCTCCCGCTGCCGCCCCGGATCTGTCCTCGGAGGTGCGGGCCCGCATCGAGCGCTCGCGCGCCCCACGTCCCTCGGCCTCGGAGGCGGTGAGCGCGGCCCTGCGTGCCCCGCTGTCCCAGCATGAGGAGCAGGCGATGGCCGCTGTGCACACCGAGGTGTTCGGTGCGCCCGCGGTGGAGGCGCGGACCCCGCGGGTGACGGCGGTGGAGCCCGAACCGGTGGCTCCGTCCGCGCTCCTGGGGGCTCCGGCGGTGGCGGCTCCCGTGGCGGCGCCGGCGGCGGCACCCATGGCCCACGGGGATGCGCCGGGCACGGAGGTGGAGATTCAGACGCCGTCCGCGCCGGCGGAGGAGCTGGATCCGGACACGCGCCGGGAGCGGCTGAAGGAGCGGCTGAAGGCGGTGCGGGAGAACCCGCGTCCGGAGCCGCTGCCGGCGACGGTGGCGGAGGCGGGGCTGCGCGCGGTGGAGCGCATCAACCTGCTGCAGACCGAGCTGACGCGGATGAAGGCGCTGAACCTCACGCTGACGCAGGAGCTGGAGGCGGCGCGGCGCCAGTCGGAGAAGGCGACGGAGGAGGCGCGCCTGCGGATGGACGAGGCGCGGCGGCTGGCGGCGGAGGTGGAGTCGCGGGTGAAGCTGCTGGGAGACCTGGAGGGCGAGCTGTCGGCGCTGGAGGGCGAGCGGGACGAGGCGTTGCTGTCGCTGCAGGAAGCGCGGCAGGCGATGCACGCGGCGGCCGAGGAGCGCGCGGAGCTGGAGCTGGAGGTGGAGCGGGGCAAGAAGGCGCTGACGGACAGCCTGGCGGAGGAGGAGCGGCTGGCCTCGGAGCTGGAGAGCGCCCAGGAGGAGACGGCCTCGTTGCGGCGCGCGGTGGATACGTTGCAGGGCGAGCGGGACG
>DASVVJ010000613.1:0-10533 GCA_036389955.1 Myxococcaceae bacterium
GCGCTCGCACCGGGCCTCGGAGCCCGCCTGGTAGCGCGCCAGCTCCCGCGCGATGAACGTCTTCCCCGTGCCCGGAGGCCCATAGAGGATGAGCTGGCGACGGTGCTCCAGCAGCGCGCACAGCTCCTCCAGCCGCTCGCGGCGCAGCGAGGTGGCGTGCAGGAAGCGCTCGGCCGGATCCAGCTCCTTGGGAGGAGGCTGCTGATCCAGCCGCGTCTTGAGCCAATAGAGGAAGCGCCGCATGGCATGCGTGGCGGGCAGGCCCTCCGCCTGAGGCATGTGCGGCGCCAGCGCCTCGCGCAGCACGTCATTGGAGCGCACCGCCCGTGCTCCCACCGAGAGCGAGCCAGGCAGTGGCGGCAGGCCGAGCAGCTCCATCAATCGCGCCTTCCCGGCGTCTCCTTCGTACGCGGGGATACTCAGGAAGCGCTCGGGCTGCACCAAAGCCAGGCACTTCATCAGCACCCCCTCGCTCAGGCCCTTCACGGGGGCAGGGCCGTTCTTGTCGAGCGCCCGATCCAGCCGCTGCTCCACCCGGCCTTCGCCATACAGCACCTCGCGCAGCGTGGAGCGGAATCGGGAGAGGTCCTCCTCGCTGGCCTCGAGGAAGAAGCGGTTGAGCCCCACCTGCGAGCCCGCCGCGCCCAGCGCTCCCAACTGGTACACGGGCCGGAAGTCATCCGGCGCCAGCAGGGCCAGCGCGTCCTTCGAGAGCATCCGTGCCCAGGCCTCACGATGCTGGGCCTCGCGCGCGTCCAACTCGTCCGGATAGCCCGAGGTGCGGCGCCACGCGTCCACCCAGGCCGCCAGGTCCAGCACCCTCGGCCCGCGCACCGAAGAGGACTCTCCTCCCGCTTCCAATGGCAGGTACGGGCCGAGCACATCCCGCGTCTCGGGGTTGCGGTCACACACCAACCGGGCCAGCGGTGGCAGCTCGTCGGCGCGGATGGGCAGCACCAGCCCACTTCGCGGCGAGGCCATCATCATCCCCGAGAGCGTCGAGTGCGCCTGAATCGCCGAGAGCGGAATCGGGTGGGGCAGCACATCGGTGAGGAACTCGACCTCGAAGCGCGCCTCCTCCCCCACCTGCGCGGGCTCACCCACCAGCTTGCCCAGCCCCAGCACCTCGCGCACCGGGCTGGCCTGGTAGAGGAACACCAGGTCCCCCGGCTCCGCGTCCCGCAGCCACTCGCGGGAGCTGCGCTGGGTCGCCGTCCACGTGCTGCGCCGGCCCTGGCGGATCTCCGCGCGCAGGTTGCGCCGCGAGAGCATGTGGCGCACCACCCACGCGCCCACCTCCTCCTCGGGCTCGCCGCCCGTCTCGTCCTCGGGCGGGCCCTCCTCCCACTCCTCCACCTTCCTCCGGGCCAGGTAGCCGCCCAGCTTCCGGTCACACAGCCAGTGGCAGAACGCGTCGAAGTGCCCCGCGTCCTGAATGCCCAGCGGCTTGAGCCGCTCGAGCACCGAGCGCAGCGTGGCGTTGGCCTCCAGGTAGTGCTCGAGGGCCACGCTCACCTCGCGCGGCTCGCCCCACAGCGAGAGGCAGAAGTTGCCCGCGCGCCGGCTCCGGGCGTTCACCACCAGGTACAGGTCCGGCCGCAGGCAGTGCAGCACCGGGCTGAGGAACCCCGAGCGGAAACCCTTCGAGAGCGGCGAGGCGGCGAACCGCTCCAGCGAGGCCTGCTGCGGACTGCGCTCCAGCGTGCGCAACAGCCCCAGCAGGTTGCCGGCGATGACGCGCCAGGCGGCCATGTCCGCCACCCAGCCCGCGTTCTGGAACCACAGTTTGATTTCCCGGTTGATGATGGCCCACGTCGCCGTCCACGCGCCGCGCTGGCGGTTGAAGGGCGTGTCCCGGTGGGGCAGCAGCTTCACCAGCACCCGCTCCGTCACGTCCTCGCCCGCGTCAGCGCGGCGGCAGATGTCCTCGAAGGCGGCCCGGGCAAAGGCGGACTGCGCCGCATAGCGGCCGAGGTGGCTCTGCCCAGCGGGCTGATGAATGAAGCGCTGGAGGAACTGGGCCACCAGCTCGGGGAGAGGTGGAAGGACGTTCACGCGGCGACCGGCCAGGTAGGGTGAGAACCACACTACCCGTCAGTGCCTGCCGGGGCCATCAATAATTCAGGGGTCCACGCCCGCCAGGCTGGACACGGGCCGGGCGGAGGCTCTTGATGGAGGGTGCCCATGGCCTGACGGATGGGCCCCCCTTGCCCCCAGGAGCCCCGTGCACCCGCTTGTTCCAGGCACTCAGGTAGGAAAGTGGCGAGTGAAAGCCTGGCAGGGCCAGGGGGCTTTCGGTGCCGTCTACCGAGCCGAGCGGGTAGGCTTCAGGCGCTCGGGGCCGGTGGCGCTCAAGGTGTCGCTGTTACGGTGGGGTTGGCGCATGGAGCGCGAGGTGGAGCTGCTCTCGCGGCTGAACCACCCGAGCATTCCACGGCTGGTGGACCGGGGAGGGCCGTGGCCGGCTTCGGGCAAGGAGTACCCATTCTTTGCGATGGAGTGGGTGCAGGGCGTTGGGCTGTATGAGTGGGTCGAGCAGCACGCGCCCAAGGAAGAGCAGGTGTGCCGGGTGCTGGCGCAGCTGGCGCGGGCACTGGAGGCGGTGCATGCAGCCGGAGCGGTGCACCGGGACGTCAAGGGCGACAACGTGTTGGTCCAGTTGTCGGACAGGCGCGCGGTGCTCATCGACTTCGGCTCGTGCCACTTTCCGGGAGCCCCGCGGCTGACGTGGCAGTCGCTGCCGCCGGTGACCCCGGAGTACCTCTCACCGCAAGCGGTGCGGTTCTATCTGCGCTCGCAGCACGAGCCGGACGGCTATTACGCACCATCGCCAGCGGACGACCTGTATGCGCTGGGAGTGACGGCCTATCGCTTGGTGATGGGGCAGTACCCTGGGCGTAAGGAGGCGAGACCGGATGAGCAGGGCTGCTGGCAGGTGCCGGGCGCCGACCTCAGTCCGCTGCTGGAGAGCGACAGCCCGGTCGAGCCGCGGCTGAGGCAGGTGCTGGTGAGCCTGCTGTCGGAAGCGCCGGAGGCGCGAGGCACGGCGAGGCAGGTGGCCGAAGCGCTGGAGGCCGTGGCGGGCGAGAGAGGGGAAGGCGAGGAGCGCCCTGCGCGTCTCGAGGCCGTTGTGCGGCCACGGGCCAGAAAGCGCTGGCTGGCCCTGGCGGCAGCGGGAGTCAGCGCGGTGGCGCTGTGGAACTGGCAGCGGGAGTCCCGCCCGCCCGAGCCCATGTCCGCGACCACGCAGCAGACTGCAGACGCTCAGGCGCCAGAGGAGGGGACGGCAGCCCTGGGAGACTCAGTGAGTTCGAAGTCCCAGGACTCCACTGCGCCCGTCACGGACAAGAGTCCCCTGGCTCAGTCCTTTCCTTCCGAACCACGCCCGGGGCAGGCCCGGCCCGACGGAAAAGGCCGATGCCCGGGACGCAAGCAGGTGCCGATCAACGGGGGCTGTTGGCTTGAGTTCACCTCGACGAGCGCCGAGGAGTGTAGGGAGAGTGGCAGCGTGCTGCACAAGGGCAAGTGCTATGTCCCCGCCGTGGTGCCCTCCCAGAAGACGCCGCCCACCTCAAGCCCGGCGGAGGCTCGCTGAACGGTGCGCTCGTCCCTGCGTCACAGCTGCGCCGCTCCAACTACTTTCCCGCTGGGCTGTGGGCGCCCAAGCTTCCGAGCGAGCGTCGCTCATCGCCCATGTGCAGAGCGAGAGAAGCCACACGCGACGAGGAGTGCTCGTTCGACCTCTGGCCAACGAGCAGGAGGCAGGGTGGCGATGGAAGCCCCCAGGCGCGAGCGCTGAGCCAGACTCACATGATCGAAGTTGAGAGCGCAGGCCGTTGGCATGCCATCCTCCGGGGACAGCAGTACCTCCGTCTCAAGCCCTCGGATGGTGCGCGTAGCAGGCACGACGATGAGTTCGTTTAGCGCATCAATGACTTCGTCGCGCGTCAAGATCAGCACAGGCCGACGCTTGTCGGGCGCGGCGAACGTGTACCACCGGAGTTCACCGCGACGCATCAAACTCGTCCCAGCCTTCAGCCTCCCATGCCAGGGGCTCTTCCTCGGAGGAGAATTCCTCCCTGCCTGGAGGGCTGGCACGATAGGTTTCGGCATCCGAACCGCCGCTCCGCGCGGCTGCGTGCAGAGCGAGCTTCGCCAGACGGACCTGCTCCTCGTGGGAAAGTTTCTGCACGAGAGGCCAGAGATCTTCAGCCGTTAGCAGTGAGTTCATAGGGCGGGCCTTGGGGCAAGGGTACGAGGCCGTCATCTGAACTTCAAGCCAGCGTTCGTCGGCTCGCTCCGGCACCCGGCAGCCGAGGAGAGCTCCTCCTGGCTGGGAGAAGACTGTGGAGGCGGCGGGAATCGAACCCACCGCTCTAAACAGCTGGCCAGCGTGATCCAACCGGTAAGACCACCGTGAGGCCTTTACCCCAGGGCCTCATGTTGACAGGAACGCGAGCCCCGCCTGTAAGCTCGAACCCTTCCCGGCAGGAGCCAACACCCGGAGGCGCTGCGTGTTACGAGCGTGGATGGTGCTGCTGTGCATGGTGGTGTTGGGGTGTAGCAGCACAGCTCCGAGCATCCGTAGTACCCCGGAGCGTCCCCAGCGCTGTGTCTATATCCCGCGCCGTGACGTTACTGCCGGGACAGGGAAAGACGCGGTGACTGCTCCGCAGGCAGGGATGCGGGTGGTGCTGGTGGCGGCGACGGCGGGTGCTGCTCCCGTGAAGCCGTCCACCCCACTCTGGGCACCTCCACTGGAGGAGCTCTCCGGCGGGAGACTGGGAGATGGTGTCCCCCGAGGTGTGCTCCGGCTCGTGCCCGAGGGCGGCCCGGGTGTGGCGGTCGGGGCTGCCGGCACGGCGGGCGAGGTGGTGGTGGTGGGAGGCGCGGTGGTGGCGGCGGTCGGCAGTGGCTTGCTGGTGTGCCTGACGGCCAGGGCGGCCGTGAATGGAGAGAAGACTCCCATTGACATCGCAGACGAGTACTACGGTACGCACTTCGGCGATGTGAAGGGCTGGGCCCAAGGCCAATACCCGGCCCAGGTTTCTTCTGGTGCGGCGGCCGAGCCAGCGCCCGACAAGAGTGACAAGAAACGGCTGGGGCGCATCTACGTCACCTACACGAAACTCAACAAGACCACCCACCGCTTCTACGCGGGGCGGACCAGCATGGTCGTTGATCGCACCAAATCCCTCGCACTTCAAGCGATAGCCGCCGTTCTCCTTCGTGATAAAAACCATCACATGGATGAGAACGCCGAGCCGGATGACGCCGCGTTCGCCGATGCGGAAGTGGATAGGTTTGATGTCGGGAGCGCCACTGACTATGGCCAGAGATACAATGACGTCGCGTATTGGAGGATTCGCGGGAGAGAGCAGCAGTTGATTGATTCCCTGGGAGGCGCCCGCTCCGACACCGGAGAGCCCTCTCGCACCGAGAATGTCGTACGCGGTGTGGCGAAGGACAATCCGCGAGGCCGACAGTTTCACGAAGCTGCCACGCAGTCGTGGGGCCTCCTTCATCCTTACACGGGATATTAGCAGATGCCGCGCCTCTACAAGCCTGGGTCGTTCTTGAGAATTCCCCTCGCGGACGGATCCTTTGGCTACGGCCGGGTGCTGAACATGCCGCATGATGCCTATTACGATTATAGGACCGACACTCCGGATTCAGACCTGGACCGGATTGCTTCCATGCCCATCCTCTTCAAGATTGCTGTCCGCCATATGAACGAGAGAGGGTGGGAAGTCATCGGGTGGAGGAAGCTGGAAGAGCAGCTTTCTCAACCCATCGTTCAGTTCATGCAGGACCGGGGGAACTTCCGCGACTGCTTGATCTTCGACACCGTCGGCAATGAGAGGAGGGCGGAGCCGCAAGAGTGTATCGGGCTTGAGCGTGCGTCTGCTTGGGAAGAGGTGGGGGTGGAGGAACGCCTTCTCGACACCTTCATGGGGCGGCCCAACGCCACGGCGGAGCGGCACAAGGTCCGCCTGGGGTAGGGAAGCCTCCTGGTCGCTCCCCACCCAGGTCTTGCCGGTAAGAGATCCTCGTCCGGAACAGATTCGCTCAAAACGGAGGGTTGTTCTGCTTGGAGGCGGCGGGAATCGAACCCGCGGCGAGCCCCTCGCAGAGGACCTTCCATTCAGTATTTCCAGAACAGCTTCTGCAACTCCTTGCTGTCGTTGGTACGCGTCAGCAACAGGGCCATGAGGATGCGGGCCTTCTGGGCATTCTGATCATCGACGACGATCCAGTCGTACTTGTCGTCTGGCTGTTCGCCATTGCGGATCACGACTCCGCTGCCGGTCCTCGAGGCACGCACGACGTGAATCCCCTTGCTCCGGACTTCCTTCAGCACCGGAACGATGAACTCCGGCACGGAGCCATTGCCGGTGCCGGCATGGATGATGGCCTTCACCCCGGCCTTGACGAATCCATCGTAGGCGGCACGGCTCATGTCTCCGTACGCGTAGGCGATATGGACCTCGGGGAGCGCCTTGAGTTGATCAATGTCAAACTCGGTCTGCACCGTGTGAGGACGGGCAGGCACCCGGTACAGGAGCACTCGGCCCTCGACGACGTAACCGAGCGGGCCGTAGGGAGACTGGAAGGTCTCCGTCTTGAAGGTGTTGCTCTTGGTGACGTCGCGACCGGTGTGGATCTCGTCGTTCAGCACCACCAGCGTGCCCTTGCCGGCCGCCTCCTTGCTGGCTGCCACCACCACCGCGTTGTAGAGGTTCAGCGGGCCGTCGGCGCTGAGCGCGGTGCCGGGACGCATGGAGCCGACCACCACCACCGGCTTCGGGCTCTTCAACGTCAGATGGAGGAAGTAGGCCGTCTCCTCGATCGTGTCCGTGCCGTGCGTGATGACGACCCCATCCACGTCCTTCTGCTTGAGCAGCTCGGACACACGCTTGCCGAGCTGAAGCAGCCGTGTGTTGGTGAAGCTCTCACTTCCAATCTGGAAGATCTGCTCGCCCCGGACATGAGCGATGTTCTGCACCTGGGGAACGGCGGCGATGATCTTGTCCACCGGCACCACTGCTGACTGGTACGCCGAGGTGTTGACGCTCGAGGCCCCTGCACCCGCGATCGTTCCACCTGTACCGATGATCACGATGTGGGGCTTGGCCTCGGCGCCCGATTTGGCCTCGGCGCCCGATGGGGCCCCGGCCGTCGGCCGGGCCTCTTGCGCATGTGCCGTGAACGCGAGGCATACCGCCAGACACATGCCGAGCCCGGTGTTCCAATGCCACCATACTCGTCTCATTCACACTCTCCGGTTTGTAGCAGGGGGGCTTTCTATCAAGCCCCGCCCCCTTTCTCAGCTGTCTGCTGGGCTACGTCTTGCGGAACACGAGCTTGTAGAGCAATGGCCGAGACAGCTTCGAGCTGGTCACCGTCACATCCATGGTGAGCATGCTGCCATCCGGGCTGAGGGAGAATGCATTCACCCGTTGGCCATCCTCCGCCTTGAAGGTCTGCTTGAGCTTGCCGTTGTCCCACTGGGTACTCACGTCGAACGTCTCGCCATCCTCGCGAGTCCACTGGATCGGCGTCCCGTTTACGGGCGTGCTGATGGGCTTGAGGTTATTCATGGTGGTGGTCACCTCAGAGCTGGTCTGCTCAATCACCATCTGCTGGTAGGGCTGGGTCGTCTTCTTCAAGCGCCCGCGTGCAATGGGCCGCTTCACCATGTTCATTCGCGCGATGGCCCGCTCGATCGCTGCGTTCACGTCATCGCTCGCGGCGGCGTCCAGGGTGTAAGTCCCCTGCAAGGACGGGGTGCCCTCCTGTGCGTGAGCCACGCCCACGGCCGCAAGCAGGGCGATCAGAAAAACAGCGCTTTGAGAGCACCAACGCATGGCGAGACTCCTGAAGGAACGCATGGGAGTGAGCTGGGGCGATGGATGCCGCCCGAGAGACCTCTCTGGGAAGAGAGTCACGTCGCCACGTTGTGACAAGAGCAGGTGCCCGCTTACTCGCTCAGCGGCCGCACGGGGAGCCAAGGGGCGAATGCCGCTGCCACGGCCACCTCCCGCTGTGCCCGCCACGCTTTGAACACCTGGGTGAACTGGTGGCTTCGCCGCTTCGTCCCGTCTCATCCCGTCTCGTCCCGTTCAATTCCCCGCTGGGGGGTCACACGAGCGGCCCCCAAGCGAGAGCGGAGGAGACTGAAGTTCAACCGTGCCACGATTCCTTCGTAGCCGCTCGCCAGGATCTCCCTACATCGCCTCGGTTGCGGCCCAGGGAGGAGCGCAGTGTCGAGTTCCCGGCAGGCCCGTCGCGGGTGGGTAGGCCCAATTCGCTCGATGGAGGCGATACGGGGAGTTGTCTCCTCATGCCGCAATCCCTCTCAAGCCTGACGCCGCAAGGGCTTCGGGACGCTCATTCCTGGCGAAAGAACAAAATCAGACATACCCATTCTATGTCAGAGCAATCCCTCACCCTGCACGTGCAACCCTGACACGGAGCACACTGCATGGCACCCCGAGAGTCCGCGGCCCTGATTGAGCAGACTGGCCGAACCACCCCTTCCCAGAACGCCCCCAACACCGTCCCCGCTCCCGGCCCGGAGCGCGCCGCCGCCGCCCAGCAGGTCCGCGTGGAGGCCGCCGCCTTCCAGCGCGGCATTCCCCTCCCCGAGCACCCCGGCAACGGTGACGAGGCGCGCTACCCCAGCCGCTTCGCCAGCTACTCCAAGGGCCTGCCGCACGACGGGCTCGGGGACGTGAACACGCTGGAGTACGACAAGCTGCTCGTCGCCATCGCCAGCGGCGTCCCCTCCGACTTCGAGGCCATCACCCTGGGCGGCAGCCGCATGCTCGTCAACCCGCAGTCGGCCTACGCCTACCAACTGGAGGGCGCGGACTCCCACGCGCTCGCCATCGCCCCCGCGCCTACCTTCGCGGGCCTGGAGACCGCCGGGGAGATGGAGGAGCTGTACTGGATGGCGCTGGCGCGCGACGTCTCCTTCCAGGACTACGCCGCCTCCCCGCCCGTCATCCCCGACGCCCTCCAGCGCCTCAACCAGCTCGGCGTCTACCGCGGCCCCCGGGTGAACGGGCAGGTGACGGCGCAGACGCTCTTCCGCGACACCCTGCCCGGCAGCACGGTGGGCCCCTTCATCTCGCAATTCCTCCTGCTGGACGTCCCCTACGGCGCGCAGACCGTCTCCCAGCGTATCCGCACGCGGGTGGCCGGCGATGACGGCGTCTTCACCTTCGCCGAGTGGCTGCGCATCCAGAACGGCGAGCCGCCGGCCCAGCAGGAGACGCTGGACCCCACGCCGCGCTACCTGCGCAACGGGCGCGACCTGGCGGAGTTCGTCCACCACGACTTCCCGCTCCAGTCGAGCCTCAACGCCGCGCTCATCATCAGCTCGCAGAACGACACGGACCGAGACGGCAAGTCCTCGCCGCCGGTGCACGACGAGAACAACCCCTACCGCCTGTACGTGAAGCAGGACGCCTTCGCCACCTTCGGCAACGCGGATGGGCAGGACCTCATCGGCCGCATCATGAAGCTGGCCCTGCTGGGCGTCTGGTTCCAGAAGTGGCAGGTGCACCGCCGCCAGCGCCCGGAGGAGTTCGCCGGCCGCGTCCACAACACGAAGGCGGGCACGCGCATCTACCCCGTCAACTCCGAGCTGCTCGGCTCGCCGGTACTCCCGAAGGTGTCCGCGCGCAACAACGCACTCAACGGCGGCAACGGGGGCAGCTACCTGCTGGCCCAGGCCTTCCCCGAGGGCTCGCCCGCGCATCCCGCCTACGGCTCCGGCCACTCCACCTACGTGGGCGCGGGCGTGACGATGCTCAAGGCGTTCTACAAGACGGACCTGCCGGTGAAGAACCCAGTGGTGCCGAGCGCGGACGGCCTGTCGCTGGTGCCCTACACGGGCCCCACGCTGACGATTGAGAACGAGCTGGACAAGCTGGCGATGAACATCGGCGTCGGCCGGCTCTTCGGCGGCGTCCACTGGCGCACCGACCACGAGCACGCGGTGCGGCTGGGCGAGCTCATCGCGCTGCGCGTGCTGCAGGACCAGGCGCGCACCTACAACGAGGACTTCGCCGGCTTCCAGGTGCGGACCTTCGGCGGCAACGTCCTCACCATCGGCGCCACCACCCCTGAGCTGCCCAACCACGTCAGCGCCGTCACCGGCTTCTCCATCGTGGATGGAAACGGGCAGACCGTGCCCGGCTACGAGGAGCTGTACAGCGGCATGGTGCTGAAGCCGAGCGAGCTGCCGGCGGGCTGGAAGCTCCGGGTGAACACCTTCCCGGCCACCGTGGGCAGCGTGAGGGTTGTCTGCGACGGCATCACCACGCACGACAATGCCGCACCCTACACGCTGGACCCGAGCGGCACTCTGATGACGCCCGGCGCCCACACGCTGGTGGCCACGCCCTACAGCGGCGCGGACGGCAGCGGCCTGGGCGGCGTCCCCCTCGTCCTCCGCTTCCAGGTGGACCACTGGACGATGACGGGCCAGCTGAAGGACTGGAGCCTGAATGACGCGGCCGTCCG
>DASVVJ010000614.1:0-10611 GCA_036389955.1 Myxococcaceae bacterium
AGCTGCTCTGCCCCGGCTGGATGGTGACGGTCACCGTCCCGCCAAAGGAGGTAATCGCACCGGCATGCACCGCGACCGTACAGACATTCGAGTCGTCGGTGTCTCGGGTTCACTTGGATAGGGCTGAGCAGGTCCCCTCGAATTGAAGGAGCCGGCGAAGAGGAAATTGATGCAGAGAAATCCGCGGCGGTGCCGGTACGGTCCGTTCAGGAACTGTTCGCCCCCCTGACGCCAGCTCTCGCGTACTCAGGCTCTGACGGTGGAGGCCTGAGTCACCGCGCGGGGAGCATCCTCGGCCAGGCCCGCCGCGCTCAGCCGCACCAGGGCAATCCACACCAGGTCCGCCAGCAGCAGGTGCACGAGCTGCATCCACACCGGGGCCAGCAGCACCAGGTTGATGAGCCCCGCGCACAGCTGCAGCGCGTACAGCACGCCCACGAGGGTCGCGCCGCGCTTCACCTCGGGGGACGGACGCAGCCGGGCCAGCAGGTGGGCCACCGCCACCAGCACCGCGCCCATCACCACCGCGATCATCGGGTGCAGCACGCGCAGCCGCACCAGCACGTGCGCTGTCTCGGACAGGTCCTGCCGGAAGCCCTCCGCCAGGCTGGAGGCCGGGAACAGCGTGTCTCCCAGCGCCGCGATGGCGCCGCTCACGCCCAGCAGCATCACCCCGGACACCGCCGCCAACACCAGCCCCCCGGCCAGCCCCTGGCCCCGGAACACCAGCCGCGCGCGCCCACCGGCCCACCACGCCGTGAGCGCCTGCGCTCCAATGAGCAGGAAAGTGTTGATCAGGTGCGCCGCCATCCAGAACGCGCGCCCGATGGACTGGTTGTCCGCCACGTACTTCAGCAGCACCAGCCCCGCGCCCACGGCCGCCTCCGTCAACATGAGCACCAGCGCCAGCACCGAGGCCCGGCGCACCGGGTGCCCCTTCGAGTGCCCGCGCAGCCCCCACACGCACAGCACCACGGCCAGCACCATCGCCAGCCCGCTCGTCACCCGGTGGGTGAACTCGATGATTGTCGCCACGGTGGGCTCGCGCGGGATGACCACGCCGTTGCACACCGGCCAGTGGTCCCCGCAGCCCGCGCCGGAGCCCGTGGCGCGCACGAAGGCACCCCACAGCACCACGGCCAGGGTGTAGCCGAGCACGGCGTAGCTGAAGAGCTGGAAGCGGCGGGACGAGGCGGGAAAGGTCATCGGCACGGCAACCCCAGGAGCGGAGGGTTCCTCCCTAACCCACTTTGGCCCGGGGCGCCTCTCCCTGCCTCCCCGGGCCTCCATGCCTGCCACCCTCTCCCATCAGTTGGGGTGCTGGCCGGGTTGTCTCAAAACGTGGACACCCGTCCAAAAGCTGGACGGTGCCCTTCAGGGCAGCTCCCAGGGAAACACCGTGGAAGCCAGGGCGCAGGGGCCTGGCACGCCGGATGCTTTACCTCCTGCCGACACCTACGGCGCCTCGGGCTGCCGGGTGTCTCGGAGCTGCGGTCAACCAGCTTCGAGGTGACCGTGGGCTGGGTTCCACCCCCTGGCCTGGCCCACGGTCACCTTCTTTTTCCCCGCGCGACAAGCCCTGGCACTCGTGGTTAGCGTCCCCTTGTGCCGCGCGATTCTTCTCCTCCCTCTTCGCCCTCGGACCGGCTGAACCGGCTGCAGAAGGCTCTGGCCGAGGGCCAGGAGCGCCGGGCGCAGGCGCTGGAAGCCTGGGCCCGGAAGATGGGTCGCCTGCCCACCAGGAAAGAGAAGCGACGCTGGGAGAAGCGTTGGAGC
The DNA here is from genome assembly GCA_036389955.1 of Myxococcaceae bacterium. Taxonomy (GTDB): domain Bacteria; phylum Myxococcota; class Myxococcia; order Myxococcales; family Myxococcaceae; genus DATHBR01. The sequence continues at coordinate 1,777 of DASVVJ010000614.1, forward strand.
AAGCAGGCCAAGCACGCGGCGCGGCGCTCGGAGCGGGAGGCTCAGAAGGCTGAGCGCGAGGCCCGTGAAGAAGCCACCCGGAACCCGTTCCTCGGTTGGGTGTACGCGGCGGGCGCGCTGGTGACGTTGCTGATGGCGCTCCGCTACCCCCGCATGTGGTGGCTCGTCTTCATCGCCGTCTTCGTCTTCGGGCAGATGGCAGCGCGACAGCTCCTGCCTCGCCGGAGCAAGCCACACGAGGGGCCCGAAGCCGCGCCCCTGCCAGAGTCCTCGCCCGTGGAAGAGGAGGACGTGGACCCGCGCATGGCCCGGGTGGACGCGCTGTGCGCCAAGCTGCTGGCGGAGATGCGCAGCGGGCCTGGGGTGCTGCGAGAAGTGGTGCATGCGCCGGAGCAGACCGTGGAGGCCCTGCGGAGCAGTTGCCACGCGCTCGCCCACCGGGAGCGCGAGCTTCGAGCCCTGTCGTCGCCAGAGGACGAGCGCCGGCTGGCGGACGAGCGCGCGGCGCTGGTGGCCCGGCTCGAGGCGGAGACGGATGCGGTGGTGAAGGAACGCTTCACCTCGGCGCTGGCGGTGCTGGACGAGCAGCGCAGCCAGCGGGCGGAGCTGGCCACGGCGGCCTCGCGCCTGGAAGCCGAGCACACGCGGCTGTACTACACGCTGGAGCACCTCTATACGCAGGTGCTCAGGGTGCGCACGGCGGACGCGGCCTCCGAGGACGTGGCGGGCGCGGGCCTGCGCCACAGCGTGGAGCAGCTCGGCGCGGAGATGGAGGCGGTGACGGAGGCGCTGGAGGAAGTCCACCGCGCCCCCGGCACCCGGGTGCCTACTCGTTAGCCGAGGCCTGGGTGGGCGGCGCCACGCTGCCCGAGGTGATGCGCACCGTCTTCGCGTTGAGGAACTCGCGGATGCCGTGCAGCGCCAGCTCGCGCCCATGGCCCGAGTTCTTCACTCCGCCGAAGGGCAGGCGCGGATCCGAGGCCACCATCGCGTTGACGAACACCATGCCCGTCTCGATGCCGTCGACGAACTGGCGCACCTCGGCCTCGTCGTGTGTCCACACGCTGGCGCCCAGGCCATAAGGACTGTCATTGGCCAGCTCGATGGCGTGCCGCGCGTCCTTCGCCTTGAAGAGCACGGCCACCGGGCCGAACAGCTCCTCGGTCGCGGCTGGCGAGCCCGGCGGCGGATCGGCGATCACCGTGGGCGGGTAGTAGAGCCCCGGTCCCGGGGGCAGCTTGCCGCCCACCCGCAGGTTCGCCCCGGCGCTCACGCTCTTCTCCACCTGGGCGTGCAGCCCCTGGCGGATGCTCTCCGTGGCCAGCGGGCCCACCTCCGTCTTCGGATCCATCGGGTCGCCCATCACCGCCCGGCCCATGCGCTCCACGAAGCGGCGCTCGAACTCCGGGTACACGGCCTCGTGGACGATGAAACGCTTGGCCGCGATGCACGACTGGCCGTTGTTGATCAGCCGCGCCTTCACCGCCGTTTCCACCGCCAGCTCCAGCTTCGCGCTGGGCATGACGATGAACGGGTCACTCCCGCCCAGCTCCAGCACCACCTTCTTCAGCGCCCGGCCCGCCTGGCCGCCCACCGCGCGCCCCGCGCCCTCGCTGCCGGTGAGCGTGACGGCCTTCACCCGCGAATCCTCGATGACGCGGGCAATGTCCCCCGTCTCGATGAGCAGCGTCTGGAAGGCGCCCCGGGGGAAGCCCGCCTGCAGGAACAGCTCCTCCAGCGCCAGGGCGCACTGCGGCACGTTGTGCGCGTGCTTGAGCAGACCCACATTGCCAGCCATCAGCGCCGGAGCGGCGAAGCGGACGACCTGCCAGAAAGGGAAGTTCCACGGCATGATCGCCAGCACCGGGCCCAGCGGCTCGTAGCGCACGTAGCTGCGGTCCCCGCCCGTTTCGATGGGCTCGTCGCGCAGGTACGCCTCGCCATGCTCCACGTAGTAGCGGCACGCGGTGGCACACTTCTGGGCCTCGGCCTTGGCGGCCTCGAAGGGCTTGCCCATCTCCTGCGTCATCAGCCGGCCGAAGCGCTCGGCCTCGCTGTCCAGCAGCTCGCCGGCCCGGGCCAGCCAGCGCTTGCGGTCCGCCAGCGAGGTGTGGCGGTAAGAGCGGAACGTCTCCGCGGCCAGCCGCAGCCTCGCCTCGAGCTCCTCGGGCGAGTGGGCCGTGAAGGTGCGCAGCGTCTTACCGGTCGTCGGATCAATGGTGGCGATGGCCAAGTGGGTCCCTCCCGGCGGGCAGTGATAGCAGACACAAGGGGCAGGGGAAGCCCAACCTGATCCGGCGTCGATTCGCAAACCAAGCCAACTCCCGCTACTCTGCGGGTAGGGCACCAGACCGTTCCCCTGCCCGGAGCCATTCATGAGCTACGAACTCGTCCGAGAGCGCCGCTTCAGTCCCGTGCTCGCGGGAGTGATGTCCTTCTTCATTCCAGGGCTGGGACAGCTCTACAAGGGGCAGTTCCTGGGGGCGGTGCTGTGGTTTCTCTTCACCGGCGCGGGCTATTACCTCCTGGTCTTCCCCGGCCTCATCCTCCACTTCTTCTGCGTGATGAGCGCCGTGTTGAGCAGTGCCACCCGGGACCGCATTCGCGTGTCCTGAGCCGGACGCGCCCGCCTGGCTCTGTGTACTACCCGGCGCCCGCCGCTGCTCCGGGGCTGCCTCCGGGCCGGGAGTACATAGGGTAGAGGCATGGTGCATCGCTTCTGGCCAGGCCGCTCGCTGAGCACTCAAGGAGACGGACTGCGGCTGCTCGGGCTGCTCTTCGCCATCATGGTCTGCTTCCTGGGCTTCATGCTCCTGGCGGACGAGATTCGCGAGCATGAGACGCAGAGTTTCGACGAGGCCGTGGTGCGCGCGATGCGCCGGGCGGACAACCCGGAGCTGCCCATTGGTCCGCCGTGGCTGCGCGTCGCCGCGCGGGACGTGACGGCGCTGGGTGGGTGGACGGTGCTGAGCCTGGTCACCGTGGTGGTGTGTGGCTTCCTGGCGCTGGTGCGCCGCTTCCGTTCGATGGTGCTGGTGCTGATTGCCACGGTGGGGGGCTGGGTGCTCAACGCCGTGCTCAAGGAGGCGTTTGCCCGGCCCCGGCCCTCGGTGGTGCCGCACCTGACAGAGGCGTATGCGCCCAGCTTTCCCAGCGGCCATGCGATGCTGTCGGCCATTGTGTTCCTCACGCTGGGGGCGATGCTGGCGCAGCTCATCGAGCGGCGCAGGCTCAAGGTGTACGTGCTCGGCGTGGCGCTGCTGGTGACCCTGCTGGTGGGGCTGTCCCGGGTGTTCCTCGGGGTGCACTACCTCACGGACGTGTTTGGCGGGTGGGTAGCGGGCCTGGCCTGGGCGCTGCTCACCTCGCTGCTGGTGCGCGCGGTGAAGCGGCGCAGCCCGGCACTGCGCCAGGAGGTGCGGTCGGGCGCGGATCTGCCCGAGGCGCCGCGTGCCCCCTCGCTGCGAGGGCCCGGCGAGGACCTGCTCAGTCCCCGGTAGGAAGCCCGTCTCCGGAGCGGTGAGCATCCTTCACGGCGATCTCGACGGCGACGTAAGCGGACATCAAGGCTCCTTCCGGGGATAGGATAGCGGCCCGGATGAGAGGCTGGCTGCAGTCATGGAAGGAGCGGCTGAGCCCACGCCGGGCAACGGTGCCCATCTTCTATGACGAGTCGTACCGCCTGCCGTTCGCGGGGCTGGAGCTGAGCACGGGCATCGAGCCGCGCCGGGTGGACTTCACCACCTGGTACCTGCTGGAGGCGGGCGTGGTGCGCCCGGAGGATGTTCACCGCCCGCAGCCCGTCTCCTACGCGCAGCTCGCCCGGGTGCATGACGTGGCCTACCTGGAGTCCCTGGCTCAGCCGGAGACGCTCGCCCGCATCTTCGCGGTGGATCCCTCCGACGTGCCGGTGGACACGCTGCTCGATACGCTGCGGCGTGTCTGTGGCGGCACGGTGGAGGCGGCGCGGCTGGCCCTGGCCCGCCGGCTGGCGGTGATCAACATGGCGGGCGGCTACCACCACGCTGCTCCGGGGCACGGCGGCGGCTTCTGCGCCATCAATGACATCGCCGTGGCGCTCACGGCCCTGCGCGACGAGGGCTTCCGGGGCTCCACCGTGGTGCTGGACCTGGACGCGCACCCGCCGGACGGCACCGCCGCGTGCTTCGCGGGGGATGCCAAGGTGTGGATTGGCTCGATCTCCGGCAGTGACTGGGGCGTCCCGCTCGGCGCGGACGAGGTGCTGCTGCCGGACGGGAGCGGCGACACGGAGTACCTCACGGCCCTGCGCGCACTGCTCAGCCGCATGCCCCGGGCGGACATGGCCTTCGTCATCTCTGGCGGAGACGTGCTGCGCGGAGACCGCTTCGGCCGGCTGGGAATGACCCTGGCGGGCGCACGCGAGCGGGACCTGGCCGTGGCCCGGGCGCTGCGGCGGGTGCCATCCGTGTGGCTGCCGGGAGGCGGCTACCACGTGGAAGCCTGGAAGGTGTTCGCCGGCTCGGTGCTGGTGGTGGGAGGCCGTGGCCACCTGCCCATCCACGAGAAATATGATCCGCTCAGCGCGCGCTTCCGGCACATCTCGCGGCTGCTCACGCGGGAGGCGCACTCGGACTGGGAGCCCATCACCCAGGAGGACCTGGACGGAGCGCTGGGCAGCACGCTCCCGCATGAGCCACGGGTGCTGGGCCACTACACGGCGCACGCGCTCGAGTACGCCCTGTTCCGGTATGGCGTGCTCGCCCACTTGGAGCGGCTGGGCTACAGCCAACTCCGCGTTGAACTGAGCGTGACCGGCACGGGAGACCGTATCCGGCTGCTGGGACGGGCGGAGGGCCAGGCGCACCTGCTGGTGGACTGTGTCCTGGAGCGCCGCCACCTGGCGGGCGAGAGCTACCTGTTCGTGAACTGGCTCTCCCTGCGCCACCCACGTGCGCACTTCAGCGCCGTGCGCCCCAAGCTGCCAGGGCAGGAGGTGCCCGGCCTGGGAATGGCCCGCGAGGTGAACGAGCTGCTCATGCTCATGGCGGAGCGGGTGAAGCTGGCGGGCGTGGCCTTCCGGCCCATGTGGTTCCACCTGGCCATGCAGGCCCGTTTCAGCTTCCGCTTCGTGGACCCGCTGCGCCAGGGGCGCTTCGAGGCGCTGGCGAGAGACCTGGCGGACCTGCCTTTGCTCGAGGCCACCCGCCGTGTGGCCGAAGGACTGGTGCGGCTCAACGGCAAGCCCTACGCATGGGAGCCCGATGACATGGTGTCGCGCCATGAACCGCTGAGCGGCGACGCGGACACCCTGGCCGCCGAGCGCGAGCGCTGCCGCTTCACCCTGGACCCGGCGCCGCCCTGGCCCCTGCCGGATTAGCGCGGGGCCTCCGCGGGACTCTCAGCCATGTCCTCGCCGTGGGCCGGGTAGAGCACCCGCGTGCCATGCAGCTCGGCGAAGGGCGTGAGCTTGTGCGGCTCCGCGCGGGTGGGGCGGGTGATGTGCAGCACCTGCACGCCGCGCGCGAACAGCGCGTCCGCCACGAGGCTGCGGTGGCAGCGCCAGCGCAGAGCCTCCGCGCACATGATGGCCACCGGGCCCTCCTGGGCCAGCACGCGAAGCTCCTCCAGGCCCTGCGCGAAGTCCTCCGTCTGCATGTAGTCCGCGTAGCCGCGGAAGCTCTTGTTGCGCCAGGCCATGTTGGGCGAGTCCGGCCGTGAGTGCCTCAGGCCTCCCAGCCGGGGAAGGTACGCGTGGTGCAGGCCCGCCGCCTCGAGCGTCCGCGGAAGCCGCTCCAGGTTGAACTGAGGGTTGGTGCGTGAGCGGGGCACGGTGCGGATGTCCACCAGCGTCCGCACCCCATGCGCCTGGAGCAGCTCCACCAGCTCCTGCGCCGTTCGCGTGGAGTGGCCCACCGCGTAGACGTGGACCCCGCCCCACCCACGTGCCCGGCGCTTGGGAAGCTCGTAGGGCATCCGCTCAGGCCCTCAGTTCACCTGGGAAGGCGCCGCCACCTTGGACCGCAGCGGCAGGCGCATGCAGAACGTGGTGCCCCGGGGCAGGTTGTCCTCGACCCAGATCCACCCGCCGTGCGCCTCCACCACGCGCCGGCAGAAGGCCAGCCCCAGGCTGTTGCTGGCACGGGCCCGGTCCGCCGTGGGGATGCCCTCGGGCAGGTGGGCCTCGAAGACGTAGACGCGCGCGGCGGCCGGAATGCCCGGGCCCTCGTCCCGCACGCGCACCTCCACCAGCCCCGGCTCGGGCCGCGAGACTTCCAGTGCCACCTGGCCTCCGCTCAGCGCCGTGAAGCGGAACGAGTTGTCCAACAGGTTGTCCACCGCGCGCCGCAGCAGCTCGCGGTCCCCGGTGATCAGCCGCTCTTCCAGTCGCGAGTCATGGGTGAACTGGCGCCGCGTGCCCTGCGTGCGCAGAGCGAAGGTCCTCGCTACCTCGGAGAGCATCTCGGTGAGGTCGAACTCGCTCACCCGTGTCACCAGCGGCGCATCCTCCTGGCTGGCCTCCAGCAGGTTGGCCACCAGCCGCTGCACGCTCTCGGTGCCCTCGCGGATGTCCCGCGCCGCGCCGCGCACGTCCTCGGGCAGGTAGCTGCGGTTCTGCACCAGGGCCGCGTGCGAGTGGATGGCGCTCAGCGGTAGCTGCAGGTCCTTCACCACCAGCTGCAACAGCCCGTCCTTCTGGCGGTTGAGCCGGGACAGGGCCTCGCGCTGCGCGCGGCTCTCCGCGTCGCGCCGCTCCAGCTCTCTCACCCGCAGCCGGAGCTGCAGTTGGGCCTCCACCTGCCGGCCCAGCACGTGGAGCGCCTGGGCCTGCTCGGCCGTCAGCTCCCGGGGCACGCGGTCAATCACACACAGCGTCCCCAGGGGATGGCCGCTCAGGCTCTTGAGCGGGGTGCCCGCGTAGAAGCGGATCCGGGGCTCCCCCGTGACGAGCGGGTTGTCATGGAAACGCTCGTCCTGGTGCGTGTCGCGCACCACGAGCACCCCGTCCTGGAGAATGGCGTGCGCGCAGAAGGCCACGTCCCGCGTCGTCTCGGGTTCCTCCAGGCCCACGCGCGACTTGAACCACTGCCGCGTCTCGTCCACCAGCGACACCAGCGCGATGGGCGTGCCGCACAGCCGCGAGGCCAGCCGCGTCAAGGAATCGAAGGCCTCTTCCGAAGGCGTGTCGAGCAGGGCATGGGCCGCCAGGGCCTCCAGGCGCGCTGACTCGTTGGGGGGCACGGGCGCTGTCTTCATGGGGGTGACCTCTCGTCGGTGCGCCCGGAGAAGCTAGTGACGCGCGCAATTTCGGACAGACCCGGGCCGCTGCGCCCTCCCCGCCGTCCGTGACAGGTGTCCACTACTGAGAAGCTCGTGGTTCAAAACGTCGACTAGCGGGCGCAGTGCCCGCGCGGGCTCCTCGGAAAACCCTCGAGCCCTGCCAGCCTCCTGTCCGTTGGATCCGTGAGGAAATGAAGGGACAGTTGCTTTCTTGTCCGAGAGACAAGGGACAATTTCAACCCTCGTTGACTTTTCCTCCCATCCACTCCTTTATCGTTGCTCTGGCTGTGCGTCGGAACATCCGGGGGAGCAGCAAGGAGAGCTTCGTGGCAGACGAGCGGGGGTCGGGAGGATCAAGGCCGTCCGAGTCCCTGGGAGGAGACAGTGGTGTCTCCTTCCGTGAGCGCCCCCGGAGCCTGAGTGGAGTGCGCGCCCTCTCGGACCTGGAAGCCGATGCGCTGCGCTACCGCATGCTGGCGCGGCACCTGCGCACGGTGGTGTTCCAGCTCGACTCGCAGGGCCGCTTCACGCTGCTGGGTGCTTCGTGGAGTGAGCTGACCGGGCTGAAGACGGCAGCGGTGCTGGGCACGCCCCTGCTCGAGGCGCTGCACCCGGTGGACCGCGAGCGCATCGACGCGCAGGTGCGGGGGCTGATTACCGGCAAGTTGGAGGACTTCCGGCAGGAGGTGCGCGTGCTGACGCGCTCGGGCACCTGCTGGGTGGAGCTGTGCGCCCAGTCCTCGTCCGCCTCGCATGGCGAGGTGCTGGGCATCATGACGGACATCACCGAGCGCCGCCGCGCGCTGGAGGCCGTCAGCAACCGGGAGCGCTGTCTGGCCGCGGTGGTGGAGGTGCAGCGCCGGCTGCTGGCGCACGAGCATGAGGACGAGCCCTATCAGCAGCTGCTCGAGCCGCTGAGCCGCGCCGCGGGCGCCAGCCGGGTCTACATCCTCAAGGCCCACCACGACAGCCTGGGCCGCGTCTGCGTCTCCCGCGAGGCGTACTGGTGCGCCCCCGGCGCCCCGTCCCCGGCCGTGCCGCAGCGGCATGCCCTGGAGGAGCTGCTGCGCGCGGATCACGCGCTGCTGTTGAGCGTGGGCCAGCCCCTGCAGTTCCTCACGGACGAGTGCCCCCCGGAACTCAAGAGCCTGCTGGAGGCGCAGCAGACGCGCAGCGTGCTGTTGCTGCCACTGAAGGTGCACGGGGAGCTGTTCGGCTTCGTGGGGTTCGACAACTGTGTGGAGGCGCGCCCCTGGGAGCAGGCCACGGTGGCCCTGGTGGCGGGTGCCGCCGGAGCCCTGTCCCTGTGGCTGGAGCGGCGCAACACGGACGCGCTGCGGGCGAGCACCGAGGCCACGCTGCGCAGCACCGAGGCGGGGTTGCACCTGCTCATCGAGGGCTTCCCGGATCCGGTGCTGGTGCACGCGGAGAACCGGGTGCTCTACGTCAACCCGGCCACCGTGCGCTACCTGGGCCACGAGAGCATGGACACGCTGGTGCGCCGCCCGCTGTTGATGATGATGCCGGTGGAGGACCACCCGGCGATGCTGCGCCATCTGGCCGAGGCCCGTGACG
>DASVVJ010000615.1:0-5497 GCA_036389955.1 Myxococcaceae bacterium
CTCTGGTGCAGAATGCCGATTCAGGATCTACTCCCGGCCTCTTCGCCAGACACCGGGGCGGGAGTAGAGGTGAGGTGGAATGCGCAGAATGTCTTCCAAGAAGAACGATTCGCCGGTGGACCCCGGGCTTGTCGCGAAGCTGGCGCAGCTGGTTGATCCCATGCTGTCGGCGGCGAACGCGGGCGATTTCGCCACCGCGCACCGGTTGGCCGCCGAGTTCAACGCCCTGGCGGAGACTCGAATTGGCCCCTCGGACTTCGACGAGTACTGGAGCGGTGCGAGCGCGGAGGAGACCGTGCAGGACTTTCTGCGCGGGCGCGCGGAGCGCGATCCGGATCCGCCGCACTACGAGCAGGCGCGCCGCCTGGTGGAAGTGCTGATTGAAAAGAAGCTGCTGAAGATGGCGTTCCGGGGCTCGATCGATCGGTTGGCGCGCAGCGTCGTGAAGCTCATCGCGGACGGGAAGCCGGAGTCTGAGGACTTCGTCGACGAGCTGCTGGAGGTCCGGGACGTGTCCGACGTGCTGGGCGACGAGGACGAGTTCGCCGCCGCCTTCGACGAGGCGTGGGCCGAGTCCTCGAAGCTGGAGCCTCCGCAGGGCTCGACGATGCTGCACTGAGCCAGCCTCTCCGTGGTCAGGGACAGCCCGGCCCGTGCCGGGCTAGGCTGGGCCTGTGTCCAGCCACGACCCCAAGCCCCTGACCCCCGAAGAGCGCGAGGCTGCCCGCCAGGAGATCGCGGAGCAGATCATCGAGACCGCCGGCCTGCTGGAGCGGTCCCTCAGGGGCGAGAAGCTGCCCGAGGGAACTTTCCCCTCCAATCCGACCGTCGAGCTCTATAGCCGCATCGAGGAGCAGGCCAAGGCGGAAGCCGCGATCATCGAGGAGCTGATCGACATCGCGCTCCCCGAGGTCAAGCTGATGGCGAAGCCGATCCGCACCGACAGCCTCCTCGCGGGAGAGGAGCGGCAGCGGGCCGTGCTCGAGGATGTGTTCGGCTCGTTGCCCGCCCGGCAGCGCAAGGCGGAGTGGCTCGACGTGCCGGCCATCAGCCTGGCGGGGCGCCTGGAGAACCAGGCGCTGTACGGCGACTTCCAGCCCAATGACAGCGGAGCCTTCACCGGCAGCCGGCTGTATCTGCTGATGGACGGGCGGCTGGTGGAGGTGCAGCTGGCGGGCACATGGAGTTCCCAGGACAGGACGATCGACAAGACCACGCTGCTGATCGTCGGTACCCGCGTGGTGAAAGCCGTGGACGTGATGCGCGAGTACGAGCTGGTGGACATGATCATGGCGCTGCGCAACGCGCTACACGTGAACCTCAAGGTGCTCGCCAACCGCCACGTACCGGATCTCGCCGAGCGCCAGACGCGCTTCGACGCCATCGTGAACGAGTACACGAAGCTGGTGGGCCAGCACTGCGAGCAGCTGCGCCGCGTGGGTGACAACCCCGCCTGAGCCGGTGCTCCGCCGGCTTCTCGCTGGAGGCCCCGGGCGCGGTGCTCCCTTCGCGGTGCGTGCACCCAGCATTGCACGGGCAGAATATGGTACGCCCCCGCTCCGGGTGCCCTCCCCCCCTCGAAAGGGCGCCTGCGGAGTGGTGCAAGGCTTCGCGAGCGCGTAAACAGCGTCCCCGGCAGGAGGAGAGAGGCCGAATGAAGACGTTCCTCGTGGTCAACCCGCGCAGCGCGAGCAGCCAGACGGGCAAGCGTTGGGCCGAGCTATCCGCCAAGGTGAACCGGAGCCTGGGGGAGTTCGGCCACGCGTTCACCGCCGGGGCGATGGACGCGGCGCGCATTGCCCGAAAGGCGATCGACGACGGTTACGAGTGCATCGTCGCGGTGGGCGGGGACGGCACCATCAACGAGGTGGTCAACGGCTTCTTCCGGGACGGCAAGGCCATCAACCCCCAGGCGGCGCTGGGCGTCATCCCCCGGGGCACGGGCGGAGACTTCCGGCGCACGTTCGGGTGGGACCTGGAGCTGGAGTCGGCGCTGGCGCGGCTGAGCACCGACAAGACGGAGCTCTTCGACGTGGGGCTCGTCGAGTACCTCAACGCCGAGGGCAAGCCGGAGCAGCGCTACTTCGCCAACATCGCCTCGGTGGGCGTGAGCGCGGTGGTGGCCAGTGAGGTGAACGCCAGCAGCAAGGCGCTGGGCGGCAACATGAGCTTCGTGTGGGGCACGGTGAAGGGCATGTTCCGCTTCGAGCCGCCCACGGTGCGCCTGCGCGCCGACGGCGGCGAGCCCCAGGATGTGCCCATCAACGTGGTGGCGGTGGCCAACGGCCGCTATTTCGGCAGCGGCATGTGCGTGGCGCCGGACGCGCTCACCCATGATGGGCTCTTCGACATCACCATCTGGTCGGGCTACGGGCTGAGCGACTTCATCTTCAAGTCCAAGGGCATCTACAGCGGCGAGCACGTGACGTGGAAGGGCACCCGGCGGCTGCAGTGCCGCACCTTCCAGGTGGAGAGCGCCGACGGCCGCGAGGTGCTCATCGAGGTGGATGGCGAGGTGCCTGGCCGGCTGCCCGCGAGGATGACGCTGCTGCCGGGAGCCATCCGCCTCAAGGTCTAGTCCTCTTTCGTGGGAGCTGAAAGCCGCGCGGGCCGCCTGGATGCGCGGCCCTCGCCAGAGCGAGTATGCTCAGCGTGGAAACCACCATGCCACCGCCCATGTTGAGCCATGCGTTCCTGGACGCGATGAGGCTGGAGGGAGATCCACTCGCGGACACCCTGCTTCAGCAGGTGGCCGCCCAGGGTGGCATGCGTGCGGTGCATGGGCTGATGCGCCTGCTGATGATGCAGGTGGGAGGCACCGGCCGGGACGTGCCGCCCAGCGTGTACGAGTACCTGGCCCGGGCGGCGCGGCAGGTGCCGGTGCTGGATCGCCAGCGCATTCACCGGGCCGAGAAGCTCTTCGCGCTGTACCGCGCGGAGATCCGGATGATTCTGGGCACCTACTCGCTGCCCAATGCCTATGCGGCGGGCAAGGGCGTGCAGACGCTCTATCGCACGGCGTATCTGCTCAAGAGCCCCGTGCGGCGCCTGAATGAGACGACGGAGTACGTGGAAGCGATGATGGCGCCGGGGGCCCTGGTGCCGGGCGGCCGGGGCCATCAGATGATTCAGAAGGTGCGGCTGCTGCACGCGATCAGCCGCTACCACCTGACGCATGACCCCGCGCGGCCCTGGGACACGCCGGGGCTGGGCGTCCCCATCAACCAGGAGGACATGGCCGGAACGTTGATGACGTTCTGCTGCGTGGTGCTCGAGGGGCTGGATGCGCTGAACCTCCCGGTGTCGCGCCAGGAGCGCGAGGACTGGACCTACGTCTGGAGTGTCGTGGGCCGGGGCCTGGGCGTCGACGAGCGGCTGCTGCCCTCCCACTACGCCGAGGCCATGGCGCTCACGCGCTTCATCCGCGACCGGCAGATGTTGCCCTCGCCCGAGGGCACGGCGATGACCGCCTCGTTGCTGGAGGGGCTGCGCACCTTCGTCCCCTGGTCCGTCATCGACGGCCTGCCGGTGAGCCTGGTGCGCTTCTTCCTGTCCGAGGAGAAGGTGGGCGGGCAGAACCTGGCGGACATGCTGCAGGTGCCCCAGGCGGACTGGACCGCGGTGCTGCCGGTGGCCCTCAAGCAGTTCAACGGCTTCGTGAACAAGGTGGACGCGCGCTCGCAGCGCATGGGCTGGCTGCTGCGGCGGGCGCGCTTCAAGGTGGCCCAGTACCTGGTGGTGCACAAGCCCCACGCTCGCAAGGTGCCCGTCGCGCTGGAGCGTGAGCGTGGCGCGGGCGTGCCGTCCGTTCCTTCGCTCCAGAAGCAGGTGGCGTGAGCCTCAGGCGGCCTGAGCCGCCGGGGACTTCGCCGTGAAGCGCTGGCGGTAGTAGCGCTCCCACAGCTTGAGGCCCACCAGGCCCACCAGCGTGGGGCCCAGGAAGAGGGCGAGCAGGAAGCCGCTCCCGCCGAAGTGGCGGGCGTTCACCACCAGCATGGCGGTGAGCGTGCCGATGCCCGAGCCGATCATGGCCCCCATGTGCTCGAACCACCAGGCCATGCGCTCCTGGGGAGGCCGCAGCCAGAAGTAGAGCTGGCCTCCGCCGACCGCCAGTCCCACCGGCGCGAAGCCGTACAGCAGCGAGGCCCCCACGGACAGGCCGTAGCCTCCCGTCACCAGGGCCATGAGAAGCAGCAGTCCCGCCACGCCCAGATCCAGCGGGTGCCGCAGTGCTCCCCTGCGGGCCTTCGTCCGGATGACGCGCACGCCCATGATGGCGCTCGCGGCGCTCAGCACGCCCACGTACATGAGGAAGAGGGCAGGGGCGGGATTGCCCTGCTGCGTGAAGAAGCGCCACCCGGAGATGACCATGCCCGTGAGGGCGGACACGATCATGGCGCCCACGTAGACCCAGCCGGCCCGGCGGTGAAGCGGGCCTCCTTTGCGGCCGATGAGGGGCAGCCAGAGCGCCGCGAAGGCGACCATGCCTGCGGAGATGTGGAGCCAGCGTGCGATGAGGTACAGCGTCATGGACAACCTCCTGGGAAGCGATGCGTTCACGGTACGGCGCTCCCGGAAGGCCCACATCTGCGGGTCGTCATAGGCCCCGCGTATGACTTCCGGCACATGGTCCTGGCGCCGCGAGGCTCGTAGATTGAGCCTCGCGATGGCGTCACCTCAGGTCACCCCCCGGTTTCTCCAGTGGGCAGGGCTCCTCACCTGGGCCGTGGTCGGCTACCCGCGTGCGGCGGAGCTGGCAGCCGCGCCGGCTCACCTCGCCTCGCCCGCCTCGCTCGTGTGGCTTGCCGCCTTCCTCTGCTTCGGCGTGGCCTATGGGGTCAACGCACGGCAGGAGGTCGGGGGGTGGGTCTCGCTCCTGGGCGTGCAGACGGTGGCCGCGCTGGGGGTGATCGCCACCAGCCACTACGGGTTCGAGGGGGCGCTGCTCGCGATTGTCGCGGGGCAGGCGCCTGCGCTGCTGCCCTCGCGCAAGGCGGTCCTCTGGCTGGTGGGGCAGCACCTGCTGTGCCTGGGCGTGTACTTCGCCATCTTCCCGCCCATGCGAGCCGTGTTGACGGCCGCCATCTACGCGGGCTTCGTGGGCTTCTCCTTCGCCGTGTCCTTCATCCAGCAGCGCGAGGCCGAGGCACGCCGCGAGCTGGCCCGGCTGCACACGGAATTGAAGGCCGCTCAGGTGCTGCTCGCCGACCGGGAGCGCGAGCAGGAGCGGCTGCGCATCGCCCGCGAGGTGCATGACTCGCTGGGGCACCACCTCACCGCGCTCACGCTCAACCTCGAGGCCGCCGTGCACACCGTGCAGGAGGGACCTGGCGCCGAGCATGTCCGCCGCGCCCAGAGCGTCGCCCGCACGCTGCTGTCCGAGGTTCGCGAGGTGGTGTCCTCCCTGCGCGAGGCGCCCACGCGGCTGGGGCCCGCCCTGCACTCGCTGGCGAGGGATGTGCCAGGGCTCGCTGTCCACCTGAAGGTGGCGGACACG
>DASVVJ010000616.1:0-3039 GCA_036389955.1 Myxococcaceae bacterium
GCGGTATAGGACTCCAGCGCGTGGGACAGCACATCCAGCCCGCTGGCGGCGACCACCTCGCCGGGCAGGGTCGCGGTGCAGTCCGGGTCGACGAGCGCCTCGGTGGGCCGCAGCGCCGGCGAGGCGATGCCCGTCTTCGCCGCCATGGAGAGCAGATCGAAGATGGTGATGCCGGTGACCTCGCTGCCCGTGCCCGAGGTCGTGGGGCAGGCGATGTGCGGCTTGAGCGGGCCGGGCACCGCGCGCCCCTCGCCCACGGGCGCGTTGACGTAGGCCAGGAAGTCCGCCGGATGCGTGGCGTAGAGGTTGGCGGCCTTGCACGTGTCGATGACGGAGCCGCCACCCAGTGAGACGTAACCGTCCGGCCGGGCCTCGGTGGCGAACCGGGCCGCATCCAGGAACGACTGGTCGGTGGGCTCGATGTGCACGCCGGTATAGACGGCCACGTCCAGTCCTGCGGCGCTCAGGGACTGGCGCACCTTCTGGAAGTGAGGCAGCCCAGCCATGCGCTCGTCCGAGAACAGGGCCACGCGCTTCATGCCGAGCGCCCTGGCGCGGTCACCTACCTCGGCCAGGCAGCCCCGGCCGAAGGTGATGCGCGAAGTGTCCACGGTGAAGGCGCTGTCGCAGCCTTCTCCCCTGAGGTGATAGTGGCGGCAGAGCACCGGGAGCCTCCTGGAGGTTCGCGGCGCACTCTACCGCCTCAGATGAAGGCGAGAAGCCGGGCGGTACTCTCGCGTACCGCGCTCAGGGTGGCCTCGTCCTGGGCGACGGGGGGCCAGGGCTGCTCGTTCTCCTCCACGAGCCACCGCGCCTCACCCGGGGGGGACCAGCGCTCACGCGAGAGGATCCGTACGAGCCGTGCGGCGCATACCTCGGGAGCTTCCCAGCCTCGCTTCACGAGCGACAGCAGCCAGCCAACAGGGCCCGTGCGCGCTCCGAGGTCCGTCCGCACCACGCCCGGATGGAGCACGACGACGTCGATCCCCGGGTAGAGGGCGGCGATGTCGCGCATGGCCACGGCGAAGCACAGCTTGGTGTTGCAGTAGGTGCGGATGCTGGAGAAGTCGCCGCCGATGGGAGTCCGGGCGGGATCGAAGCGGCCCTTGAAGATGAGGCCCGCGCTCACCACCATGATGCGGCGCAGGTGCCCGGCCTCCAGCAGCGGCCGCTGCATGACCAGGGGCGCCAGGTGGTTGACGGTGAAGGCGGTCTCGAAGCCCTCGGGGGTGAGTTCCTTCTTGGAGGGCCACAGCCCGGCGTTGTGAATCAGCGTCGCGCCCGGAGTGACGGTGTCGGCCAGCCGCCTTCCGAGCGCCTGGGCTCCGGCCAGGGTGGAGAGGTCTCCCGGCACCGCACTGGCCCGGCCGCCCTTCTGCTCGACGGCGGTGACCAGGGCTTCGAGGCGGGTCCGGTCCCGGGCGACAAGGACGAGGCGATCGCCCCGGCGCTCGGCGAGGGCCAGGGCCAGCGCGTGGCCAATACCGCGAGACGCACCCGTGAGGATCAGGTCAGCCATGGCCAGAGCCTGGCAGGCTGCCCAGCAAATTGGAAGATTATTCCAATTCTACCCGGGTCGACCGCGAAGGGTGCTGCGAATAGGGTAGGGGGTATGGAGCCTGCACGGCGGGATGGCATGAAGCGGCGCGACGCGCTCTTGGACGCGGCGCTGCGGTGCTTCATGGAGCGGGGAGTGCTCGGCACTGGCATCGAGGACATCCGGCGCGCGGCGGGAGCCAGCCCGTCGAGTGTCTACCACCTGTTCGATGGGCTGCCGGGGCTCACCCTGGCGCTGCTGACGCGGACCTTCGAGCGGCTCTTCGCGCACCTGGCCGAGAGGGTGACCGCAGCGCGCACGGCGGAGGCCTCGGTGGTCGCCCTGGTGGACGGCCACCTGGAGTGGATCCTCAGCCACCCGGACGAGGGCCGCTTCATGTACCAGGCGATGTCGCTCGAGTTGGGCGCTGACGCGGCGGAAACGCTTCAGGCGAGGAAGGCCGAGCTGCTGCTCCCCATCGTGCTCCACATGGGACGGTTTATTACTGAGGGCACGTTGCCGCCGTGGCCTCCGCTGTTGCTCGACGTGGTGCTGCTGGGCCCGAGCCATGAGGCGTGCCGCCGCTTCCTGGCGGGAGCCCCGATCGATCCACAGTGGATGCGCACCACGCTGCCCCAACTGGCGTGGCAGAGCGTCAAGCCCCGGCGGCAGCGCGGCAAGCCGGTGATGAGGTAGAAGGGCCTCACTCATGTCGATCTCCAAGCGCATCTGCGGCGTCATCCCCGTGTTGCCCCTCTGCCTGGTGCTGATGGCCTGTGGCGGCGACCCTGAGAAAGAGCCCACCCCTCCGCCAGAGGAGCCGGAGCCGGAACTCCCGGTCATCGAACCCAGGCTGTCGGTGATCCAGGTCCAGGTCTTCGAGCGGGGCTGCAACTACAGCCAGTGCCACGCCCCGGGGCAGGCCGAGGAAGGGCTGGAGCTGGGGGGTGGTAAGACCTACGAGGAGCTGATCAACAAGGTCTCTTACAACGCGGCTGCTCGAAGCGAGGGCCGGAGGCTGGTGGTCCCCGGCAAGCCGGAGGAGAGCTTCCTGGTGATGAAGCTTCGGGGGCCGCTCGATCCCAAATACGGCGCGCTGATGCCCCGGGGCAGCAGCGAGGGGGCCAGGCAGAACGAATACGACGCCATCGTCGAGTGGATTCGTCGTGGCGCCCTGAACGACTGATCGGGTTCTAATGGACCTCTCGGGAGGGACACACGGTGGAGCTTCGAAGACTGGGGCGGTCGGAGGTTCAGGTCTCCGTTGTCGGTTTGGGGTGCTGGCAGTTCTCCGAGGGCTTCGGCCTGGCGGGAGGCTTCTGGGAGGCGCTGCCGGCCGAGACGGTGCAGGAGATTGTCGACGCGTCGCTGAAGGGCGGCATCAACTGGTTCGACACCGCGGAGATCTACGGGAGAGGCCGCTCGGAGCGTGCGCTTGCGGGAGCGCTCACGCGGCTGGGCAAGAAGCCGGGTGAGGTCGTCATCGCGACGAAGTGGTGGCC
>DASVVJ010000617.1:0-2571 GCA_036389955.1 Myxococcaceae bacterium
CTGAATGTCCTAGCCGAAGGGCAGCAGCCCCAGCCCCGCCAGCTTGAAGCACTGCATGCCGAAGGGGATGCCGATGACGGTGAGGCACAGCAACAGTCCACCGATCAGGTACTCGATGGCGATGATGAAGCCGCCTCCGAGGATGATCCACAGGATGTTCAAGATCAGGCGCATGGCTCTCGCAGAAAGGTAGCTACCGCGTCAGGGGGAGTCCCGATCGACCTCACAGTGGATACGAAGCCCCCGTCCATCCATTGCACCGTGCCAGGTTTCCTGGTGTCCGGCGAGGCTTGCGTGCCCTGCCCTACCCCGCTCCTGTGCGCAGGTAGCCGGCCACGTACGCCTTGGCCCGGCGCGCGGCGGCCTCCACGGAGCGTCCGCGTCCCAGCTCCACCGCCAGCGCCGAGCCCAGCCTGCAGCCCGTGCCCCGTAGCCCCGCGTGACGGCGCAGGCGCTGGCCCTCCAGCAGCCGCGTCCGCCCCGGCAGGCACAACACATCCACGGCTCCGCGCTCCCGGTGGCCGCCCTTCACCAGCACCGCGCCAAAGCCTTCGGCCACCAGCGCGCGGCCCGCCTCGGCCGCCTCTTCCACCGTGCGCACCGCGGGCAGCCCCAGCAGCCACGCCGCTTCGTCCAGGTTCGGCGTGAGCACCACCCGGGGGCCCGCCAGCTCCAGGTAGTGCCGCACCGTGAGCCGCGACAGCACCTGGCCCCTCGAGGTGCGGACCACCGGATCCACCACCCACCATGCCCCGGTGCCGCTCAGCGCCTCGCGCAGGGCCTTCAGGCGCGACGCGTCCGGCACCATGCCCAGCTTCACCGCATGCAGCGGCCCCAGCTCGCGCGCGGCCGCCACCTGTGCGCGCAGCAGCCGCACGGGCGTGGCTTCCCAGAGAAACGTGGTGGTGCCTTGCGCCGTCTGCGCCGTGGGCACGGCTACCGGAGCGCCTCCCAGCGCCCGCACCGTGGCCGCGTCCGCGAGCAGGCCCGCGCGGCCCATGGGCTCATGGCCCGCCAACAGCAGCACGCGAGGAGAAGCGCTCACCGCCGGTAGTCACGCGCCTTGTGGATGAAGACCTTGTAGATGCCCGCGTGCACCGGAAGGTTGTTCAGCATGTACTCCGGGTGCCACTGCACGCCCAACGCGAAGGCGTGGGCGGTGGACTCGATGGCCTCGATGACGCCATCGGGCGAGATGGCGCTGGCCACCACCTGGTTGCCCACCTTCTTCACCGCCTGGTGGTGGGTGGAGTTCACCATCAGCTGGCCCTTCCCCACCGCCTCCGCCAGCAGCGAGTTGTCCTTCACGTCCACTGGGTGCTGCGGCTGCGTCCGGTCATGCTTCTGCTCGTGCTCGCGGGCCTCGGGCACCTCGCGGCCAATGTCCTGGTACAGCGTGCCGCCCAGCAGCACGTTGAGCAGCTGCATGCCGCCGCAGATGCCCAGCACCGGCATGTTGCGCTTGAGCGCCGCGCGCATCAGCGCTGTCTCGAAGGCGGTGCGACCCTCCTTCACCGGCCCCATGCCCTCGCGCGCCGTCTCGCCATACGCCTCGGGCGGAATGTCGAACGCGCCCCCGGTGACGATCACCCCCGAGACCCGGTCCAGGTAGGCCTCTACACACGTGGGGTCATCCGAGTAGGGCAGCACGAAGGGCAGCCCTCCGGCGCGCAGCACCGCCTCCGCGTACGTCACCTTCAGCTCGTAGCGGGCGAACGGGGATTCAGGCGCGGCGTCATGCCAGTCCGGAGTAATGCCGATGTTGGGCCGGCGCGGCGGCTGGCCATGGTGTCGCGGTGGATGGTTCATGGAGAGTCCTCGAGGCTAGCCCCCCGCAGGCCTGTATTAAAGGCGGCGGAAAGGCGCCGCACCTGCTCGGCAATGTCCGGGGCAAGCAGCGCATCCGAGGCCACCGCCGCGCAGTGCGCCCCCGCCGCCGCCACCTGGGCAATATTGGCCAGCCCCACCCCGCCAATGCCCACCACCGGCAGCGGGCAGTCCCGCACCACCGCCGCGAAGGCCTCCACGCCCAGCACCGGCGCGGGCACCTGCTTCGTCGTGGTGCCGAAGACGGGCCCCACCCCCACATAGTCCGCCCCCGCCGCCTTCGCCGCCCGCGCTCCCGCCGCGTTGCGCACCGTCACCCCCACCACCCGGCCAGGCCCCAGCAGCTCGCGCGCCGCCTCGGGAGGCAGATCCTCGTCTCCCACATGCACCCCGTCCGCTCCGGACAGCAGCGCCAGGTCCACCCGGTCATTGAGCAGGCACAGGGCCCCGGCGCGGTGGCAGGCGGCCACCACCTCGCGCGCGGCGGCCAGGGCCTCGCGGGGCGGCGTGCGCTTCATGCGAAGCTGGAGCACCCGGGCTCCTCCCGCCAGCAGACGGGCGGCCTTCTCCGCCAGCGGCAACTCGGGCCGCACGGAGTCGTCGCAGAGCAGGTAGGGGCCTCGGGGAAGCAATGGGCGGGCAGGGACGTTCATCGGCTTCAGGCGTGTGGCGGGCGGCGTTGACAGGCTGCGCCTCTGCTATAAGGTGGCGCGCCCTTTTCCAAGAGATTCCGAGGATTTGAAC
>DASVVJ010000618.1:0-9716 GCA_036389955.1 Myxococcaceae bacterium
CGGGGTACTGGCCCATCACCAGGCGATAGGCCATCACGCCCAGCGCGTACAGGTCATCGGCTGGAGACGGCTCGTAATAGCCCTCCTCATAAAGCTGCGAGCGGATGAAGACCAGCCACGCTCGAGGCGAGAGATAATCCGGCGTCACCGGGGGCAGCGCCTGCCACGTCAGCCGCTGTGCCCCCTGAACATGGCACGAGCCGAAGTCGATGAGCACCGCGCGCCTGTCCGACAGTCTTACCAGGACGTTGTCCCCTTTCACGTCCCGATGCACCGCTCCCGCGGCATGCACCGCCTCCAGCGCCCGGGCCACCTGCGCCAACACCCGGCACACCTGTTTCTCCGAGGGCGCGTGCTGCTCGGCCCAGGCATACAGCTTCGGGCCCTGCACCCACTCCATGACGAAGTATGGGTACTCAGCGCTCGAAGGCGGCAGCGACCCACCCCGGTCCAGCAGGCGCGGAATGCTCGGGTGGCTCAGCCTCGACAGCAGCTCCACCTCGCGCTTCACGCGCGCGTTCCACAGCAACAGCGACACCTTGAGCGCGCCGGGCTCCGAGCGCCTGAAGCCCACCCGCTCGGCCCGGTACACCGCTCCGTAGGCGCCCTGGCCCTGATACGCCTTCACTCGCCACGCTCCCACCCGGGTACCTGGGGCCAGCGGCGTGCCGTCTCTGAGCGCGTGGAGAAGGCCAGAGGACATACGGTCCGGCTCAAGGGGCATGGGTTGTCAGTCTGCGCCGTCTCCGCCCTCTTGTCGAACCTGCTCGATCAAGGTGCGGAACCTCAACGAGGAAGTTGCTCACGTTGTCTGATGGGGTCTTACCGCGTCGAACCCGCGTCGGCGGAGGCTCGGCTCATGGCTCCTGACGTTCAGCAGCCTTCTTTTCTTTTTCCCACTGCCGCAGGCTGAGCGCGACCGGGTGAAGGGTGTGCCGCTTGAGCCGCTTGTGGTGCACCGCGAAGTAGTACTCCCCGGAGATGGAGAGGAAGCCAAAGGGAGAAGCGGGGTTTTTCTCCAGCCACGCCTCGGCTTCGGCCCTGCTTGTGAATGAGGGGGAGTCCGCGGGGATCCCCTTGGCCGTGAACCCTTCGATGTAGGGCTCGATGGTGAACTCACGATCCACGCGCCGGGCGCCGTCGTCGCGGGAATACCAGGCCAGGTAATACTCATCTCCAACGAGGATGCGGGCCGGGCTGGGTGGCTTCTCCAGCCCTCGAAGCCAGGTCTCTGCCTCCTCGCGCGTGGCGAAGACGGCGATGGCGAGCGGCGCGTAGTCGAGGCGGTTTGTGAAGAAGTCCTCGAAGTCGGCGGTCTGCCCGGTATTGGCGAGGAAGTTCAGGAGGTTGAGGAGCACGAGCAGGTGCAGCGCCTGATCTGGATCCGAAGACTCCTCGAGAGACTTGAGCGCAAGAGCCAAGGCGCGCCGCGTGAGGCACTCTGGGCTCGCGTCCAAGGCGGTACTTACGTCGGGAGGGGACGTGGCGGGGAGCTCCGCGAGGTAATCTTCAAACCGATACGCCTGTCCCAGCCCCTCGACGAAGGAGATTTGCTCTCGCAGATACCTCCAGAGCTCGCTCTCTTCTTTCCGGCCCGCGTCAAGGGCTGATCGCCATCTTGCTCCAGCAAACAGCGATGCGTAGGAGAGAGGTTCAAAGATCGTCACGGGGACCTCCTCATCACCAGTGTCGCTGGAGACGGCTCCGAGGGGGCTTCCGTCAGCAGCACGAGGGGTACCAGAACAAGCGCCCCGGCTGCCGCAGCGGCTACCGCCACGAAGGCAACTCCCGCGGTGATCTGGACCACCGAAGGGGAGCTCATGGCCGCGTGGATAGAGCATCCCGTGCGAAAGCGTCAACCTGCGCCGTCTCTGCCCTCTTGTCGGACTTGCTACTGCCGCCAAAGGGAGAAGCAGGATGCTCACCGCGCCTGCTCAGGGCTCGAGGTGGGCGCGGGCTTCCTGGGAGGCGCGGGAACAGGCAAGTAGCACTTGCCTTTGAAGAGCACGTAGCCGTTCTCCACGCACTCCTCGACGCTCCTTGAGAGCTGCTCCCAACAGCCTCCGTTCATGGGCACCTGCTTGCGGCCTGGGCACCGGCCTTTCTCATCGGACTGGGCCTGCCAGGGACGAGGCTCAGGAAGGGGCTCCTGGGCGATGGGCTTGGTCTCTTCCGAAGATGGAGTGGCAACCTCAGGCTCGGTAGGCGAGGTGTCACCTACTGCCGTAGTGCCCGTGTCCGGGGCCTGAGCATTCGAGAAGCCGGGCAGCTGGTGCCTCCACTGCGAGCACCAGAGCCACACCGCGCACGCTCCCGCCGCCGCCACGGTCAGCCACGGCTTCCAGACTCGTGTCCGCACTGGAGGCCTGGCGCTCCCACTCGCCTCCTCCTCACCTGCTCCGGCCTCCAGAGCCGCGGCTACCTGCGCTGCCGTTCCTCTCGCCTCCGGCTCGTCCGACAACAGGCGGACGATGACCTCCCGCAGCAATGGCCCGGCCCGGGGGTTGCTCTCCAACTTCGGCCTGGGGTCCGGGCCCGTCGCCTGCCAGCGGCCGTGTTCATCCTGCTTCGCCTGGATGCGCTCGGGGTACTGGCCCATCACCAGGCGATAGGCCATCACGCCCAGCGCGTACAGGTCATCGGCTGGCGACGGCTCGTAATAGCCTTCCTCATGAAACTGCGAGCGGATGAAGACCGGCCACGCCTGAGGCGAGAGATAATCCGGCGTCACCGGGGGCAGCGCCTGCCACGTCAGCCGCTGTGCCCCCTGAAAGTGGCACGAGCCGAAGTCGATGAGCATCGCGCGCCTGTCCAACAGCCGGACAAGTACGTTGGCTCCCTTCACGTCCCGGTGCACCGCGCCGGCCGCGTGCACCGCCTCCACCGCCCGCGCCACCTGTGCCAGCACCCGGCACACCTGTTTTTCCGAGGGCGCGTGCTGCTCGGCCCAGGCATACAGCTCCGGGCCCTGAACCCACTCCATGACGAAGTATGGGTACTCAGCGCTCGAAGGTGGCAGCGACCCACCCCGGTCCAGCAGTCGCGGAATGCTCGGGTGGCTCAGCCTCGACAGCAGCTTCACCTCTCGCTCCACCCGCGCGTTCCACAGCAACAGTGACACCTTGAGCGCCCCGGGTTCCGAGCGCCTCCAGCCCACCCGCTCAGCCTGGTACACCGCTCCGTAGGCACCCTGGCTCTGAAAGGCCTTCACTCGCCACGCCCCCACCCGGGTACCTGGGGCCAGCGGGATGCCGTGTCTGAGCGCGTGGAGAGTGTCAGAGGACATCATGGTCCAGCTCACGGAGCATCGGTGTGGGTTTGTGCCGTCTCCGCCTTCTTGTCGGACTTGCTCACCACCTTCGCTGGAATCCCCACGGCGGTGACGCCGTCCGGCACGTGGCTCAGCACTACGGCATTGGCGCCGAGGCTGGCGCCATCTCCGACGCGGATCGGCCCCAGCACCCGCGCTCCACAACTCACCAGCACGTTCCGGCCGATCTCGGGATAGCCGTTCTCCTTCGCCGTCCCCACCGTGTTGGAGCCCAGGAACCGCGTTCCGGCTCCCACCTTCGCGTTGCCGCCAACCACCACGCCGTGCGAGTGCACGAAGTACACGCCGTAACCCAGCTCGATGTCGGTCGCGAGGTCAATCCCATACAACATGCCCTGCATCCCTCGCAGGAACCGGTTCATCAACGGCACGTGCCACTTCCGCGCCCACTTGCGCCACCGGAACATCGCCAGAATCGCATACGCGTCATAGCCAAACAGCGCCCACGCGATGTGCTTGGCCCGGTACGGCCGCTTCTCCAGATGCAGCAGCACCCGCAGGTCCCGGTTCAAGTCATGAAACAGCGACCGGCCCGGCCACTTCGTCGAGTTCAACGCTTCATAGACCAGGTAGCGATCCTCGATCTCCGTCACCGCCGCGCGGCTGCCCTTCCCCTTCAGCACGCCGCGCACGTACCGCGCCAGGAACACCACCGCCGAGAAGTTCGCCGCCATCCCCCGCATGCCCATCGCCCCGAAGAGCCTCGCCGCCCCGGTGGACAGCGCCACGAACAGGCTGGTGATCAACCCCGAGCGCTTGAACAGCGCGCTCAGCATCCGGCGCCCCGCCCCACCGCTGGTGAGCAGCGGCCCGGGGCCGATGTCGAGCCGCTCCGGGTACAGGTCCTGAATTTTGCAGTCGGCCAGCCCGTACTCGTACGCCCGGTTCCCGAATGACGCGAACGAAGGCGTGTTCGAGTAGTGCTCGGACACCGCGCCCGGCTCCCAGACGAATTCCGCGCCTGTCCTGGCCTCGATGCGCAGGCCCAACTCCTTGTCCTCCGCATGGCGGTAGGTCGTGGAGAATCCGCCCGCCGCCAGGAACACCGCGCGCGGCAGCGACACGTTACCCGTGTAGAGGTTCTGTCCGCGGGGCTTCTCCTGCGTCCGGAACCGCGCGTACATCTTGTCGATCGACCGCTCGTAGAAGTACTCGAATGCCCGGCGCGGCGGGTCCGACTTCGGCGGAATGATGGTGCCCAGCACCACCCGGCGCACCCCGCCCTCATGGTGCCGCAGGTGGTTCTTCAGAAACCCCGGGTCTGGCACCCGCATGTCATCGTCGATGAACAGCAACACCTCGCCCGTGGTGGCCTCCACGCCGGCCTGCCGCGCCTTGGCCTGGCCCTGGTTCACCTGATCAATCAGGATCAACCGGCTCGCCTTCTCCGGAGGCAGGTTGCGCTTGAACTCCTGGAGCACCTGCGAGGTGTTGTCCTTCGAGCCGTCGTTGGTGACGGAGATCTCCAGCTTCTCCTGGGGAAAGTCCTGCCCGAGCAGATCGCCGAGCAGGGCGGTGATGAGCCCGCTGCGGTTGTACGTCGCGACGATGACGCTCAGGGCGATGCCACGGTTGTCCATGAAGTGGTCCCGGGAAGTGGCCGGGACGTTACCTCAAATGACAAGCGCCGGAGCCCCCAT
Organism: Myxococcaceae bacterium; assembly: GCA_036389955.1. Taxonomy (GTDB): domain Bacteria; phylum Myxococcota; class Myxococcia; order Myxococcales; family Myxococcaceae; genus DATHBR01. The sequence continues at coordinate 4,972 of DASVVJ010000618.1, forward strand.
GGGAGCCCCGGCGCCTGGCCGCCGCACGTGTGCGCGGCGCCTACTTTCCGGCCTTCCCCGCCGCCGGCTTGCCCCCGCCCGCCACATCCACCGCGGTGAGCTTGCCCAGGTTCAGCCCGCCCACCTGCGTCTGAATGAGGTCCGGATCCCCCACGAGGATGATCTGCATCGCCTCGGGGTTGAGGTACGCCTCGGCGGCGCGCTGCACCTCGGCCGGCGTGGCCTTTTCCAGCCCCGTCACCGTGCGGGCGAACTCATCCATCGGCCGGCGCTTGAAGTACAGCGCCGCGGCGCTGGCCCCCAGGCCGGACACCGTCTCGAAGCTGCCCGGGAAGGCCCGGATCAACCCCTCGCGCGCCGCCGCCAGCTCCTTGGAGGTGATGGGGCGCACCTTGATGTCCGTCAGCTCGCGCATGAACTCGGCCAGCGCGGGGCCCGTGACGTTGGCGCGCACTGCCGAGTAGGCAGTGAGCGGTCCCACGCCCAGCCGCGCATCGGAGTTCGCGCCCGCGCCGTAGGTGTAGCCCTTGGCCTCACGCAGGTTCATGTTCAGCCGGCTGCCGAAGAAGCCGCCGAACACCGTGGTGGCCAGCTCCAGCGAGTACTCGTCCGTGTGGCCCACCGCCAGGCCTGGGCGGCCCACCATGATGAACGTCTGCTCCAGGCCCGGCTTGGGCACGAAGCGCACCATCTGCCGCGGAGGCGCCGCGGGCGCGGGAGGCACCGGCGGCAGGACGGCCTCGCCCTTCCAGTCGCCGAAGTGCTTCTTCGCCCACTCCACCGCCTGCTCCTTCGTCACATCCCCGGCTACCACCAGCGCGGCCGTCTTGGGGCCCACCTGCTTCTGGTAGAAGCGCTTCACGTCCGCCAGCGTCACCTTGTCCACCGTGGCGGGGATGCCGCCCGTCGGGTACGAGTACGGGTGGGCCTCACCGAACACCGCGGTGAGGTAGGCCTGCTGCGCCAGGAAGGACGGGGTGCCCATGCGGCGCACCAGGTCCGCCAGCTGCTGCTTCTTGCGCCGGTCGAAGTCCTTCGCCGCGAAGGTGGGCCGGCGCACCACGTCCGCCAGCAGTCCGAGCGCCGGCTCCACGTTGCGCGTCAGCACCCGCACGCCCACGAAGGCGCCGTCCGGGTTCACCGTCACCCCGGGCGACACGCCCAGGTCCGCGAAGGCGTTGTCCAGGGCGATGGTGTCCTTCCCGCCCGCGCCCTCCAGCAGCATCTTGTAGGCGATGTCCGCGGTGCCCGCCTGGCCCTTGGGGTCCTGCGCGCTGCCCGAGGCGAACGCCACGCCCACGTACACCAGCGGAAGCTGGCGGCGCGAGCTGACGAGCACCGTCAGCCCGTTGTCCAGCTTGGTCTCCTCGAAGGTGGGCAGCACCAGCTCCGGCGGCTTGGCCGGGGTGGGCATCTGCGCGCGGAAGGCCTCGGCGTCCTCCGCCTTGGCCGGCTGGGCCGGAGGCGTGGGCTGAGAGACGGTGGGATCGGGCTGCGGCGCGGGCTCGGGAGTCGAGGCGCACGCGGCGGCCAGCACCAGGGTGCACAGAGAGAGAAACAGGCGGCGCATTACTTTTTCTCCTTCGGAGCGGACGGAGCCTGCTGAGCGGGCACGGCGTGCAGCACCACCCGCGCGTTGTTGGGCAGCTGCTCGGTAGCGAAGCGCTTCACCTGCTCGGGCGTCACCGCCTCGTAGCGGGCCAGGTCCTGCGACACCCAGCTGGGCTCACCGATGAAGTGGTTGTAGTTCTGCAGCACGTCCGCCTTGCCGCCGAAGCCGCCAATGGACTGCAGCCCCGCGAGGAACTGCGTGTCGAAGCGCGTGCGCGCCCGGTTCACCTCGTCGGCGGTGACACCGTTCTTGCGGATCTCCTCCAGCACCGCGTCCACCTCTTTCTTCAGCGTGTCGGTGGAGACGCCGGGCCGGGCGACAATCTCGATGGAGAAGACGGACTGGGAGCCCATGCTCTCCTGCGAGGCGTCCACGCTCTGGGCGACCTGCTTGTCCATCACCAGGCGCTTGTAGAGGCGGCTGGCCTTGCCGGTGGCCAGCACCGTGGCGAGCACGTCCGCGGTGGCATCCCCCTCGGTGAGGTAGCCCGGGCTGTGCCAGGCGATGGTGAGCAGCGGCAGCGTGGCCACCGTCTCGTCGTGACGGATGACCGTCTCCTGAGTGAGCTTCGCCGGGGCCACCTGGGGCTTCTCCGGCTTGGGCCCGCTGGGCAGAGTGCCGAAGTACTTCTCCACCAGCGCCTTCGTCTTCGCCACGTCGAAGTCACCCACGATGGTGAGCGTGGCGTTGGAGGGTGCGTACCACTTGCGGAAGAAGCCCTTCACGTCCTCCGGCGTAGCTGCCTCCAGGTCCTCCATCGAGCCGATGACGGCGCCGTGGTACGGGTGGGGCAGCGGGAACAGCGCGTGCCACATCTTCTCCTGGGCGATGCCGTACGGAGCGGCCTCGGCGCCCTGGCGGCGCTCGTTCTTCACCACCTCCTGCTGGGTGCGCAGCTTCTCCTCGGTGAGCGCGTCGAGCAGAAAGCCCATGCGGTCACTCTCCAGCCACAGCGCCGTCTCCAGGTGGTTGCTGGGCACCGTCTGGAAGTAGTTGGTGCGGTCGAAGTTGGTGGTGCCGTTGAGGTCCGTGGCGCCCAGCTGCTCGAGCATGGAGATGTGCACGTCATCCGCCACGTTCTTCGAGCCCTGGAACATCATGTGCTCGAAGAGGTGGGCAAAGCCCGTGCGCCCTTGCGTCTCGTGGTAGGCGCCCACGTGGTACCAGAGGTTGACCGCCACGACGGGCAGCTTGCGGTCCACGGACAGGATGACTTCCAGGCCGTTCTTCAGCTTGTACTTCTCATGGGGAATGGCGAGTGCCTCGCGGCCGGGCTCCAGCGGTTTCGCCTCCTGGGCGAGCGCTGGCAGGCCGAGCGCGAGGACAGCAGCAACGAGGAATGCTCTCATGCGCGGGGTGTGCCTCCTGACAAGGGCCCTGCGCTTAGCACGGGCTCCCCGCCGGGTGGAGACAGAAAGGCTCTTCTGTCCAAGCCGTTTTATTCCCGGAAAATCGAGGCTCCGCCCCGCTGCCTGGCCCCCGGGCAGACCTGGCATGTGCGATAGCTGCACCTCAAAGATGTATGGTTTGTGACAGCTGATGAATTATTCCGAAATTCGCCCGGCTCGTTCTGTTTCCAGGTCCAACCCTCTCACTGACTGGCTGTCTCTAGTAGGTCTTCTGATTTCGTTGGCAAGCAGCGGCGTTCAGGCCTCGGATTCCGGCATTGGTGCGCAGGTCCGGCCCAATCTGGCCTTCGCGGACATCGCGCCCACCCGGGTATTCCACGTGGCGGTGAATGGCGTGGACGGCAGCGCGGGCACGGCGACGCAGCCCTGGCGGACGATCAACTACGCGGTCAAGCGCCTGCGCCCTGGAGAGGCGGCCTACGTGCACTCCGGCACGTACTACGAGCGGGTGAACATCACCACGACCTCTGTGGACGGTACCGCCACGGCCCCCATCCACCTGATGGGGGCGCCGGGCGAGACGCCGCCGGTGATCCGCGGCGGAGACTCGAAGAGCGGCCCCATGATTCGCCTCCACCAGCGCCGCTACTGGGTGGTCACCGGCTTCGACATCGAGGCGGCGGGCTCCCAGACGTACGGGGTGAAGGTCGAGGGCGCGCACTTCGTGGTGGTGCAGGACTCGGAGGTGGCGGGTGGCACGGGGCCGGGGGGCGTGGTGTTCCACGCGGGCGCCACGGACATCGGCTTCCTGAATAACAAGGTCCACCACTACACCTGGGGCACGCGCGACAGCCACGGCATCCTCGTGCTGCCGGACACCGCCCGCCTCCTCATCCAGGGCAACGAGGGCTGGGCCAACGGCGGCGACTCCCTGCAGTGCCAGGGCCCGGACGTCAGCCCGGGCACCGCCATCCCCACGGACATCACCGTGGAGAACAACCGCTTCCATGAGGACCGGGAGAACGCGGTGGACCTCAAGACGTGTGACCGCGTCACCCTGCGCGGCAACAAGTTCTACGGCTACCGCCCCGCCTCGAGCGCGCCGCAAGGCGCCGCCATCGTCATCCACAACTCCGCGCGCCGCATCCTCGTGGAGGGCAACCGCATGTGGAACAACGGGCGCGCGCTGACGCTGGGCGGCCTGCAGGTGTGGCCCGAGCCGGTGACGGACGTCATCATCCGCCGCAACCTGGTGTTCGACAACACGACCGCGAACGGCGGCTCGGGTGACGGCCTGCGCGTGGGCACCAGCCGGCGCGTGCGCATCCACCACAACACGCTGGCCTTCCTGCCCGTCAACGGCATCCTGGTGGGTGATGGCGACAACGGCCCGGCCGAGTCCACCGAGGTCTACAACAACATCATCTACGCGGTGCCCCGCGCGATGGACCTGGAGCTCTACGGCACCACGGGCTTCAAGTCGGACCGCAACCTGGCCTACCACCCGAGCCTGGCGGTGTCCTTCCGGGTGAACGGCCGCAGCTCCGCGCTGCCCGGATGGCGCTCGGCCAGCGGGCAGGACGCGTCCAGCCTCGTGGCGGATCCGCTCTTCGTCGCCGACCCGCGCGCCAACGACTTCTACACCCAGCCGGGCTCGCCCGCGCGGGACGTGGCCCTGCCGCTGTCCATCCCCGCGCCGGTGCTGGCCGGCTCGGTGTGCGGAGCAAGCGCGGACCTGGGCCTGCTCGAGTCCTGCCTCTAGAAAGACGACAGCCGTGGTGCTC
>DASVVJ010000619.1:0-2527 GCA_036389955.1 Myxococcaceae bacterium
CCGCTGGCCGGCGGAACACTCCGAACACGACGATGAAGTTGGCCTTCTCGTCGCGTGACAGCTGCCGCGTCAACGTCTGCCCCGGCTCGAGCGTCAGCTCGTCGGTGGCGATCAGATCGTCCTCGAGCACCTCCTTGGGACGCTGCCACACGTCCTGGAACTCCGAGGCTTCCAGGCGGCGGATGTCCTTGAGCTGCAGCACCTGGACGATGGTCGCCAACGAGTTGCCGCGATCATCCGGATTGATGCGCTCGCTCGCCTCCAGCAGCACGGAGATAGGAGGTGGCTCCTTGCAAGGCTCGGGAGGCGGCTTCACCGTCGCGCACGCTCCCATGATCACCGCGAAGCCGAGCACCACCGCGGCGCGGTGAATGCCATTTTCCCGGCTGTCCCACACCTGCTGCCGCCTCCAGGCCAGCATGCAAACCCCTATAAGAGCACGTAGAAAAGGCCTCGCACGCTGCCACACCAATACGTTCAATTCAAGGCAGCTACTGGTATCAGACAACCGCCCACGGTGTTGCTTTCCGTGTGGGTTGTATGGCCCGGCGGGGCCGGCCGGAACCTGTCACGGCGGAGTGCGCGGCCACCCGCCGAATGAGCCGCGAGACTCGAGGCCGTGCTACATCCGCTGAAGCACAACCTGCCACGTTGGTGAAACGGCACGCTCAGGAGGGGAAGCGTCATGGTGAAGCTCGTCTACATTCTGCGGGCGCGTGAGGATCTCGCACCCGGGGAGTTCTATCGCTACTGGCTCAACGACCACGCCCCCAAGGTGCGCGAGGTGGCCAGGGCGATCCGGGCTCGCAAGTACGTGCAGAGCCACACGCTGAACACGCCGTTGAACGCGGCCCTGGTGAGCAGCCGGGGCATGAGCCCCTTCTACGAGGGCATCACCGAAGTCTTCTGGGACAGCCTCGAGGAGCTGCAGGCGGCCATCTCCAGCCCCGAGGGTACCGCCGCCCTGCAGATGCTCGCCGAGGACGAGGGGAAGTTCATCGACCTTGCCCGCTCGACGGTCTTCATGACGCAGGAGCACGAGATCTTCGATCTCACCCGCTGAGGCCGCTCCGTGGCTGACGAGCGACAGGCAGGGCACTTCCCCGCCAAAGAACAGCGCCCCCACTCACGCAGAGGTGAGAGGAGGCGCCATGGAACTGCGGAGCGGTTAGGCCTGAGGGACTACCAGTTGCCCACGTACAGCCGGCCGAAGCCGCGCGAGCTGGTGCCCGAGACGTTCGCCTTCACCGCGCTCATGGCCTGGGTGCCCGAGGCCGAGGGGTTCTGCGCGCGGTAGAGCGCCAGCGCGCCCGCCACGTGCGGCGAGGCCATCGAGGTGCCGCTCATGGTGGTGGTGCCGCCGCTGCTCGAGGTGGAGAGGATGCTCACGCCCGGGGCCGACAGATCGATCAGGGCGCCGAAGTTGCTCCACGAGGCGTTGTTGTTGTTCGAGTCGTGCGCCGCCACGGTGAGCACCGACGGCTCGCTGGCCGGCGAGTAGTTCTTCGCATCCGAGCCGTCGTTGCCAGCCGCCACCGCCACCGCCACGTTGGCGGCCACCATGCGCGCGGCCGCGTCGTTCACCGCCTGGTTGAAGCCGCCGCCCAGCGACATGTTGGCGACCTTGCCCGCGGCCGAGTGGCCCGCCACGAAGTCCATGCCGGAGATGATGCCGGACCAGGTGCCCGAGCCATTGCAGCCCAGCACCTTCACGCCGAACACCGGGATGCCCGGGGCCACGCCGACCACGAAGTTGCTGTCGTCCTTGGCGCCCACGGTGCCCGCCACGTGCGTGCCGTGGCCGTTGCAGTCGGAGTTCTTGCCGCCCGCGTAGTTCACATGGCCCACCACGTTGAGATCCGCGTGAGCGTTGACGCCCGTGTCGATGATGAACACGGTGGCGCCGGACACCGCGCCCGAACCGTTACCGGCCAGCGTGGAGTTGGTGGTGGCCGCTACGTTGCTGATGCCGTACGGAATGGTCTGGGCGCTGGCCGTGGCTACGCCGTCCTCGACGATGTACTCCACGCGCTCGTCCTGCCGCAGCTGCTCCAGGCGCGCCTCAGGGATGGCGCCCGCGAAGCCGCGGATCGCGCTGCGGTAGACGAAGTTGGCCGACAGGCCATGGCCCCGGACAACTTCCTCCGGCTCCACGTCGCCCTTCAGCTTGACGATGTAGTGGCCCGGGATCTTGCCGTTCGCGTCCGCCTTCATCGCCAGCTGCTCGACGTCCAGATCCTGGCTCTGAATCTCCTCCTCCTCGAACTGAGCAGCGCCGCAGGCGATGAGATTCAGGGCAGCCAGATTCACGATGAGCTTCTTCATGGAGTGCACCTCGGGGGATTACTGCGGGGAACGCCCGAAGAGTACGAATCCGATATTTTTCCAGCAATATTGACTTTCAAGAAACTACTAGGCTCTCAAAGAAACCAGATAAGTCGCGTATTTGCAGCCCTTCCTTGCACGTCTGTTCAGGCGAGCACGGGCGATGCGGCGGCGCGGCCGAATGAACCTTGGAGCCAGGCCG
>DASVVJ010000620.1:0-4480 GCA_036389955.1 Myxococcaceae bacterium
CCGGGCTGAAGGCCACGGAGGTGACGGCCTTGTCGTGGCGCAGGGACATCAGCTCCCGGCCGTTGGCTACCTCCCAGAGACGGGCCACCTTGTCCTCACTGGCGGTGGCCACCAGAGTGCCATCCGGGCTGAAGGCCACCGCCATGATGCGGGCCTTGTGTTGCAATGCTTTGCCCACCCGCTTGCCGGTCTCCGCATCCCAGAGGCGCACCGCCTTGTCCGCGCTGGCGGAAGCCAGCACCTTGCCGTCGGGACTGAAGGAGACAGACGTGACGCGGCTCCGGTGTTGCAAAGGCTCTCCCAGGAGTTCGCCCTTGGCCGTGCTCCACAGGCGCGCGAACTTGTCCTCTCCGGCCGTGGCCACGCGGGTGCCATCCGGGCTGAAGGCCACCGCGTTGATGCCGCCCTCATGGACCATGGGCTTTGCCAGGGGTTCCCAGGTCTTCGTGTTCCACAGGCGCGTGGCACCATCGTCACTGGAGGTGGCGGCGAGACTGCCGTCCTGACTGAAAGCCACGGCGGTGACCACATCGTCATGGCGCAGCAGCTTTCGCTGGCGGCCGGTGGCCACCTCCCAGAGGCGTGCCGTCCTGTCCTCACTGGCGGTAATGACCAGGGTGCCATCCGGGCTGTAGGCCAGCGCCAGAACATTGGCATTGTGCTCCAGCCGGACGGCCTGGGGGCGGCGAAGCTGGACGAGCGCACGGATGAGCGAGTCCATGGCCGCCGGAGAGTCGTAGAGCCGCACGGCCTCCGTGGCCAGCGCGGTGCTGACCGTCAGGGCCGAGGAGGCATCGCGGAGCGTGGCATCCGCCTTGTTCATGAACACATAGGAAGCGGCCTCTCGCAGCTTCTCCTGGGCCTCGGCTTTCGCCTTGGCGATCTCCCGCTCCGCCTGCTCCTTCTCCCGCTCCGCCTGCTCCTTCTTCTCCTGGGCCAGCCTTGCATCGTCCTGTAACCGCTGTGCCTCCTGGCGGAACTTCTCGACCTCCCCTCTGGCCCTGTTGGCGTCCTCTTGAGCCTTCCGCTTGAAGAGCAAGGCCTCATCGCGGGTCATCGCAACCTCGTTCTTGGCCTGCTCCACGATCTTCCTGGCGTCTTGTTCCGCCAGGGTCTTGGCCTTTTCGGCGTCGTATCGAAGCGTCTGCGCCTGGTCTCGCTCCCCGACAGCCGCCATGCGATCGCGCTCCGTCTCCGCGAGCCGCGTGTACAGGAGCACGGAGGCGGGCAGCAGCACGATGAAGCCCACAATCACCAGCGCCAGGGCCGCCAGCCGCACCACCCGCCAGTCCACTGTCAGCTGGCTTCCAGCCCAGGCCACAGTGAAAACACGCTCATAGATGGCGTTGCGCACCTTCAGCAGCTCGCCCTCGCGGCGCACCACCCCGGAGAGCTTGAGGTGCGCCTTCACCAGCGATCGCTCTTCGTCGAGCACCCGCCAGCCGCGCCGGATGTCCTGGTAGGTCCTGAGCACCCGCTCCGGCTCCGGCGCCCGCCGGGTCAGCATGTCGCGGACGAACACCAGGTTGTTGTCCTGGAAGCTCCTCTCCGCGAAGAAGGTCCGCTCCACCACCTGCTCCACGTCCTCGCGTGTCCAGGCGCCAGCGCTGGCCTGCTGGTAGTGATCGACCAGGGCCTGGCACAGCCGCTGCGTGAGATAGGGATGGCCTCCCGTCCACCCCAGCACCCACTGCAGCACCTGCTGCCCCTGCTCGGCCGAGTTGCCTAATCCCCGTGCCAGCGGCGTGGCTTCTTCCAGGGTGAAGTCCGTCAGCTCCACCCGCTGTCCCAGGTTGAAGGGCGTGCGCTTCTCGTCCTGGATGAGATCGCCCGGAGTGGCCACGCCCACGAGCACGAAGGAGAGCCGCGTCAGCTCCGGGTTGCTGGCTCGCGCGTTGTAGAGGTAGCGGATGGCCGCGTAGAAGTCATCGGTGAAGCCCATGCCCAGGGTGGTGTCGATCTCGTCGACGAACACCACCACGCGCCCCTGGACCTCCGCGATCACCACCTCTTCCAGAAAGCGGGTCAGCCGCTGCACGGGCCCCTGGTTGCCGTGACGGCTCCACCACTCGGCCGCGTCCGTGCTCAGCTCGAGCTGCTCCTGGATGACGACCAGCAGTCCCACGTACCACTGGTCCGCCGTCACCTGCTTGCCAATGCGCGTCAGGTCGATGATGACCGAGCGGATGCCCTCTTCGTAGAGCTGCTCGGCGGTGCGCACCATCAGGCTGGACTTGCCCATCTGCCGGGCCGTCAGCACGAAGGCGAAGGTGCCGGCCCGGCACAGCGCGAGCATCTCCGGGTCCGCTCGCCTCTCCAGGTACACGCCCCCGCCCGCCTGCACGGTTCCGCCGACTGTGTACAGACTCGTATCGCTGACGCTGCAAGTGTCGCTGGCCACGGCCTTCACCTCCCCTCCTTCCAATGCTGGGAGTTACCCAGGGGTGGACTGCCCGGACACAAAGCAATCTCCAGACCAGCCCAGGTTCCCAGAGAGGAAAGTGCCGCGACCCGTCTCGGCCTCCGTTCGTAACGCGCTGTTGACGCGTCAATTGACGCGTCAGCGGCGTGGCGAGGAGGCCCGCCCTCTGCCCACCAGGCGGGCACCCACATCCAGGGGCCTGCGCCGGAGAGTTTGTGAGTGGCGCCAGCCCACTTCTTGACGCGTCAGCGGATGCCTTGGACGCGCCAATGGCCGCCGCTGACGGTGGAAGCGCCTCGTTCTGCGAGCAGCCGGCTTGGCTCAGGGGTTGCAGCCCAGGCCGCGGAACATCGCAGAGGAGGCTTGAGGATGTGGAGCTTGCCGCGAAAGAGTGCATCTCCCCCGGAGCAGGTGACATCACACCTGCGGCTGCTCGCCATGGTTTCAGCGCTGCTGTGGATGGCGTGCGACGGGCTGCCGCAGAATCCAAGTGAGCAAGAAGGCCCACGCCACACGGAACTCCTGTCCCTGGCGCTCCAGACAGGGGCCACCGGCCAGTGGAGTCCCACGGGTTCCCTGGCCACGGCGCGCGGAGCTCACACCGCGACGCTGCTGCGCGATGGCAGGCTGCTCGTCATCGGCGGAGGAGCCGTCGAAGGCGGCATCACGCCCATTGAGCGCGTGGAGGTATACGACCCGGGGACGGGACGATGGAGCCCCACGGGTTCCCTGGCCACGGCACGCGGAGCTCACACCGCGACGCTGCTGAACGACGGCCGAGTGCTGGTCACCGGCGGCGAAGGCAGTCAAGGTCCTCTGGCCAGCGCGGAGCTATTTGACCCGAGCACGGGAAAGTGGACCACCACCACGGCACCTATGGCTTCGCCACGCTACCTGCACACGGCCACGTTGTTGCCCAATGGCAAGGTGCTCGTCGTCGGGGGATTGTCAGAACACGAGAGCCCCCCTCTGCACAGCGCGGAGCTATTTGACCCGGTCGATGGGACGTGGACCCCCACGGAGCCGCTGACCGTGCCTCGCTATCTGCACACGGCGACGCGGCTGTCCGATGGCAAGGTGCTGGTGGCCGGCGGTGATGCGGGCCTCAGGGTCGGCTTGAAAAGCGCGGAGGTGTATGACCCGGACACAGGGAAATGGAGCCCCACGAAACCTCTCGTCACGACCCACTACTGGCATGCAGCCACATTGCTGCCATCGGGCCGGGTGCTGGTCACCGGTGGCGCGGGTGCCTGGGGAACTCCTCTCGCCAGCACGGAGGTGTATGACCCGCTCACGGGGGAGTGGAGCCCCACGGAGTCTCTGAACACGCCTCGCTACTGGCACACGACCCTGCTGCTGCCCTCGGGCATGGTGTTGGTCACGGGCGGCGCCAGTTCGGATGTAGCGTCTCTTTCCAGCGTCGAGGTGTATGACCCGGGCACGGGCAAATGGCGCAGCCTGAGCGCTCTGGGCACGGCCCGCTTCGCGCACACCACTACGCTGTTGCCCCTGGGCAGGGTGCTGGTCACCGGCGGCGCTCTCCAGGTAGGGAGCGCCCTGGCCACCACGGAGGTGTACGACCCGGGTTCCGGCAATTGGAGTGCGACAAACTCCCTGCAGACGGGACGTTATGGGCACACGGCCACGCTGTTGCCCTCCGGAGAGGTGCTGATCACTGGCGGCACTCGAGCGGAAGGAACTCCTCTCTCCAGTGCCGAAGTGTACGACCCGAGCACGGGAAGATGGCGTACGACGGGCTCTCTGCAGACGGGGCGCTACAGGCATACGGCCACGCTGTTGCCGTCAGGCAAGGTGTTGGTCACGGGCGGCTCGGGCCCCAGCGGCACGCTCAACAGCGTGGAGGTGTATGACCCGGACAAGCGCGAGTGGAAGCCGATGGCGCCCCTCTCCACCGCCCGCTCCCTGCACACGGCTACGCTCCTGCGCAACGGCAAGGTGCTAGTAACGGGAGGCTCGGGTGACTCTGGGAGCTTCGTCAAAGACGCGGAGGTATATGACCCGGACACGGACAAGTGGAGCCGCACGCCCGAGCTAAGC
>DASVVJ010000621.1:0-9234 GCA_036389955.1 Myxococcaceae bacterium
CATGCGCGGTCCGTTGCGCACGCCCATCACCACCCAGGCGGGGACGCCCGTCTTCTGGGCCGCGATCGCCATGGCCGGCGTGGTGGACGCCAGCCGCCCGAAGAACGGCACGAACACCCCTTTGTTCGGGATGGCCTGGTCCAACAGCATGTACACGCACTCGCCCCGGTTGAGCGCCGCCACCGTCTCCTGCACCGCGCCCTTGGGGTAGATGAGCCCCGCGCCCGCGCGCACCCGGTTCTCCGCGATGCGCATGTTGAGCGCCCCCTTGAGCGGCCGCACCAGCGCGTTGAGCGGCACGCCGCGGTGCAAAAGGACCTCCCCGAGGGTCTCCCAGTTGCCGAAGTGCCCCGTCACCAACAGCGCGCCCTTGCCGGTGGCCAGGTGCGCCTGCAGCGCCTTCCATGCCTCGGCGCCCACCACCTCCTCCTGCTCCCAGCCCGGCGGCATCCGGTGCTTGTCCGCCAGCGCCTCCAGCACCACCCGCGTCATGGTGATGTAGGTGCCTCGGGCAATGGCGCGCCGCTCTGCCTCGGAGCGCTCCGGCAACGCCATCGCCAGGTTCTCCAACGCGACGCGGCGGCGGATGCCCAGCGTGTAGATGAGCCCGCCGATGAAGTGCGCCAGCCGCTCCCGCGTGCTCCATGTGATGCCCGCCACCCGGTTCATCAGGAAGTTGGCCAGAAAGCCCGTCAGCGGGCCCGGTGGCTCGCCGATGACGCGGCGCAGATGCGCGGACGTCAGCCGGATGGGGTGCACAGCAGGAGCAGGCGTGGTGGCAGGCTGGGACACGGCGGCGCACTGAACACCGAAGCGAGCGGGCCGGCAAGGGCATGGCGTACCCGATGTCACTCCTCTGCTTGCCCCGAGTGCGATAGACCCGGCCCCATGCGCTTTCTCACCTCCTCGCTGCTCCTCCTCGGAGGGCTGCTGGCCGCCTGCAGTGCTCCCCAGTCCGTGCCAGATGCCGAGCCCGTGGCGCCGCAGCCCCCCGCCGCGCAGGCCCCGGCCATGCCCCGGTCCCAGGCTTCCGCTCCGGTGACGCCGCCCACGCCGCCCACGCTGCGGCTGCCCACCCAGGTGCGCCCCTTCGGCTACGCGGCCGAGCTCACCCTGGATCCGAAGGCGGGCACCTTCCAGGGGAAGATGGAGATCTCCCTCGCGGTGGCCGAGCCCACTGCCGTCATCTGGGTGCACGGCAAGGCGCTCACGGTGAAGGAGGCCAGCGTGCTGCAGGGCGGCGCCACCCTCACGGCGACGCAGGTGCCGGGCACTCCGGACGTGCTGGGCTTCACGCTCCCGAGCCCGCTGGAGAAGGGCACCGCGAAGCTGCGCATCATTTATGAGGGCGTTGCCTCCACGCGCGAGCTGGAGGGCGCCTTCCGCGCCGAGGAGCGCGGCGACTGGTACATCTTCACCCAGTTCGAGCCGCTGGGAGCCCGGCGCGTCTTCCCGTGCTTCGACGAGCCGAGCTTCAAGGTGCCCTGGCAGCTCACGTTCCACGTGCCCGAGGGCAGCGTGGCGGTGACGAACACGCCGCAGCTGTCCGAGCGGCCGCGCGAGGGCGGAGGCCGCACCTTCTTCTTCGCGCGCACGCAGCCGCTGCCCAGCTACCTCATCGCGTTCGGCGTGGGCCCGTTCGAGTTCTTCCAGGGGCCGCCCGCGGGCCGCAAGAAGGTGGCCACCCGCATCATCACCCCCCGGGGCCGCGCCGCCGAGGCCGCCTACGCCGCCCAGGTGACGCCGGAGATCCTCGCCCGGCTCGAGGACTACTTCGACATGCCGTACCCGTACGAGAAGCTGGACACCCTCGCGGTGCCGTTGCTGAACGGCGCCATGGAGCACCCGGGCCTCATCACCTTCAACTCCGAGCTCGTCCTGGCCAAGCCGAAGGAGGACACCCTTGGCCGCCAGCGCGCCTTCTCCAGCGTTCAGGTGCACGAGCTGGGGCACCAGTGGTTCGGCAACCTCGTCACCCTGGCGTGGTGGGACGACCTGTGGCTCAACGAGTCCTTCGCCTCGTGGATTACCCCGCGCATCGTCGAGGAGTGGCAGCCCACGTGGGACTCGCGCGTGCAGAAGGTGCAGAGCCGCTCCACGGCGCTGATCGCCGACAGCCTGGTGACGGCGCGCCGCATCCGTCAGCCCATCGAGAACGCGGGCGACATCCGCACGGCCTTCGACGGCATCACCTACACCAAGGGCGCCGCGGTGCTGATGATGACCGAGGAGTGGCTGGGCCGGGAGGTGTTCCAGCGCGGCATTCAGCGCTACCTGCGCGCGCACGCGGGCGGCACCGCCACGGCGAAGGAGTTCATGGGAGCGCTCTCGGAGGCGGCGGGCCATGACGTGGGCGGGGTGCTCGGCACCTTCCTGGATCAGGGCGGCGCCCCCATCATCTCCGCCACGCTGGACTGCTCGGGCCCGGCGCCGAAGGCGGTGCTGAGCCAGCGCCGGTACCTGCCCATCGGCTCCAAGGGAGACACGGCGCGCACGTGGAGGGTGCCCCTGTGCGTGCGGTATGGCGCGGGGGCGAGCACGGGCCGCACCTGTACGGTGCTGGAGACGGAGCGCGCGGAGCTGGCGCTGCCCGAGGCGAAGTCCTGCCCGGAGTGGTTGTTCCCCAACGCGGAGGGCGCCGGGTACTTCCGCGCGGAGGTGTCGGGCGAGGCGCTGCGCAAGCTGCTGAAGGTGGCGGACACGCGGCTGACGCGCTCCGAGCGCGTGGCGCTGCTGGGAGATGCGCGCGCGCTGGCCATGGCGGGGGCGCTGCCCGCGGGCGATGTGCTCTCGCTGGCCGCGCGCTTCGCGGAGGACAAGGACCGGCAGGTGTTCACCGCCTCGCTGGAGCTGCTGGAGGTGGTGGATCGGCGCATGCTGACCGGAAAGCAGCTGGCGGACTACTCGCGCTTCCTGCGCGAGACGTATGGGCCGCGCGCGCGCCGGCTGGGCTTCACCCCGCGAGCCACCGAGGACGAGGACACGCGCCTGCTGCGCCCGAAGCTGCTGGAGCTGGCGGGGCGCTGGGGCGGGGACCCCAGGCTCGTGGCCGAGGCCCGGAAGCTGACGGACAAGTGGTTGAAGGACCGGAGCGCGGTGGCGCCGGACCTGGTGCCCTCGGTGCTGAGCATTTCCGCGACGCAGGCGGGGGCGGAGTTCACGCCCCGCTTCCAGGCGGCGCTGAAGGGGGAGAAGGAGCGCAAGGTGCGCCAGCAGCTGCTGGGCGCCCTGGGCAGCGTGACGGACCCGCTGGTGGTGCGCCAGCTGTTGCCCCTGGTGCTGGACCCGTCCGCGGATGCGCGCGAGGTGATGAAGATGATGTACGGCCCGGCGCAGGAGCCGGAGACGCGCGAGGTGGTGTACGCCTTCGTGAAGGAGAACTACGACGCGCTGGCCGCCCGGATGCCCGAGGAGTTCGTGGGCCACATGGCACGCGTGGGCGGCGCGTACTGTGACGCGGAGCGCCGCAAGGACGTGGCGGACTTCTTCACCGAGCGCAACGCGCGCACCGCCAGCGGGCCGCGCATCCTGGCGCAGGTGCTCGAGCAGGTGGACCTGTGCGTGGCGATGAAGGAGGCTCAGGGCTCCAGCATCGACGCCTTCCTCAACAAGGGCCCGGTGAAGCTGTCCGTGCCGCAGTAGGTGAAGCCGCCTGCTCCCGGGCGCGCCTGACGCCTCGGGAGCGCTCGGGGGAATGAAGCCGCGCTCCGCCGCACGGTGCGGAGGCGGCCCAGGCTTTGGAAACCTCCCTGCCCTCCCGTGTGTTGTCACCATAGGAGGTCACCAGCCATGGCTGCGAGCAGGAAGTCCCCTTCGGTGCGCGTTCGTAACGGGCTTGCCGTGCTGGCCGCGGCCTCGGGTTTGCTGGGGCTGCTGGTACCTGGCACAGCGCTCGCCGCGGCGCCTGGCGCTCGTACCTCCGCCATGACGGCGCTGGAAGAGGCGCTCATCGTCACTCCGGACATGGACCCCGCCGAGACGCGGCTGCCCGTCGTCGGCTACCTGCGCCGCACGGATGATGGCTGGCAGCTGGACATGCTGCCAGGCGCGGTGCCCCGGACCGGTCCGCTGCCGGTGCTCACCAACACGGCGAGCTCGGCGCTGGAGGACATGACGTCCCAGTCCGTCATCGCCGGGCCCCAGCAACTCCGCATCGACTTCTGAGCGCCTCCGCGTCACATCCGCGCCTGCGTCACTCCACTGGATGACAGGTCCCCTGTGGGGCCGTGCGTGGGGAAGGACGCCATGGGCTTCGTGAAGAACGATGGGATGCCGCGGTCGCAGGACGTCGCGGAGCTTCCGCCACCGGAAACCGCACCGGCGCGCGGCAACGGGCAGGGAAGCCCGCTCCAGCGGCCGATCTCCACCGCTGGCTCACGGACGAGCGCCCGGCTGGCCAATGACTGGTTTCAGCGGGTGCGGAGCCAGCTGGACCGGACCGAGCAGCGCTATCAGGAGCGCCGGGAGCCGCGCCGCTCCGTGGTGCACCAGCTCCGGGACGAGCACCGCTCGCCGCTGGAGGTGGACAGCCCGGAGCGGGTGCATGCGCGACTGCGGCGGCTGGGCATCGAGCGCACGGCGCGAGGCGAGCCAGGCACCGACACCGCGCGGATGCGCACCCAGGTGGTGCCCTGCACGGCCGAGCCCACGCAGCTGGTGTACGAGCGGGTGCTGGGGCGCAGTGACCTGACGAGCGTGTGCTTCCTGGAGCGGGGCCTGAAGGTGTCCCGTACGGTGGGGCGCATCCACATCGGCGACTCGCGCGGGCGGGTGTCGGGCTACGGCACGGGCTTCATGGTGTCGCCGCGGCTGATGCTCACCAACCACCACGTGCTGAGCAGCAAGGCGGAGGCGGCCACCAGCCGCGTCGAGTTCAACTACCAGGCGGGGTGGGATGGGGCGGCGCTGCCCTCGGTGGTCTTCGCGCTGGAGCCGGGGGACTTCTTCCTCACGGACGAGACGCTCGACTACACGCTGGTGGCGGTCCGGCCGGTGTCGCTCAACGACATGCCGCTGAGCGAGTTCGGCTTCAACCGGCTCGACGGGTCGCAGGGCAAGGTGCTGCTCGGCGAATACGTGAACATCATCCAGCACCCCAACGGTGAGCCCAAGCAGCTGGCGCTGCGGGAGAACCAGGTCGTCGACGTGCTCGACAACTTCCTCCACTACATGACGGACACGGCGCCGGGCTCGTCGGGCTCACCCGTGTTCAATGATCAGTGGGAGGTGGTGGCGCTGCACCACATGGGGATACCCAAGCGCAACGAGCACGGAGACCTGCTCACGCTGGAGGGCACCGTGTGGGAGCCGGGCGCGGATCCGGCGCTGCTGGCGTTCAAGGCCAACGAAGGCACCCGCGTGAGCACCCTGCTGAAGCACGTGCGCGCCCAGTCGCTGTCCGGAGAGGCCCGGAAGCTGCGCGCGGAGCTGCTCGAGCCCAAGGCGCACAGCGAGGAGCCCGAGCCGCCACGCTCCGGCTCACGGAAGCGCCCGAGTACCGCTTCGGCTCGCATGGGCCGCAAGGGCTCCCGGGCCCGGAGCAAGGAGGCGATGGTTCCGGAGGCCCGCGAGGGGAAGGAGCGGGAGGCAGAGGTCTCCCCAGCTGCTGCTGAGCAGGAGCCCG
Source organism: Myxococcaceae bacterium (assembly GCA_036389955.1). Classification (GTDB taxonomy): domain Bacteria; phylum Myxococcota; class Myxococcia; order Myxococcales; family Myxococcaceae; genus DATHBR01. The sequence goes on from DASVVJ010000621.1 coordinate 5,624, forward strand.
GGCTGGTGACAGGCCAGATGACGTTGGCGGACGGGGGCACCACGCTGACGGTGCCGCTGCGGGTGAACATCCAGGTGAACCTGGCGGAGCTGGCCGCGGTCCGGAGTGAGGGGGCTCGGGAATCCGCGCTCTTCAGGCCGGGGCTCGAGGTGGCGGCCCGGCCGGTGAAGAAGGAGGGCTTCAGTGCGCGGGAGCAGATGGAGCGGCAGCTGGAGGAGGCGCTCAAGGAGCTGAAGCGGGCGCGGCGCAGGCCCTACTTCGACGAGGAGGCCTCACGGCTGGCGCGGGAGCGGTACTACGCGGACCTGGGCGAGGAGCCAGACTTCGCGGCCCTGAGTGAGCGGGTGACCGGCACCCACCGCACGATTCTGCGCTACGCGCCGATGCGCCACGTCTACCCGGTGGTGGACCTGCGGCCCAACGGGATGCTGCGCAGCATCTATTCGGGCAAGGAGTTCGACCCCGAGGAATTCATCCGCGAGGACGCACGCATCGACCGGGCCCGGGCGGACCGGTTCCGCGAGGTGGTGCTGGCCGAGCGCGAGCTGGGCGCGGAGGCGATGGCGGCGGAGCTGGCGCTGCTGGAGGTGGCGCTGCCGTTCAACTGCGAGCACGTGGTGCCGCAGTCCTGGTTCGGCAAGCGCGAGCCGATGCGGGGAGACCTGCACCACCTGTTCGCCTGTGAGTCGGGCTGCAACAGCTTCCGGGGCAACACGCCGTACTTCGACTTCCCGGACTTCGAGGAGGCGCTGCGGGAGGACTGCGGCAAGCGGCTGGGCAACAAGTTCGAGCCGACGAGCGGCAAGGGCGCGGTGGCGCGGGCGACGCTCTATTTCCTGCTGCGCTACCCGGGGGAGATCAACCGCCTCTCCACCGAGTACGAGGAGCGAAGGCTCTCGCTGCTGCTGCGCTGGCACGCGGAGGACCCGCCGGATGTGTACGAGCACCACCGGAACGAGGCCATCTACGAGCGCCAGGGCAACCGCAACCCGCTCATTGACCACCCCGAGTGGGCGCAGTGGGTGGACTTCAGCGAAGGCCTGGGGTGAGCCCCATGCCGTGCCTACTTCGAACGCGGGCGGTTCATGAACGCGAGGAGCGCCTCGCGGGCCTCGTCCGAGTTGAGCCGCTTGAGGAACTCGGCGCCCTCGCGGCGCAGCACCGAGTTCACCTCGGCGCGGATCGGCTCGCGCAGCAGGCGCTTGGTCACTTTCAGCGCCTCGAGCGGCTTCTGGGCCAGCGCCTGGGCCCGCTCGGTGGCCACCTCCATCAACTTCGCGTCGGGCACCACGCGGCTGACGAAGCCGGCGCGGTGGGCGGTCGGCGCGTCGAACGGCTCGCCGAACATCAACAGCTCGCTGGCCAGCGCCATGCCCGCGTTGCGCGGCAGCAGCAGGCTCGAGGCACCTTCGGGGCACACGCCCAGGTTGATGAACGGCATGACGAACCGGGCCCGCTCGGTGGCCACCACGTAGTCACAGTGCAGCAGCATCGTCGTGCCAATGCCCACCGCCGCCCCGTCCACCGCGGCGACAACCGGCTTGTCCTGGTTCACCAGCGCGCGCAGGAACTGGAACACCGCGCTGTCCTCGCCGGCGGGCGGCTTGTCCAGGAAGTCTCCAATGTCGTTGCCGGCGGTGAAGGTGCCGCCTGCTCCGGTGAGCAGCACCACCCGCACCGCGTCATCCATCCCCGCCTTCAGCAGTGCCGCCGTGGCGGCCTCGTACATCGCGTGCGTGAAGGCGTTCTTCTTCTCCGGACGGTGGAAGGTGAGCGTGCGCACGCCCTCCGCGTCCTGCGTCAAAAGGCTCTCGGACATGGGCGCGCAGCCTACCCGGGCTCGTGCGCCGCTCGGGGATTCTCAGTTCCCGAAGGAACATTTTCTCACATACGCCGACAGTGAAGACAAAGGTAGTTAAAAGGAGCCAATCCCATGTCGATCAACTCAACGAGCGCCGCCCACCGGGCCAGCACGAGCGCTCAGGCCCTGCAGTTCGATGGAACGAGGCCCGCTCAAGGCACCACCAACACCCACGCGGCGCAGCCGACCCACCCCCCGGTGAAAGGGGATCCGTCGCGGCGCAACCGGGCCACCTATGACGAGGTCATCAACCAGTTCGCGGTGGGCCACAACGGGCGCTACACGCCGAGGGACTCGAGCGGCGACGGCATCCGGGACACGTTCTGCAACATCTTCGTGTGGGACGTGACGGGGGCGATGGGGGCGGAGATTCCGCACTGGGTGGACACCAACGGCAACCGGGTGGGGGTGGGGCAGGGGCGCGAGCTGAGCGCGAACGGCACGGTGGACTGGCTGCACCAGCACGGCAACCGGCACGGCTACCGGAAGGTGAGCGCGGAGGAGGCGCAGCGGCTGGCCAACCAGGGGCACCCGGCGGTGGTGGTGTGGAAGAACCCGGGCGGCATTGGGCACGTGGCGGTGGTGCGGCCCGGACAGGTGACGAGCCAGGGCCCGGCGATCGCCCAGGCGGGAGGCCGCAACTTCAACCAGGGGCACGTGAAGGACTCGTTCCAGAACGCGCCGGTGGAGTACTGGGTGAACGACGGGGGCAAGGTGACGGGCGGTCCGGCTCCCACGCCGACGCCGACGCCGCCGGCCAACGGGGGCAAGGTGGAGGCGCCACAGGTGGACCTGCGCCGCGGCGCCGAGGGGCCCGAGGTGCTCAAGCTGCAGAAGGCGATGGTGAAGCTGGGCTACCTGACGAACGCCCAGGTGAGCACGGGCCCGGGCATCTTCGGGCCGCAGACGGAGGCCGCCGTCTTGCGGTTCCAGTCGGACAAGGGCATCGATCCGTCGTCGGGCATTTACGGGCCGAAGACGCGGGCGGCGCTGACGCGGGCGCTGTGAGGCACGGCGGGCCCGGGGCCGGTGACGCCGGGGCTGGTGGAGGGCAGCAAGGCGGCGAAGCTCAACGCGATGCTGAAGGGCAGCGGGTTGGCGGGGCAGGGCGAGCACATGCTGGCGATGTCGAAGAAGTACAACGTGCCGGTGGAGCTGGCCCTGGCGATGTTCTGGAAGGAGGCGCAGTGGAACACCACCGGCGTGGCGCCGGGGAACAACAACCCGGGCAACCTGCGCTTCGCGGAGTGGGAGCGTGAGCTGGGCGGAGTGCCCAACGGCGGCTTCACGAAGTTTCCCAGTGTGGCGAAGGGGGTGGAGGCCTACTTCCGGCTGCTTGGCAGCTCCACGTACCGCAGCTTCGTGGACAACAAGGACTGAGCGGGGCTGGTGAACAAGTACGCGCCGCCGTCGGACGGCAACGACAGCGCGCTGTACGCGCGGCAGACCACCGAGTGGATGGCGAAGTACCGCGCGCAGCTCCAGTAGGCGCAAGGGCGGAGCGCTCCGGCTGAACCTGTCCAACAGCAGGACACGTTTGCCGGAGGCGTCCGCGGCACGCACGGGACTGTCTCCCGTGCGGGACGGTGAGGGCTGGCGGCGGACGCCTCTGCCGTGGTGTTGCCTGGGTGGGACGGGTGGCCTGGTTCGTGCTTGAGCGCTCCGGGCCATGTCTGGCCCTCACGATCTGTTCTTCCGCTTCACCTTCGGGCACCCCGAGCGCGCCGCGGCCGAGTTGCGCGCCGTGTTG
>DASVVJ010000622.1:0-18801 GCA_036389955.1 Myxococcaceae bacterium
CCCCGTACCCGCTCAGTGGAGAGTGAGTGCAGGGGCACTGCAACCGGTCAAGTGCCCGACTTTACAGGGACTGCTCCGCACAGGGGCCACTGCCGATCGGTCGGTACTGGCCAAGGGCTACTGCTGATCAGCCGGTACCAGAGATCGGGGTATACCCTGGAGGCCGAGGAGAAGAACTCGCTTAGAGGCGTTATTCCAAGAGCCATGCCAGATTCCAGGTACGACGCGGTGGTTATCGGGGCGGGCTTTGGCGGCCTGGCCACGGCGCTCGAGCTGTCGCGGCGGGGCGCCCGGGTGGCGCTGTGCGAATCGCTCAACTATCCCGGAGGCTGCGCGAGCACCTTCCACCGGGACGGCTATGCCTTCGAGGCGGGCGCCACCCTGTTCTCCGGCCTCGCGCAGGAGCAGCTCTTCGGCCAGTGGGGACAGCAGTACGGGCTCGGGGTGGAGGTGGACTGGATCGATCCCCTCGTGGAGCTGCGCACGCCCTCGCTGCGCCTGAGCATCCACCGGGACCGCCAGCGCTTCCTGGAGCAGCTCTACGGTCTGCCGGGGGCTCCTGTCGAGGGCATGAGGCGGTTCTTCGCCCTGCAGCGCCAGGTGGCCGATGCCCTGTGGACGCTGTTCGACAACCCCCGGTTGTTGCCCCCGTTGGACATGCAGGCCCTGCTGCGCCACGCCACCCGGGCGCCCCGGTACGTGCCCCTGCTGCGGTGGGTGGGAAGGCCGCTGGGCGCGGTGCTCGAGCGCTTCGGGCTGCTGCACTTCGCTCCGCTGAGGACGTACCTGGACGCGCTGTGCCAGATCACCGTCCAGTGCAGCGCGGCCGAGGCGGAGGCGCCCTTCGCTCTGGCGGCCATGGATTACTACTGGCGCGGCACGGGGCACGTGCGCGGAGGCATTGGCCGGCTGGCCGAGGCGCTGGTGGGCGCCATCACCCGCAGCGGCGGCGAGGTGCTGCTGGCCAACCGGGTGAAGTCCCTGGTCCCCGAGGCTGGGGGCTGGCAGGTGGTGACGCGCCGGGGAGAGCTTCGCGCCTGGCACGTGGCGGCCAACCTGCTGCCCCAGGGGCTGCTGCGGCTGATGGGCATGGCCCCCGAGCAGTTGCCTCGGTTGGCGGAGTTGTCCGAGCGCGTGGCGGAGGGGTGGGGCGCGGTCATGCTGTACCGGGTGGTGCGGGCGCCCGAGGGCGCGCTGCCCAAGGCCTGCCACCTGGAGCTCATTCAGCGCGAGGACGCCCCGCTGGTGGAGGGCAATCACGTCTTCGTCTCGATCAGCGGCGAGGCGGACGAGGGCCGGGCGCCGCCGGGCTACCGCACGATCACCAGCTCCACCCACGTGCCGCTGCGAGGGTTGGTGGGCCGCTCCCCCGAGGAGCAGGCCCGCTACATCGAGGAGATCCAGTCCCGGATGCGCGAGGGCCTGTCGCGGCTGGCTCCCGAGTGGACCGAGGAGGTTCGGCATGAGCTGCCCGCCTCGCCGAGGACCTTCGAGCGGTTCACCCGGCGCGAAGGAGGCGCGGTCGGCGGTGTGCCTCGCCGGGCGGGCTGGTCACACTACCTGGAGCTGGGTCCCCGGCCGGTCATGGAGGGGCTGTGGCTGGTAGGGGACTCCGTCTTCCCCGGGCAGAGCACCCTGGCCACCGCGCTCGGTGGAGTGAGGACCGCGGCCCGGATTGCCGCTAACCTGTAAGGCGTGGGGGGCGTGATTTCGGGAGGCAGTGCGATGGTGAAGGCGCGGGAAACGGTCTTGGTGACCGGAGCGAACCGGGGCATCGGCCTCGAGGTGTGCAGGCAGCTCGGCCGTGCGGGGAATCGGGTGTTGCTCACGGCGAGGGATGCCGCGTTGGGTGAGCAGGCCGTGGCCACGCTGCGGGCCGAGGGGATGGACGTCACTTTCGAGCCGCTCGACGTGGCCTCGCCCGAGAGCATTGACGCGCTCACCGTGCGGCTCGAGCGGGAGGATCAGCAGCTCTCGGCGCTGGTCAACAACGCCGGCATCGCGATGGATGGCTTCAACGCCCAGGTCGCCGAGCGCACCCAGGCGGTGAACTTCTTCGGCACCTGGCGCGTGACGGAGCGCCTGCTGCCGCTCATGCGGCCCCATGGCCGGATCGTCATGGTGTCCAGCGGCGCGGGGGAGCTGGAGGGCTTTCCCGGCCACCTCCGAAGCCGGTTCGATCCCCCTGCCTCGAAGGAGGCGCTCACCGCCCTGGTGCGCGAGTTCATCGAGGACGTGCGCAGCGGGCAGCACTCGGCGAAGGGCTGGCCGGGCTCGGCCTACCGCGTCTCGAAGGCGGCGCTCAACGGGCTGACGCGGCTGCTGGCCAAGGAGCTGGAGGGCCGGCACCTGCGGGTGAATGCCGTGTGCCCCGGCTGGGTGCGTACCGGCATGGGCGGCGCCAACGCGCCTCGGAGTGTCGAGCAGGGCGCGGACACCATCGTCTGGGCGGCGACGCTGCCCGCGCATGGGCCCACGGGCGGGTTCTTCCGGGACCGGCAGCTCATCCCCTGGTAGGGGACGGGGCAGGGGCCTCAGGACAACGGTGGGGGCTCGCCCACCTCGCGCCGGAGCACCTCGGCCGCATGGGCATCGCTCGGCACGCCAAAGCGCTGGCGCGAGCAGGCGAGCAACTGCCCTGCGTACACGCTGTCCTCCAGCCCTGCCTGCAGGTGGCCGTGCTGCACGAGCAGCCGGGCCCGCTCATCCACCAGGCGGGCGAGGATGCGCGCCTGCTCGGGGTGGGAGAACAGGCCGACGACCGAGCGGGCATCGAAGCGGGTGAGGGTGTCGAACTCCATGCCGAGCGTGGCCACGCTGGCCTCGCGCAGGTGCTGGAGGCCTACCTCCAGGGGCGCGGACTCGCGGGCGCGAGAGAGGACCGAGGAGAATCGGCCCAGCTCGCGGATGGCGTACGTAATGAAGGCGTGACGCAGAACGGGCATGAGCAGGACTGAAACTGCCTGAGCGCCGTGAAATCATCCAGCGGTCTGGCATCACCAGGCCCCTGTGGGCGCTTCGATCAGGAGATGCCCTTGCGCAGCCGGCTCCAGTCGAAGTTGGCCGCCGGGTCGCTCTTGCGGCCCTTGGGGACCGCCACGTCCTTGTGCCCGACGATGTTCTCCATCGGGACCTTGTACTCCTGCTTCAGGAAGCCGGTGAGCTGGGTGAGCGCCTTGTACTGCGCGTCGGTGAAGGGCGTCTTGCCGCTGCCGTCGTTGACGATCTCGATGCCGATCGACCGGCCGTTCACGTCCGTGGGCTTGCCGTGCAGCTGGCTGGGCCCCGCGTGCCAGGCGCGCTTCTTGTCATCCACCAGCTGATAAATCTTGCCGTCCGTGTCGATCATGTAGTGCGCGGACACCTTGGCCGCCGGGTTGCGCATGTGGTTCAGGTCGCCCTTGCCGTTGTTGGTGCCCGTGTGGTGCAGGACGATGGCGTCAATGTCCGCGCCGTTGCGCGAGTCGGAGTTGGGCGAGGGGGCCTGGACGACCGGCGGCTTCTTGAAGACGCCCGGCTTGGTGGGCGTGGGCTCGGTGGGCTTGGGCGCCTGAAGCTTGCCCAGCTCCTTCTTCAGCGCCGCGTGCGTCTGCTCACCGTAGTAGCCGGTGGTGGGCAGCTTGTGGTCCGCCTGGAACTTCTTCACCGCTGCCTCGGTCTTCTCACCGAAGGTGCCGGCGCCCGTGGCCACCTGCGCCGCCGTCATGTACTTGAGCTTCACCAGCGCGTCCTGCAGCTGCTTCACCTGAGGACCCTCGGCGCCCTTCTTCAGGCCCGCGGGAGGCGCCGTCACCGTCGTGTTCGCGGCGGCAGCGGTGGGGCGGGGAGCAATGGGAGCGGTGGTGGGGCGGCTGACGTTCATGGCCATGGTGGAACTCTCAGGGAAGGGTGGGGGAAATCCACCTGGGGTGTAGTATTTCAGTTAATCAGCTCTAGGTAAACGGGGCTTGCGGAACGCCCTCTCCCGGGGCGGCGGTATGCTGCCGGCTGCCCATGCTCTTCCGGTCGAAAGTGCCGCCCACGCGGTCCGAGCTGATCGCTGACGCAGACAAGGCCCGGGCCAAGGGCCGGCTCAAGAAGGCCATCGCCGGGTACCGTAAGGCGCTGGATCTCGAGCCGGCCGATCCGGTGGTGCATGGGAAGCTGGCGCCGCTGCTGGCTCGCACCCAGCAGCCCGAGGCCTCGCTGGAGAGCTTCCACGCGGCGGCCAAGGGCCACCTGGACAAGGGCTTCGCGGACAAGGCGATCGCCGTCTACACGCAGGCGGCGGACACCTTCCCGTATCACCTGAGCCTCTGGCAGCAGCTCTCGCAGCTCAATCTCACCAAGGGCCGCCGGGCCGACGCGGTGAGAGTACTGCTGCGCGGGCGGCTGTACTTTCGCCGCAAGAACGAGCGGCGCGAGGCCGTCACCCTGCTCAAGGAGGCGCTGGCCCTGGACGGCGAGCTGTTCGAGCCGAAGCTGGATCTAGCGAGGCTGCTCGCGCTTCAGGGGCAGCGCGCCGAGGCCCTGGCCCTGATCGAGCCATTGGTGAAGGGGCTGACCGGCAAGCCGCTGCGGCGGGTGCGCTGGACCCAGGCCCGCGTGGCTCCGGGCCTGGGCGCGTGGTGGCGGTGGCTGCGGGCCGTGGTGCGTGGGCGCTGACTTACGGGGCTTGCTTGGCGGGGGAGGCCGGCAGCCCGAGCACGTACGTCACTGGTGGCTTGCCGGGTTTCTGAATGACGCCCACCTCCCAGGTGTAGCCCTCGCGCGAGAGGGACTGCGTCATGCCCCGCAGCTCCTCGGGCCGGTGGGCGCGCAGGGCGGAGACGAGCCCATCCCAGAAGATGGCCAGGGGCAGCAGCGGCACCACATAAGTGAGCAGCAGCCGGGGCAGGGTGAGCGGCCGCAGCAGGGGCGTGAAGCCCAGCACGAGCAGCGGAATGAACAGGGAGGCGAGGAGGCCCTTCGGCGAGCGCTCGACCACCTCGAAGATGCCAATGGGCACTCCTCGCGCCTGCGCATTGGCGAGGACGGCCCGGGCCGCGTCGGGCTGGAAGTGGTGGAAGGCGTTGAACAGGGTGCGCATGCCGCGCAGCTCGGGCGGCACGCGCGTCGCGTCCACGGGTTGCTCCAGGTACTCCGCTCCGGCGGCGAGCGCCCGCTGCCGGGCGTGCGCGTTCGGGAACAGATCGCTCTGCTGCACGCGGACCTCCCGGCCATGCTCCTTCCTCAGGAGGTCCCTCAACCGGGGCAGCGGCCCGCCGCCGCCCGAGCCCAGGTCGAGCACCGAGTCCGTGCCCGCCGCCTCCAGGCCCCGGAGCAACAGGGGCGCCACCGAGTCGAAGATCCCCATCCGCTGGGAGACGGTGGCCAGGTAGTTGGTGCAGTGATCGCGCAGGGCCGTGGGGTACCACTCCTGGTCGATCAGCTCGAAGAGATGAAGGCGCGGCAACAGGGTCCGAGGGCGGGTCATCGTGGTTTCCATGGCTCGAATATGGCGCCGTCGCGAGGCGGGCACACTGACCGCGGGCGCCAGAACGGATTGCCGTCCGCGCCACGGTGCCACTAGACATGCGGGCCATGTCCTCTCCGGCTGTCGCCGCGCTCTCCGCGCGGAATGTCCGTCAGGCCGTACATGTGCTGGATGCGCTCCGGCTGCCAGGCCTCGACCCGGACCGGTTGCTGAGGGAGTTCGGCCTGGCTCGCGCCGAGCTGGACGATCCGGAGCGCCGCATCCCCTACGCCACGCTGGACGCGTTGCTGGAGCGGGCGGTGGAACTCAGCGGAGACGACAACCTGGGGCTGCACATGGCCAGCCTGCCGGTGGTGGATCCGGATGACATGGCGTCGGCGGTCATCGCCACCAGTCCCACCCTGTACGAGTCCTTCGAGCGGGGCGTGCGCTACCAGCGGGTATGGGGAGACGGCGAGCGGCTCAAGCTGGAGCAGACGGAGCGGGGCTTCCGGGTGCGCTTCACGCCGGTGGGGGCGTGGAGGCCCGCGCACCGGCACCTGGCGGAGCTGTCCATGGCGCAGTTCATCCAGGGCACGCGCCTGCTGACGGGACAGAACGTTACGCCGCTGTGCGTGCGCTTCGTGCACCCGGAGCCGGCAGGCGCCCGCGAACACCGCGAGTGTTACGGCTGCCCGCTGGTCTTCCAGGCTCCGGCCAACGACATCGAGTTCTCCCGCGAGGACGGCGCCCTGCCATTCGTCCACGCCGACGCCCTCGTCCACTCCATCTTCGAGCGCCAGGTGCAGCGGGCGCTGAGCCAGCTGCCGCAGGAGCCAGGACTCTCGGCCCAGGTGCGGGCCTACCTGCAGCGCTCGCTCGGGGGAGGGGACTACTCCTTCGCCGCGGTGGCCAAAGCCCTCCACATGCCTGCTCGCACGCTCCAGCGGCACCTGGCCGAGGAGGGGCAGAGCTATGCGAGCCTGCTGGAGGGGCTGCGCCGCGAGCGCGCCGCGGAGTTTCTCCAGCGGCGGGTGTCCATCGCCGAGGTGTCCTTCCTGCTGGGTTACAGCGATCCGAGCGTTTTTCACCGGGCGTTCAAGCGCTGGTGGGGCATGAGCCCGGAGTCCTTCCGGCAGAGGCACGGCGGCACGAGGTGAGGGCTACCCCAAATGGCGCCTTCACGAGGGAGGGCATCGTGCCTCTCAAGTGGTGTTCGATACTGGACCACCTGAAGGTATAATCCGGCCTATGACGCGTCACCTCTGGCTGTCCCTCGTAGCGGTGTGGGTCCTCGGCTGTGGCGGCTCCTTGCCGGATGCCCGGCAGGCCGCCGTTCACGTCGACGTTTCCTATGACTTCAATGCGGGCTGCATCGCCGTGCAGGTGCAGGACAAAGCGGCGCCCGAAAAGCAGGACAAAGAGCAGAAACCGGTGCTCGGGCGCGAGCCTGTGGAGGCGGGGACCCGGAACAGGAAGGCAAGCTTCGCGGTCTTCCGGAAGGATGACTGGGGCCGCACCGTGGTGATCACCGTCACCGCGCACGAGCAGACGTGCGAGGGACCGGAGGTGGCCAAGAAGGTCGAGGAGGTCACCCTGGACAAGGCGGGTACCCAGACGCTGCCCGTCTCTCTGACTGCCGCGGACGCGGACGATGATGGCTACGTCGCGAGCGCGGGAGGCGGCTCGGACTGTGACGATGCGAAGAGCGAGATCCGCCCTGGCCAGACCGAGGCCTGTGACGGCGTGGACAACGACTGCCGCAACGGTGTGGACGATGGCCTGACCCTCATGGACTTCTTCCGCGATGGTGACGGCGACGGAGTGGGCGCGGGAGCCGCAGTGAAGGCCTGCTCCGCTCCTGCCAACCATGTCACCAGCAGCAACGACTGCGACGACAGCACCAACACGCGCACGCCGGGCAAGGCCGAGGTGTGCGATCAGGTGGACAACAACTGTGCTGGCGGCGTGGATGAAGGGCTGCCCACGACGGATTACTTCCGCGACATGGACGCCGACGGAGTGGGCGCGGGCTCGGCCGTGAAGGCCTGCGCACAGCCGGCCAACCACGTCACGACCGGCAATGACTGCGACGACAACGCCGCCGCGCGCACGCCGGGCAAGTCCGAGGTGTGCGATGAGGTGGATAACAACTGCGCTGGCGGCGTGGACGAAGGGCTGCCGACGAGCACGTACCACCGTGACGCGGACGGAGACGGTGTCGGGGTGGCGGGCACGACCCTGGTGAGGTGCCGGGCCCCCGTCGGCTACGTGGCGCCGACATCCATGTTCGACTGTAATGACTCGCTGGCCACGGTGAAGCCCGGCGCCTCCGAGGTGTGCAACAACATCGACGATAACTGCGCGAGCGGCATCGACGAGGGCTTCGACAAGAGCTGGTACCGCGATGCGGACATGGACGGCTACGGGCTCCAGAGCAACATGCAGTCGAGCTGCACTCAGCCCAGCGGTTTTGTGCGAGGGACCCCGGGGTTCGACTGCGACGACATGCTGAATACGGTGAATCCCGGCGCCACCGAGGTGTGCAACAACCGGGATGACAACTGTGTGAGTGGTGTCGACGAGAACTTCCCGACCAAGGGCAACCCCTGCATGAATGACGTATGCAATGGCCAGATTGTCTGCAAGGCCGACGGCACGGGAACGGAGTGCAATGCGCCTACCCCCGTGAGCTTCTACCCGGATGCGGATGGGGATAGCGAAGGCCAGAGCACGGCGGTTGCGCAGAAGGTCTGTGATGGCTCGACCCCCGTCGGCAAGGTCCTCAGCAGCACCGACTGCGACGACCGGGATCCGCACAATAGGGCCGGGGGCAGCGAGGTCTGTGACGACCGGGACAACAACTGCCTCAATGGGAAAATGGACGAGGCGGGGGTCTGCGGTGGTAAGGGCTGGAGGCAGTTGACGGACTCGGTTCTCACGCCGCGCAGCTGGACTGCGGTGGCGGTGGGAACTGGGGGGTACCCGGTCTGGCTCGCGGGGGAATCAGGCGCGCTGGCCTTCCGTGCTGGAGAAGGCGATTCCTTCACCAACCGTCATCAGCGATGTGGCCCCACGACATGGCGGGCTGCCTGGGTACGACCGAGTGACGGACAGCTCTTCGTGGTGGGCGATGGGGGTAACATCGCGACGCTCAACGTGTCGACCCCCATGAATGGGTGCACTCCGGTGAGCACCCAGAGCGCGGGCGGCGGGACGACGTCAGGCAATTCGCTCGTGGGGGTGATTGGCTTCGAATCGGGTCCCCCCACCAACACCACCACCATCTATGCTGTGAATGATCTGGGGCACGTTTATGAGTGGGTTGCTGGAACCGCCGCTCCAGTCTTCAAGATCCAGCGCAGTCAGCCCTACGGGGCCATCCATGGCCGCACCGTCTCTCAGTTGATTCTGGGAGGGGTCGGTAACAGCAGCGTGCCAGTCGTTCAGACCTACAACCCGACGGTCGGGGGAAGCGTCCTGGTGGACCACCAGGAGACAGACGTTCCCAACAACAATGAGGGGATCGTTCTTGGGTTCTCGAGCTGGGACACCACGCACGCCTACGCCTCGGGAGCGAAAGGTCTGCTGCTGAAGTGGGATGGGAACACCACCTGGGACTTCGCCAGCCCCACTCCCGCCATGGTGGTGGACCTGCCCGGTGTGGTCGCGTTCGACGACTATTCCGTGTACGCCGCAGGCGTTGACGGGACGATCCGTCGGGCTGCGGCGGCAGGGTGGGTCGAGCATTTCACGGCCACTGCGGCGCTCAGGGACATTGCCGCTGTCTCGAGGCAGGACATCTGGGCCGTGGGGGCGAGCGGCGTCGTGGTGCACTTCCCTGAGCCGCCGCCGCCGCCGCCGTAGTAGGGGACTGACCCGGACAGTGCTCTCCGCGCGGTCGCGAGGGCACGCATGAGCCCACCGGCCAATTCATGAATTGCCCCACTGGGGCAACTTGGTAAGTTGGCTGGGACACCCGAGCAGTGCGCAGCCTGGCGCGAGGCCGGGCTGACGCGCTGTGGCCTGGGGGAACTCATGCGAAGCAAAGTGGTGCATGGCCGGAGCGCAGCGGGTTGGGGGACAATGGTCCTTGTCCTCGCCCTGCTGCGGCCCACGCCTGCGTTCTCCAAAGGTGAGGACGAGATGCGGGGCTACCTGCTCTCCATCCATCGGCTCTACCAAGATCTCGAGTACGAGCGTGCGCTGGCGCAGATCGAGCGCGCCAAGGCGGTCGCCAGAACCACGGATGAGAACGTCGCCCTGTCGCTTTATGAGGGCGTCGTCCTGGCGGACATGAGCCGCTGGGCCGAGTCTTCTGCTGCCTTCAAGGAGGCGCTCTTTCTTCGGCCCGACGCGAAGCTGCCGGTGAAGGTTGCTCCCAAGGTGGCTCAGCACTTTGAGAAGGTGCGCGAGTCGGTGAAGAAAGAGCTGCAAGGTGGCTCGAAACCGCCTGAGGTCTCCGCTCAGACGCCGGCGCCGAAGCCCGCCCCGCCAGCTGCGGCGCCGAAGCCCGCTGCCCCCGTCATTCCTGAGGTCAGACCCGAACCCAAGCCGGAGCAGAAGGCCGAAGCGAAGCCGGAGCCCAAGCCAGTAGCGAAAGCCGAGGTGAAGCCCGAGGCTCCCAAGCCAGCACCCAAAGCCGAGGTGAAGCCCGAGGCGCCTAGACCCGTGCCCTTGCCTCCGGAGGCCGTTCCAGTCGCGCCCACGATGGCCACCGGGCGGAGCTTCCTGCGCCCCCGTGTCCTCATTCCCGCCATTGCCGGAGGTGTGCTGCTGGCGGCTGGAGGAACGTCTTGGGCGATGTCACGCAAAGAGCTGTCACGCCTCAACAACGACGATCAGTCCCTCGACACTCGTGAGGAGGTTCGGAGCGTGGCTTCGCGCGGAAGCACCCTGCAGACGCTGGGGGTGGGAATGCTGGGGGCCGGGGTGGTGAGTCTGGGCATCGCAGCGGGCATGTATGCCTCCTCGACGCCTTCGAGCGATGGAGCACTCATGATGGGAACAGACGGGACCTCTGCTTTCGTCATGGGGAGGTGGCCATGAACCTTCGTCTTCGAGCCTTGGTGGTGCTGTGCGCGTTTTGGATGGGCTGTGCCGACTTCAATAAAGCGGAGGAGGCATTCTGCGAACGGAACCCCTCCAACTGTGGGGAGCAGCCTGTACCGGTAGGTCCCGCCAGCCTCGCGTTCAGCTCTGCGCCGCAGACGGTGCAAGTGGGCACGTGCTCGGCTGAGGTGACGGTGGAACTGCGTGACACTCAGGGCCGTCCGGTGAACGCTACAGCGGACACAGTGGTGGAATTGTCAGAGCTTCCTGATGGTGGGTTCCAATTCTTCACTCAGGCCAGTTGCTCGGGGATGCCGGTGTCGGAGGTGACGATTCCCAAGAGCTCAAGTAGCGCGAGCTTCTTCTTCAAGGGAACGCGCGCGGGGACGGCAACGCTGACAGCGGCGGCTGGGGCCCTCTCTGGAAGTCAAGCGGTGACGCTCACTTCAACCCCTGCGGTGGCGCTTGCGTTGACGCTTCCGACGGGGGACGTGTCTGCCGCTACGTGCATGAGCGCAACGGCGCACGTGAAGAATGCAAGCGGGATCGATACCACCGTCAGTGTGACCACCTCCGTGGATTTGCAAGCGGCGCCTTCAGCCAGCCTCGGCTTCTACTCGGACGCAGCGTGCACGGTGAGCGTGACGAGCGTGGCGATGGAAGCGAACACGGGCAGCACCTCCTTCTTCATTCTTGGCAAGGCAGTGGGAACTGTCACAGTCACAGCGACAGCCTCAGGACTGCAGACGGCTACGGGAAGCATCAGTATCGTGCCTGGAGCAGGCAACTTGCTGTCGTTTCGGAGCGGGCCACAGACGGTGAGCGCGGGAGCGTGCTCGGCGGTGGTGCGGGTGCGGAGCGAGGACTTGCAGGGCAACCCGTCACCGGTGAGCGCCGCTACGCCGGTGGCGCTGGCGGCTTCCCCAGACACAGGCTTCAAGTTCTACTCGGCGGCGGGCTGCGCTCCCTCCTCGGAGGTAACAAGCGTCACCATCGCTTCCAACGGCACCGAAGCCAGCTTCTACTTCAGGAGCACCCGGGCTGGCAGCGTGACGATGACTGTGACGGCGATAGGCTTCACGGGTGTTTCGCAGACGGAGACGATCAACCCCGGCCCCCCAGCGATCATCGTCTTTGGCGGCCCCCAGACGCTGCAGGCGGGAGTGTGCTCGGCCGCGATTTCCGTCGAACTGAGGGACAGCTTTGGCAACCCTACGCCGGCGGGGGCTGGCAGGAGCATCGGTCTATCTGCGGGGGCAGGGCTGGCGTTCTACAGCAACAGCGGGTGCGTGACCCAGGTGACTAGTGTACCTGTGCCCCAGGGCTCACCTTCGGTGAGCTTCTATGTGCGCAGCAACCAGGCAGGCAGTTACACCGTCACGGGCCAGTCCACGGGGCTGACGAACGGGACAATGAGCGTTGTAATCACTCTGGCGGCGAGCAAGCTGGTGTTCGCCACGCCGGCCCGTATCGCGGCGGCTGAAGTCTGCTCGGACATCCTCACCCTGAGGTCGGCCGATACCTACGACAACATCGTTCCCGTGGGGGCCAATGAAGTCATCACCCTCAGCGAGAACGGGACGCCCAATGACGGCCTCTTTGCCTTCTACTCGGACTCGAATTGCGTCACGGCGGTGACCAGCGTCACCATCCCAACTGGGCAGTCAACGGCGAGCTTCTATTTCAAGGGCCGGAAGGCCCGGTCTGTGCCAGTGACGGCAGATGCGGCCACGCTTACGGACGCGTCCCAGAACCAGACCATCATCGGGGCAGTGGCCGCCTCCCTGGCTTTCTCCAGCGCGACGCCTTCGGCGCAGCTTCTGGCGGGCACCTGCGCCCTGCGGACCGTGCAGAGCCTGGATGCCCACGGCAACCCGCCTGGCACTCCCCTCACGTTGAGCCTCAGCGCAACGCCCCTGGCGGAGTTCTTCTCGGACGCCAACTGCACCAGCCCCATCACTCAGATCGCCGCTTCCGCGACCACCGGCACGGCCAGTTTCTACTTCAAGGGCTATACCGGAGGCATGAATGCTGCGGCTTCGCTGGAGCTGACGGCTGCCTCCGCCTCACCGGCGCTGTCCACGACTCAAAACGAGTCCATCCTACCCATCGTGCGTACGGGCACTTGTGCCATCGGCGCCACCGCATCGTCCGCCACCTGCGTCATGGGGCTCGCGGTCGGCAACTTGAACCGGACGTTCCTGGTCTTCCAGGCGACCAACAGGAGCACGGGCGCTGGCGCCGCCAACGTGCGGTGCTACCTGCTCAGCACATTCCAGGTGAGGTGTGAGCGGAACGACACCAGTGGTGGGGCAGTGAACGTCCAGTGGAGCGCTGCGGAGTTCCCCTCCGGCGTCAACGTCCAGCACTTCCTGGCGGAGTGCAACGGCAATCCCATGATCGTGAACCCGACAGCGGTGAGCCGTGGGAGCAGCTTCCTGTTGCTCAGCAGTAAGCGGAGTGATTCCGACCAGGGCGTCGCTGCTTTCCGGACGGCCGAGCTGACGACGAACACCGAGGTTCGGATCGAGAAAGGGGGAGCGGCGTGCAGCGGCGCGGATGGCAACCACCTTCAGGTGGTCGAGTACACGGGAGCCACCGTCCAGCGGCTGGCGACGACGACCCTGCCGGCCAACTCGCCGACACGGGATGTCACCCTCAACCCCGCGGTGGCAGCTGATCGCTCCATCGTCCTGTTCTCCTACCTCACCGATAACGCCAACAACGAGATCTGCAACCGGGCGCTGCGTGGGGAGCTGCGCGACAACGGGGCGACCTTGCGCTTCTCGCGGGCCGAGAACACCACGGCCAACAACTGCGCGAGCGGCAACATCACCGCCATCTCGTGGGAGGTGATCCAGTTCCCTGTGGGCACCTCCGTACAGCAGGTGACGCACCGGCTCCTGGCCACGGAGACGACCGCGCCCATCACGCTGACCCAGCCGGTCGACCCCAGCCGGACGATCATCGTCATGGGCAACCAGGTTTCCTCGGGCCAGGCCGGCGGCGAGGGTCAGCACTCTGGAAGCCAGCTCATCGGAGAGATGCGCGCCCGGGCGGTCCTGAACGCGAATGGCACTACCGTGACACTGACGCGGGACAGCTCCACCGCCTCGGCGACGTTCACGTTCTTCGTCGTCCAGCTCAAGCCCTGAGCGCGCAACAAGACGCACACGAGCGCTGGGCCTTGGGCATACTCCCGGGCCCATGCGCTACTTCGAGGACTTTCAGGTAGGCGAGGTTCAGGAGACCGGCTCGTACCAGGTGTCCCGCGAGGAGATCCTCGCCTTCTCCAGGCAGTTCGATCCGCAGCCCTTCCACCTGGATGACGAGGCGGCCCGCGCCTCCATCTTCGGCGGCCTCATCGCCAGCGGCTGGCACACCGCCTCCATCTGCCACCGGCTGATCGTCCAGGATCTGCTCGGCAAAGCCGTCAGCCTGGGCTCGCCCGGCGTGGACGAGCTGCGCTGGCTGCGCCCGGTACGCCCCGGCGATACGCTCACCGTGCGGGTCGAGGTCCTCTCCCTGGCGCCCTCGCGCAGCAAGCCGGACCGTGGCGCCATCAAATTCCGCTTCGAGGTACGCAACCAGAGCGGGGAGCAGGTGATGACCGAGATCGCCAACGCCCTGTTTGGCCGCCGTCCAGCCTGATTCATTGAGCAGGGCCGCTGGCTCTTCTACAGTCCGCCCGGGCTCCACGGGGGGAGCGCCCTTCCTGGCGCTTACTGCCCGCGTGGACTCTGCCCCAACTCAAGGAGCGACGCGGATGCTGAACCTCAAGCCGTTGATGATGGGTGTTGTAGTGGCTGCGGCAAGCCAGGCGCTGGCCGCCCCCCCGAAGCAGCTGGGCAAGCCGGAAGGGAAGCTCAACATCATCGCCTGGCCGGGGTACATCGAGCGCGGCGAGACGGACAAGAAGTACGACTGGGTCACCCAGTTCGAGAAGGAGTCTGGCTGCAAGGTCAACGTGAAGACCGCGGCCACCTCGGACGAGATGGTGAGCCTGATGAACCAGGGCGGGTACGATCTCGTCACCGCCTCGGGTGACGCCAGCCTGCGCCTGGTGCACGGCAAGAAGGTGCAGGAGATCAACCTGGACCTCATTCCCTCGTGGAAGTCCGTGGACGATCGCCTGAAGAACGCGCCGTGGCACACCGTGGAGGGCAAGCACTACGGCGTGCCCTACCAGTGGGGCCCCAACGTGCTCATGTACAACACCAACGTCTTCAAGGAGACCCCCACCTCCTGGTCCGTGGTGTTCGAGGAGCAGAAGCTGCCCGACGGCAAGAGCAACAAGGGCCGCGTGCAGGCCTATGACGGCCCCATCTACATCGCCGACGCCGCGCTCTACCTGATGAAGAAGCAGCCGGACCTGGGCATCAAGGATCCGTTCGAGCTCAACGAAAAGCAGTATGCCGCCGCGGTGGCGCTGCTGCGCGGCCAGAAGGCGCTCACCCACCGGTACTGGCACGACGTCACCGTGCAGATGAACGACTTCAAGAACGAGGGCGTCGTCGCCTCGAGCGCCTGGGGCTACCAGGTCAACGCGCTCAAGGCCGAGAAGCAGCCCATCAACTCCACCATCCCTGTCGAGGGCTCCACGGGCTGGGCGGACACGACGATGATGCACGCCAGCGCGCAGAACCCGGTGTGCGCCTACAAGTGGATGGAGTGGTCGCTCAACAAGAACCTCCAGTCGGGGCTGGCCGAGTGGTTCGGCTCGAACCCGGTGGTGCCCGACGCCTGCAAGACGGCGGCGCCCGGCGGCGGTGAGTTCTGCAAGACCAACGGCTTCGAGCGGTTCGGCCAGGTCCACTTCTGGAAGACGCCCGTGGCCAAGTGCGCTAGTCAGGGCACATGTGTCCCGTACAGCAAGTGGACTCAGGACTACATCGCCATCATGGGCGGTCGTTAGACACCGTGAGCACGGCGGTCGAGCTGAAGCACATCAGCCGTCACTACGGCACCACCCGGGCCGTGGATGACGTGTCCCTGTCCATTCCAGACGGGGAGTTCTTCTCGTTGCTGGGTCCCTCGGGCTCGGGGAAGACGACGTGCCTGCGGCTGATCGCCGGCTTCGAGCAGCCCACCTCCGGCAGCCTCCTGCTCCATGGGCAGGAGGCCGCGGGCGTGCCGCCGTACGAGCGGGACGTGAACACCGTGTTCCAGGACTACGCGCTGTTCCCGCACATGAGCGTGCGGGACAACGTGGCCTATGGGCTCATGGTGAAGGGGGTGGACAAGCAGCGCCGCTACGCGGAGGCCGAGGCCGCGCTGGAGCTGGTGGCGCTCAAGGGCTTCGGCCAGCGCCGGCCCGCCGAGCTGTCCGGCGGGCAGCGCCAGCGCGTGGCCCTGGCGCGGGCGGTCATCAACAAGCCCCGGGTGCTGCTGCTGGACGAGCCGCTGGGGGCGTTGGACCTACGGCTGCGCGAGCAGATGCAGACGGAGCTGAAGTCACTGCAGCGTCGGCTGGGCATCACCTTCATCTACGTCACCCACGATCAGGGCGAGGCCCTGTCCATGTCGGATCGGGTGGCCGTGTTTAACCACGGGAAGATCGAGCAGGTGGACACGCCCAAGGGGCTGTACACCCGGCCGCGCACGGTGTTCGTCGCCCGCTTCGTGGGCTCGTCCAACGTGGTGTCGGGAGAGCTGGCCCGTCAGCTCTCCGGCGCGGAGCGGCCCTTCGCGGTACGCCCGGAGCACATCCGCTTCACCCGCGAGGTGGGCAGCGAGCGGGTGGGGTTGGACGGCAAGCTGGTGGATGTGCAGTACCACGGAGCCACCAGCCGCTACACCGTCGAGGTGGCCGGAGGCCTGCTGCTGGCCGTGAGCCTGCCCAATGGCGAGGAAGCGGCGACGGCGCCCGCGCTGGGTGAGGCGGTGCGGCTGGCCTGGTCCCGCCAGGCCATGGTGGAGCTGGAGCCGGGGGCGGGGGCATGACGGCGGCGAGCGTCGGGGTAGGGCGGCGGCTGTCCAACGTGCTCTATCGCCGGAGCACGCTGCGCCTGCTGCTGCTGCTCACCCCTCCGCTGTTGTGGTTCGGCGTGGTGTACCTGGGCTCGCTGCTGGCGCTGCTGGCGCAGAGCTTCTACACCTTCGACGACTTCACCATGGCGGTGACGCCCGAGCTTACCGGGGTGAACTACCAGGCGCTGCTCGAGGACGCCAACCTGGACATCGTGCTGCGCACGGTGGGCATGGCCACCGCGGTGACGGTGGCCTCGGCGGTGCTGGCGTTCCCCATCGCCTACTACGTGGCGCGCTACGCCACCGGCTGGCGCCGGGGCTTCTTCTACGTCGCCATCATGCTGCCCATGTGGGCCAGCTACATCGTCAAGGCGTACGCCTGGACGGTGATCCTCACCCGGGGCGGCATCGTTTACTGGTGCATCGGCAAGCTGGGGCTGACGGGCGCGCTGGAGTGGGTGTTGGAGCTGCCCTACGTGGGGGGCACCTCGCTGTCCACCTCGAACCTGGGCCGCTTCCTGGTGTTCACCTACGTGTGGCTGCCGTTCATGATCCTGCCGATTCAGTCGTCCATCGAGCGGGTGCCGCCGCAGTTGCTCCAGGCCTCGGCGGACCTGGGGGCCAAGCCGGCGCAGACCTTCCGCACCGTCATCCTGCCGCTGGCCTTCCCGGGCGTGGTGGCGGGCTCCATCTTCACCTTCTCGCTCACGCTGGGCGAC
The DNA here is from genome assembly GCA_036389955.1 of Myxococcaceae bacterium. Lineage (GTDB taxonomy): Bacteria > Myxococcota > Myxococcia > Myxococcales > Myxococcaceae > DATHBR01. The sequence continues at coordinate 17,176 of DASVVJ010000622.1, forward strand.
TTCATCATTCCTCAGCTGGTCGGGCCGCCGGGGCTCTTCATCGGCTCCATGGTCTACACGATGCAGGGAACCATCGGGAACCTGCCGCTAGCGGCGGCCTTCACCGTGGTGCCCATCGTGCTCATTGGGATGTACCTGGCCATGGCCAGGAGGCTGGGGGCCTTCGATGCGCTCTGAGGCCGAGACGAGCGCCGGGCCGCGCGCGCCCCGCTGGCTGAAGGTGCTGGCCTGGGGCGGCCTGATCTTCCTGCACTTCCCCATCCTGGTGGTGACCCTCTACGCCTTCAACACGGAGGAGAGCGCCTTCAGCTTCCCGCTCCAGGGCTTCACCCTGCGCTGGTTCGAGGTGGCGCTGGAGCGCGATGACGTGGTGGAGGCCGTCGTCCTGTCGGTCAAGGTGGCGGCGGCGGCCACGGCGCTGTCCCTGGTGCTGGGCACGATGGCGGCGCTGGTGCTCGCGCGGCGCCAGTTCTTCGGCCGCGAGTCCCTGACGTTGATGTTCGCCCTGCCCATCGCCCTGCCGGGCATCATCACCGGCATCGCGCTGCTCTCGGCGTTCCGGCTGTCCGAGGTGACGCTGGGCTTCTGGACCATCGCCGCCGGCCACGGAACCTTCTGCCTGGTGGTCGTCTACAACAACGTGGTGGCCCGGCTGCGCCGCATGCCCACCTCGCTGGTGGAGGCCTCGATGGACCTGGGCGCCAGCGGGCTGCAGACGTTCCGCTACGTGCTGCTGCCGCAGATGGCCACCGCGCTGCTGGCGGGCGGCATCCTCGCGTTTGCCCTGAGCTTCGATGAGATCATCGTCACCACCTTCACCGCGGGGCACGAGCGCACACTGCCCATCTGGCTGCTCAATCAGCTGGGGCGCCCGAGGGATGTGCCGGTGACGAACGTGGTGGCGGTGCTGGTGATGGTCATCACCGCGATTCCCCTCTTGCTGGCCTGGCGCCTCACCCGAGGCACCGAGACGGTGGCCGGCAGCAGCAAATAACGAAAAAAGGAGACGACCCCATGGATGGCAAGCAGTTCATCGACGGGCAGTTCGTGGTGGGCGAGGGCGCGGTGGAGGAGATTCTGGCTCCGGCCACGGGCGAGGTGCTCGCGCGCGTGCCCGAGGCCTCGGTGGCGCAGATCCAGGCGGCGGTGAAGGCGGCGGAGAAGGCCTTCCCGGGCTGGGCGCGCACGCCGCCGAAGGATCGGGCCTCGCTGCTGCTCAAGCTCGCGGACGCCATCGAGGCGAAGGCGGCGGACTTCGCCCGGCTGGAGTCGCGCAACTGCGGCAAGCCGTACCTGGCGGCCCTCAATGACGAGATCCCCGCCATCGCGGACGTGTTCCGCTTCTTCGCCGGCGCGGCGCGCGCGATGACGGGCATGGCCTCGGGCGAGTACGCGGTGGGCTACACCAGCATGATCCGCCGGGATCCGCTGGGCGTGGTGGCCTCGATTGCCCCGTGGAACTACCCGTTGATGATGGCGGCGTGGAAGCTGGGCCCGGCGGTGGCGGCGGGCAACACCGTGGTGCTCAAGCCGTCGGAGCAGACGCCGCTCACCACGCTGAAGCTGGCCGAGCTCATCGCGGGGCTCTTCCCGCCCGGCGTCATCAACATCGTCACGGGCCGGGGC
>DASVVJ010000623.1:0-10071 GCA_036389955.1 Myxococcaceae bacterium
CCATCAACCTTGCGCGCACGCAGTCCGCGAAGATGCACGAACTCAAGGCCGTCACCGCGTTGGGCGAGCTGCTCATGGCGCAGGGGCAGGCCGCGCAGGCCCGGGAACAGCTTGCGCCCCTGCTGCAATGGTTTAGCGCCGCGCCAAATGTCCCAGATATCGCTCGCGCGCGAGCGCTGTTGGCCAGCGTCGCCACGTAATTCCTAACCTACAGCGGAACCGGCAATTTCTTGCCAGTGCTGTGAGGCCTGTCGGTAAAGACAATCGACAGATGGGTATTGCTTTGTCATGCATCCCTATTGTTAAACTAACATCAGACGGCCTAGGGGGAAGCCCAGTCATTGTGCCCAGGATGTAGTCAAGCGGTCAGTGCATTGGAAAAGGAGCAGCCGACATGAGTGTTGATTCCGCGACGTTTGCTGAGATGCCGCAGTTCGGGATGATCTGGCCGCAGTGCGTGGTGCGGGCCTGGGAGGACTCTCAGTTCCGCGAGCAGTTGAAGCGCGATCCGGTGGGCACGCTGCTGGGCGTGTTCCAGTTCGCGGTTCCCTCGGGCTTGTCGCTCGAGGTCGTCGAGTCGGAGCAGGAAGCGCGGAGCACGTCCGCGAACACCCTGCGCATGGTGATTCCTCCCGCGCCGGACATGGGCATGGGTGAGATTGCCCTGGCCTCGTCCAACAACGGGCCGCATGGGCCGCATCCCTTCACCTTCAGCAACGTGTGTCTGTGCTGAGGCCGTAGAAGCGGTTCGGATTCTCCCAGAAGAGCTTGTGGAGCACTTCGTCCGATAGGACCCCGCGCAACCCCAGCGCGTGGTCCAGGATGTCGTCTCCATGGTCCGCGTGAGGGTAATCCGTGCCAAACAGGAGGTTGTCCGGGCCGAGAATCCGGACGACCTCCTGGAGTCCGGGCTCCTCCGGTTCGATGGAAACGAAGCACTGGCGGCGGAAGTACTCCGAGGGCTTGAGCCGGACGTTCTCCGCCACCTCGCCCGCCATGTGCTTCCAGGTCGCATCCAGCCGCCACAGCCAGTACGGCACCCAACTACACCCCGCCTCGAGGAAGCCCACCCGCAGGCGCGGGTGACGCTCCAGCACCCCGCCTTCGATCAGGGTCAGCAGCGCCAGCATTGCCTCCAGCGGGTGGGAGGAGGCGTTGAGCGCGAAGCGGGTCTGGAAGCGCTCCGCACCGGCGGTGGGAAGCCGGGCGTGACTGCCCTCGTGCACGGAGATGGCGATGGACAGCCGCTCGCAGGCGGACCAGAAGGGCTCGTAGTCCGGGTGTGACAGCGTCCTGCCACCCACCGGGTTGGGGGGCACCACCACGGCCTTCCAGCCGAAGCTGGCCACCCGTTCCAGCTCCTCCACCATGCGCGACGGATCATGCAGGCTGATGACGCCCACGCCCCGCAGACGCTCGGGCGCGGGCCGGCAGAAGTCCCGGAGCCAGTCGTTGTAGGCACGGGCGAAGCTGGAGGCCCGCGCGGGCTCCATGCCGTCGATGCGCACCAGGAACGAGCCCGTCGTCGGGTAGAGGAAGGCGACCTCCAGGCCCGAGCGCTCCATGGAGCTCAGGTGGCTGGCGGGTGAGGCCCCGGCCGAGCCATCCGCGTGCCGCTGCACCAGTCCCCACGCCACCTCCATCCTGGCGCGCTCGGACACCTTGGAGAGCACCGGCTGCCCGTCGAGCATCAGCGTGGGCATGGGGGGCAGCAGTCCCTTGGGCCCCAGCCGTGCCACGCGCTGCGCCGGCGTCTCGGGCGGGGAGAGGACTTCGTAGTAGGGCGCTCCGGCGCGGTACTCGGGCGGCAGGTATTGCTGCCACAGCTCGATGGGCTCGGCGACGTGCCGGTCCGAATCGATGATTCTCAGAGCGTGGCGCATGGCGTGTTCCTACAGGAAGAGCGGGAAGGGGTTGAGCTGCGTCTCGGTCAGCGGGCTGGAGCGCCAGCCCATGCGCACGGGGACGTCATAGAGGCGTCCCGGGGCGAAGCGGGGCCAGAAGTGGCGCAGTCCCGGCACCACCACCCTTACCACGTTGAGGCCCACATCCGGCCGCGTCACGTCGAGCACCAGCGTCTCCAGGCCCGCTTTGGCCGCGCGGGCCACGCACATGCGCACGTCCTCGCGGATGTCCTCCCGCGGAGGCTCGGGGAAGTGCTTCGCGGTGCGGGGGGGCACCGTCTCGTCCGGCTGGAGGAAGGAGGGATCCTCCAGGTCGGACTCCATCCACGGCGCCTGGATCTGCTGCCTGGGATCGAAGATCTGGTTGAACTCGGTGAGCGCACGCTGCAGGGCAATGCGCGCATCGAGGTGGGCCCCGAAGCCGGCGCAGTAGCGGCCGTTGCCCGGAAAGCGCCCCAGCGCGACGAAGGTGGGGATGCCCAGGTCATGCGTGAGGTCCAGCGCCCAGAGCTGCCAGCCCTGCGCGCGGTGGTGCTCCATCAGGGTCTGGAAGTAGGGCTCCTGGAAGCTGCTCAGGTCCACGCCGGGGCGGCGCTGGCGGCCGTACCACCAGATGGCCACCGCGTCGCGCTCAGCCAGCTCCAGGAATCCCTGGAGGATGGCCTCCTCCAGGCAGTTGCCGGCCGCCAGACCATTGGAGTCCGAGGTGCTGAAGCGGGCCTCGCGCGGGGCGGGGTAGTTGACGTAGCAGGAGAGGGTGGGCAGGTACCGGCGGCGCTCGTGCGTGAGCGACCAGAGGGGCGTCCAGTCCAGCTCCAGGCTCTCATCGAACGGCCGGGGGATCGCGCTCCGGGGCAGGCGGTACGTCTTGTTGAGCGCTTCCCGGTTCCGGTACTGGAAGTCGCTGAACAGCAGTGTGCTGCGTGGATCGATCGCCTCTTCCCCCAGCTCCGCGAGGCGGGCCCGTACGCGAGGCTCGTCGCCCTGGAAGATCGCGCTCCAGCGCTCGATGCCCTCACCCAGCGCGCTGGCCCGGGACTGGGCCGGAGTGCGGCCCTTGCCGAGGCTGAACGAGTGGAACTCACTGAAGCCCGCCTCTTCGATGTGCACGGGGGTGAAGAAGGAAGCGCTGTAGGTGGGCCGCAGCGGGTGGTCCCGCCCCGTGAGGGGACCCAGGCTGCTGAGGATGCCGGTGATGGGGCTGATCTGGTGTTGGAGCCGGGCGAACGTCTCTTCGGGAGACACGCTGCGAAAGCCATTGTCCTCGGTGAAGCCCCGGGGCCGAGGCTCCAGCACGATGGGCCGGGCGCCGTGGGCCTTCATCAGCCCGGCGTCTCCACACGCGGGGCACTGCGGCCGCCGCACCACGGCGTGCTCGGTGAGCTGGAAGCGCTGGAACTCCAGGGCCAGCAGTGTCTGGCCCAGCGGGCCCTGGCGGCCCGCGACGAGCCAGCGGGCGAGGGACACCGCCGCCAGGTGAACTCCCGCCTGGAGGCTTGCGGGCAGCTCCGCCCGGGGCGGCGTCAGCGGGCCCGTCACGCCCGTGCGCTCGCGCAAGTAGGTCTCCACGGGACGGTTGGACCGCAGCCGCTGCGCCAGACAGGCCCAGCAGGGACCTTCACCGGGGCGGAACACCGGACCCACCCAGGGCGTGGCGCCCGAGGCCTTCACGAGGAACCAGGGCTGGCGCTGCTCCAGGGCGCGTTGATTGAACAGCTCCAGCTCCGGGTTGAGGTAGTCCCGCACGAGGACGACGGGGAGCGCGGCTGACTCCTTCACGGTGAGGCCTGCGCCCCGCAGCGCTTCGATGAGCGGCGCCGGGTCCAATCCATCCAGGGCCTGTACGGCCACGGCAGAAGCGGCGAGCCGCGTGGCCGCGTCCGTGGGCGCCACGCCCTGGGCCTGCCAGAAGGCCGCGGCTTCGGGCGGCAGCGTGGGCGCGGTCTCGACGACGTAGCCACGCTTCTCCCATTGAGAGAGCGTGTAGAGCACCTCGGCAGAGGAGACCTGCCCTTCGAGCGCGGTGATGAGGTTGCGGACGGGGCTCCGTCCATCGAGCGCCGAGGCCACACGTACCTGGACCGGGCCCGTGAGCATGAATTGCTCACGCTCACCCAGCAGGAAGGCCCGGCCTGGATCGAGGACTTCGAGGCGAAGAGAGGGTTTGAACTGGAGGACTCGGTCGAAGAGGTCGCTCATGGCGTGTGGCTTGAATCCTAGCGAGCCCAAAGTCTATCCCTGTCAAATAATGCGGGGGGAAATCAGCAGGGGAGGGCTATTCCTTGCAGAGGCCTTTTTGTTAGGCTTCGCCGCCTCTTCACATGACCCCACGTGAGACGCTGTTCCTGGTGCCCGGGGTGAGCATGGCGCTCCTGCCGGATGGCCGCCGCGAGGTTGCCGCACGCGTCCGGTTCACGCTGCCCCCCGTTTCGCCCGGAGTCGGCGCGGCGCTCGAGGCCCTGAGCCAGGGCGGACACAGCGCGGAGGAACTCCACCTGTTGGCGCACCGGGACGGAACCGCCGCGGCCGCGATGCTCCAGCTTCTGCTGAAGATCCTGGGTACGCATGGCGTACTGTCGCGCACCCTTCACCTCGAAGGGGTTCCCCTCGCCACGCTCTCTCCCGCGCCGCCCCGGCTCGAGGGCGGCTCGCCCAACGCGAGCGCGCGCTCGGGGCTCTCTCGCTTCGCCTTCACCCGCGCGTCTGGTGGGGGCACGCTGCTGGAGACGCCGGTGACCGCGCGGCGGGTGTTCATGCCCACCTGGCATGGCCCCGCGCTCCTTGGGGCGCTCGCGGCCCACCCGTCCTCTGAAGCGTTCGCGTCCGCGGTGCCCGGCATTCCTCCCGAGGTGGCCAGGGCCTTTCTCCGCCTGCTCATGGAGGCGGGCGCCGTGACGGAGCTTGGACCGGAGGGGGCTCCCGTCGAACCCGAGGCGCTCGCCACCTGGGAGTTTCATGATCTGCTGCTCCACGGCCGCAGTCGAAGGGAGCAGCACGAAGCGGGTTACGGCGCCACGTATCGCTTCCGCGGCCGGCTGCCGGAGCCCGGGAAGAAGCCGCCCATGCAGGGCGAGGTCTTGCCGCTGGAGGTGCCGGACCTGACCGAGGTGGCGCGGCGCGATCCTCCTTTCACCTCCGTGGTGGAGGGCCGCCGTTCCCTGAGGACGCACGGTTCCCCGGCGGTGACGCGGGCCCAATTGAGCGAGCTGCTCTACCGCGCCGTGGGGGCTCGCCGCGCTCCCCTGCGTGGCCAGGAAGAGAGCGAGGCGCGCGCCTATCCGGCCGGCGGCGGGCTCTACGAGCTCGAGGTGTACGCCGTGCTCCATCAATGTGAGGGGCTGGAGCCCGGGCTGTACCACTACCAGCCCGAGCCGCATGCCCTCACCCGGGTGAGCGGGCGCACCGGCGCGGTGGACCAGCTTTTGGGCATGGCCGCTTCCGGCGCCTCCCTCCCCGCGCCGCCGCAGGTGCTGCTGGTGCTCACTGCCCGGTTCGCGCGCGTGGCCTGGAAATACGAGGCCATGGCGTACTCGCTCATGCTCAAGCACGTGGGGGTCGTCTTCCAGAACCTCTATCTGGTGGCCACCGCCATGGACCTGGCGCCGTGCGCCCTGGGCGGCAGCAGCGCCGAGGTGTTCGCCCATGCCTCCGGGCTGAGCCCGCTCGTGGAGGGCGCTGTGGGAGAATTCCTCCTCGGCACTCGTGTTCGGGGTTGACCACATTGCCCCACTGCAAAAGGGGTGGAAGGGGCAGGAAACCGGCTCTGTAAAAAGTACCCGCATTCCGCCCTAAGCACTGGGGGGGATTTCTGCAAGGGCGCGTATTTGCTGGGGAACGTCTAGAAACGGGCGTTGGCACCTGCCTTGCTGATGACAAGGGGCACGCGGTCGAAACGCGGTCCCCTGAAATCTTCACCCCCGAGGCACACCATGCAGGCTTCCCCTCTCTCCTCTCCTGACTCTCTCTCCACGTACCTCTCGGAGATCAGCCAGTACCCGCTGCTCACCGTGCAGCAGGAGCAGGCGCTGGCGCGGCGGTTCCTGGCGGGCGATCTGTCGGCGGGCCACCAGCTGGTGACGAGCAACCTGCGCTTCGCGGTGAAGGTCTCCTACGAGTACCGCTCCTACGGCATCAAGATGGGCGACCTCATCCAGGAGGCGAACATCGGCCTGATGAAGGCGGTGCAGAAGTTCGATCCGGACAAGGGCATCCGCCTGATCTCCTACGCGGTGTGGTGGATCCGCGCGTACATCCAGAACTACATCCTGAAGAACTGGTCGCTGGTGAAGCTCGGCACGACCCAGGCGCAGCGCAAGCTGTTCTTCGCGCTGGCCCGTACGCGCCGCGAGCTGGAGCGGCTGGGCAACGGCGACGGCAACATCGTCGACGCCGAGGAGATTGCCCGCAAGCTGAACGTGAAGGCCACCGAGGTGCGCGAGATGGAGCAGCGCATGGGCGGCCGGGACCTGTCGCTGGACGCGCCGATCGGCGAGGACGGGGACACCACGCACATGGACTTCGTGGAGTCCGAGAGCGTGTCCGCGGTGGACGAGGTGGCTGACCGCCAGGAGGCGCAGATGACGCGTGAGCGCGTGCGCCTGGCGATGATGCGGCTGGATCCGCGCGAGCGCTTCATCATCGAGCAGCGCGTGATGGGCGACGCGGAGATGACGCTGAGCGAGCTGGGCGAGCACTTCGGCTTCTCGCGCGAGCGCGCCCGCCAGCTGGAGATCCGCGCCAAGGACAAGCTGAAGGCGGCGCTGAGCGAGCTGATGATCGAGGAGGGCTACCAGCCCGCCGCCGAGTAGTCCGCCTCACCGCTGAACCTGAAGCACCCGCGTTGAGCGGTCCGCTCAGGCCTCCTCGAAGCGCTGAGGAGGCCGGGCCAGGGCCCGCTCCGCCGCCAACCGGGCCTGATCCAGGGCGTCGAAGCCGCGCTCCAGCGTGGACGGCGTCACCGGGGGCAGGTTGGAAGTGACCACGTACACGGGGACTTTTCGCGCCTCCAGCACGGTGAGCTGGAGCCGGAAGTGGTCATGCCGCAGCGCCGCGGAGGCCGTGGCCAGGCCCTGGGCGTAGACGAGCGGCCCGCCCAGCACCTTGCGCGTGCGGCTGGGCAGGTAGTGCACCAGGATGGCATCCAGCTCCTTGCCCACGGCGCTCTCGCTCAGCGCCAGCGCGGGGGCTTTGTCCACCAGGCCCCCGTCCCAGTAGTGGTTGCCGTCGATGGGCACCGCGCGGAACAGGCCCGGGTAGGCGCACGTGGCGTGCACCCGGGGCGCCAGCTCGCCCGTGGTGAACACGTCGTAGGAGCCGCTGGTGAGGTTGGCCGCCACCAGCAGCAGCGGGTGAGGCAGCTCCTCGAAGGTGCGCACCGGCAGGTACTCCTCGAGCAGCTTGCGGAAGCGCTCGCCCTTGAGCAGCCCGGTGAAGCCGTGCCCGCGCCGCACGTCCATCACCGCGCCGATCGGATCCGGGTCCCAGAAGTTCTTCCGCGTCTGCTTGAGCAGCGCCTCTTCCACCGCGCTCACCGTCATGCCCGAGGCGGCGAAGGCGGCCACCATGCCGCCGGCGGAGGTGCCCGCGTAGGCGGCGGGTTTGATCCCCGCGGCCGTCAGCCCCTTGAGGAAGCCGGCGTGCCCGTAGAAACCGAAGTAGCCCGCCGAGAGGACGAGACCGATGCGCTTGCCTTCGAGGTGCTGAAGCAGGGTGGGAGAGGCCATGCGGCCCCACATAGACGAGTGTCCAGTTCAGGGGAAGGGCGATGGGGAGGGGCTGCTTGCCGTTCAGGACCCGGGGAGTTCTGGCTGCGCGTTGAGCGACGATGAAAGGCTTTCTTCCTCGCGCAGAGGGGGAAGAGATGAAGGGAGCCCTGAGCCAGGTGGCGGTGTGGGCGGCTGCGGCAGTGCTCGCTGTTGGCTGCGCCAGCACGCACACGGGAGGCCAGGTGCTGCGCGAGGAGACCTTCAACGGCCGGTCCTCGACGCGGGAGCCTGGGGAGAGGCCCTCAGCGTCCTCACTGAACCGCCGCCCCAGGCTGTGGCGCTTCCCCACCTGGCTGGAGGTTCGCGCCGCGCCCCAGCCCTCCGCGACCAGGACAACACCGGGGTGGCCCGAGCTGGACGAGCCCCAGCAGGTGCTGGCGCCCTTTCTCGCCTGTGCCTCGGTCGCTGAGTTCCTCGAGCTGCAGTCCACCGTGGACATGGTGGCCGTGGTGGAGCGGCTGGATGAGTGGAGCGCCGTGCGTCTGGGCTCGGTGGGCCCGATGCTTGGCACCGAAGCCGCCGAGGCTCTGGAGCGCAAGCGGTATGCCTTCCTGCGCTCTGCCAACGAGCGCTACGGCACCGTCTACGCCGAGGTATTTGTCCTGTTCCTGCTGCACTCGGCGTATGACGACGAGGTGGCGGGGCTGTTGCGGCAGCTGGCCCAGGACAGGCAGCTCACGCGCATTCTGGGGCACTGGAGCGCGGTGCGAAGCCACCTGGCCGAGCGCGGCCTGCCCCTGACTTCCTTTCCGGAGCGGGAACAGCGCGCTGGCGACATGGTGCGCGGGTTGGGCCGTGCCGCCTCCGAGGCGCTGGGCACCAGCCCCCTGGCGGATGGGGCGCGCTACGGGAACATGTCCGTGCAGCGCTCCCAACTGCCCCCGCCCTACCAGCGCGCTCTGGAGGAGCAAGAGCGCGCCCTGGCCCAGCAGCACTTTGCCGCCGGAAGCACGGCGCTGGGCGCTTTCGACTCGATGACTTTCGGAGTGCCGCTGGGCTTCTACCACCTGCTTGCGGGCACCACGCAGGGGCTGAGTACCCTGGCTCAGGGTGAGTGGGAGGAGGCCACCTACCAGTTGGCGCCCGCCATGTTGCTGGTGGGCCTGTACGCCGGGGGCAAGGGGCTGCGCGCCGCTCACGCCCGCGCCAGTAGGGGCCCTGGAGCCCTGAGCCCGGAGCTGTACTTAAAGGGGCTGCGCGAGAGCGCCGAGCGGCTTCGTGAGCAGTTGGGCCAGGATGGCTTGGAGAGGCTGGTGCGGCACATTCAAGCCAGCCGCGAGGCGGCCGTGTGGGTGGGGGCAGGCGGGGAGAGCGCCGCGATGGCGCTGTACGAGGCCGGCGGCAATGTGGCCCAGGCGCAGGCCTGGCTTTCCAAGGCCCGGCCTGGAAGCGCAGGCGCTGGCTCCACTCAGGGTGGCGCCACGCCGCGCGCTCCTCCCGAAGCGCGGGCCACCGCCAGCCTGGCTTCCCTGGTGGATGGCAGCGTAGGGCACACCGCCGAGGTGCTCGCCGCAAAGCTGCGCCTGGCCGAGCTGGAAGCCTCCGGCGCGCGGCTCTCTGGCGAGGTGGCCCTGCTGGAGCGGCAGCGGCCGGTGCTGGCGGCGCCTCCGCTGGAAGCCCAGGGCCACCTGCTGTGGGGCGAGTACGTCACCTACTTCGAGCGCCGCCTGCAGGAGTTGAAAGAGGGCAGCTCCGTCAAGGCTCCGCTCACCTGGCGTTCGTACTCGGTGATGCGCGGGCAGTTCGCCCGGGGCCTGGCCTTCGAGCGCTCCATGGTGGCGCTGCTGCGTGAGGACGCGGCCCTGCCCAGGGCACAACGCCGCTGGCTTCAAGACTTCAACGAGCCGCGCATTGAAACCAACGTGGGTTTGTCCAAGAAAGGCGTGCAAGGTATCCGCTACGCGGATGTGCTCGTCATCGAGAACAATCCTCCAGCGGGCCAGCTCCCTCGCGTGGAGACCTTCAGCTTCAAGAGCCGCAACCTCGCACCGCTGGGGGCAGAACCTCTAAAAACACAAGTGGTGGCTGACGCGGGAGATGCCATGAGCTACTACGGCGGGGAGGTGCACATCCTCCGGAAATCGCTCCGGCTTCGCGTCCACGTCCAGCGCGTTCGTCTGGTTTATGAGGGGGGCGAACTCAAGCCAAGAACTGTGGATCACTGGAGCAAAGCAGTAACACGCGCTAGGCGTGACTACCCTGGCATAGAGGTACTGCTGCAATGAAGAAGTCGTCGGTTCACCACATGAATCACAGGGAGGACTACTTGCGGTTCTCCTTCGCGGGGGCCTTCGATCATCACGCTGAACTTGAGCGCGAATTGGGGCCTTTTCTCCAAGCGATCGAGCAGTACGCGGGCGATTGGATGCCGGACCGCGTGAGCGGTCAGCGGTACCGGAAAT
>DASVVJ010000624.1:0-2806 GCA_036389955.1 Myxococcaceae bacterium
CCATGGCACGTTGGGTCTGGCGCCCCTCGGTGGAGTGCTGCAGGGATTGTGGCCTGCTTGGGAAGACGAGCCTCAGGTTCGCGAAGGGCTGGTGGCCTGGGCACGCAGCGGAACCCTGGAGCAATTCAATGTCGCCCTGCGCTCGTGGCTGGATGGCCAGTTTCCAGAGGAAGTCTCGCGCTACCTGGCACAGCGCTTGAGCCACAGAGAGCGCTGGCCCTCTGACCCGGCTTTCCTGCGCTGGGGCCTTGCCCTCTGGCTGAGAGCCGTGGAGCGAGCCGGCGTCCTTCCAGAGATCGAGCCAGTCCTCACGCGGTTGGTGCGGGACCTTGAGCCCTCCACGGCGTTCTACCTGGCGTGTGCACACCTGGTGCGCCTCGAGCCCGCTCACGCAGCGGAGTGGACGAAGCTCGCGGCAGCCGCGTGGCCGGTGGATTGGGATGACCACGACGGGGTGACGCCTTCCGAGGTGGAGGTCCTCCTGGGCGCTGCTCCGGAAGCCTGGGCCCAGCGCTCCCTGGAGGCGCTCCAGCAGTACGACACTGCCTCCGTGGCGCTGTTGTTCCTTCGGATGGCGCGCCGGCTGTGGAGCCTGTTGCCCACCAACTCCCCGAGCCGCGAAGCGCTGGTCCAGGCGACACGCACGCTCGCTGAAAGCCCCGGGCCCTGGCTGGCCCCCGACATGCTGGGGATGCAGAGCATTCAGCTCAGCGATGCGGCGCAGGAACTGCTCTTTCAGATGGGAGCGCCTCTGGTGGCTGGCGGGCCTGCCGCATAAACCCGCGGAAGGTCGGAAGATTCTAGGCGCCTACATCCGGGTGTTTCTCGCCTGATGAGGGAGCGTGTAACCGAATTTCCTTCTCTTACGTACCGGGAATTCGAGAGCCACTCCTCACCCGAGAGCGAACCGATGACCCTGCGTTTCGAGAGCCCGCGCCGTTCCCCCCTGGTCAAGAAGCTGGAGACGCCGAAGGAGCCTCCTCGCCAGGAGCCGGTGAAGCCCGTCAAGAGCCCGGCCCTGTCGGCCATCTCCGGCTCCGACACCTTTCAGTCGGCCGCCCCGGCCGCCAACCGCGCGTCTGTGCAGCTGAACCCCACCACCCTGGTGCGTGGCAAGGCGGCCGCCGCGATCGCGACGGGCGCGACGCTCCCCAAGAACGCCATCCCCGAGCTGGCCCAGGGCAGCACCCTGCGCGGCAGTGCGCTCGCCTCGCTGGCCAACACGGGCTCGCTGCCGAGCAAGACGCTCTCCGTGCTCTCCAACGGTGGCAACCTCAACCTGCGTGACAACACGCTCGCCCGGCTCACCGGCAGTGGCTCGCAGCCGGGGACCACGGCCGCCGCGGTTTCGGACACGGCCGCCACTTCGGGCGCGGCGCCGTCTTATGCGGTGACCGAGGGAGAGGAGACGGCCGCGCCGCCCACCCCGGGAGCCGCCGCGGCCGAGCGCGTCAATCAGGCGTACGCGAACGCCCCCGAGGAGGAGCGCGCCCGGGTTGCCGCCGAGGCGCTGCAGCGCGAGGCCGAGGCGCTGCAGGGAGACCAGGCGGCGCTGGACGCCCTCTACGCGGCCTCGGAGGAGACGATCCAGGCCATCACCACGGACCTGGGCCGCCGCGTGACGGAGAACGATGACGGCCAGAGCGAGGAGACACTGCGCGCGCTGGCCATCGCCACGGACCACCTGGGCGCGGAGGCGACGCAGGAGATCGGCGCGGCGCTGGCCGAGGCGCTGCCGGAGCAGAGCGACCTGAACCAGTTCGACGATGCGCTGCACGACCTGGCCGAGCAGGGGCTGGGGCTGAACCTGTCCACGGCGGTGGTGTCGGAGCTGGGGAAGGCGGGCAAGAGCGCGGCGGCCAATGAGCTGACCGACGTGCTGACGCAGGGCGTGTCCACCGCACGCACCCAATACGAGGAGGCGCAGGCCAAGGTGGACGAGCTCAACCAGGAACTGGCCTACCTGGTGCAGTCCAACAGCGGCCTGCTGACCGAGGAGCAGCTGCAGGCGGCGGTGGAAGACTTCAAGCAGCGCCACGAGCAGGAGTACGCCGCGCTGGAGACGGAGGCCGCGCAGTTCAGCCAGGTGCTGGGCTCGGTGGCGCAGTTGACGGACGCGCAGGGCCCCGCCTCGGGCTTGTCCGAGGAGAACCGGGCCGAGGTGATGGAAGAGGCCAACCGGGCGCTGGTGAACGTGTTCCCCCGGCTGGGAGACACCACGGCGGGCGCGACGGCCATCGCCACCGCACTGGAGGCGCAGGGCCGGGGCGAGCCGACCTTCCTGGACCAGGTGACCGAGCTGACGGAGAACCTCACCGACGAGCAGGTGAAGGAGCTGGCCAGCGACGGCACGGAGGCGGCGGGCGTGGTGGACACGGCGAAGTTCGAGCAGCGCGTGGCGGAGACACTGTTCAAGTCCGCCACCCTGCACGTCGCCGTGAACCCGGACCGGGCGCAGGGCGTGCTGGACGGCCTGAAGGCGAACGCGGGCTTCCTGGGCACGGACCCCGCCCGGCTGCAGGCGCTGGCGGATGACGTGACGAAGTTGGCCTCGGCCACGGACATGGCGGAGATTGAGCGGCTGCAGAACAGCATCCGCATGCAGTCGGAGGAGCTGCCATTCCTCGATCCGGGCACCCCCGCGGGCCAGGCCTTCCGCGGCTTCACCACGGTGTTCGGGTTGATTGGCGCAGTGGGGGCCGGGGCGAACTGGAGCGAGCTGAACCTCGAGGAGCAGGTGCGCGCGGTGGGCAACGCGCTGGAGACGGGGGTGGGGGCCTACGAGACGATCCTCGGGGTGGCGGGG
>DASVVJ010000625.1:0-1925 GCA_036389955.1 Myxococcaceae bacterium
CACCCTGGTCCGCGCCATCCACCTCGACGCTGACGCCTCCCGGCTCGGAGTCCACCATCAGAATGGAGGCCCCATCGAACGAGGAGGACTGCTCGGTGATGACCTGGTCCAGCTTCTCCGAGGGCTCGGGCGTGTCGAACGTCGGAGCGATGGTCGTGTACGTCGGCTGGGCGAGCACCTCTTTGGACGGCGCCTGGAACGAGCCGCTGAGCTCAGGCAGCACGAAGAGCCCCGCCGCCATCAACCCGAAGCCCGCCGCGCCCAGCCGCAGCGCCGAGGCCACCTTCCATGCCCCGCCCTCCGTCGTCGGCAGGAACGTCTCGACGCGCTCCTTGCGCCCCACCGGCAGCTCGCCACCCGCGCTGGTGATGGGCGTGCCGTCCTCGTTGAAGTAGGCGTTCCGGGTGACGCGGTCCTGGACGAGCTCCATCTCCTCGCCCCGATTCATCACCGAGTGCTGCGATTCGTCCGTGTCTGACTTGGGAAGCTTCGCGTTGCTCACGTTTATCCTCCCCGTCCTCAGGTTCCGCCGCCGACAACGCGGAAGACTTCCTGCAGCGTGGTGACGCCAGCACGCGCGCGTTCCACGCCCGCCGCCAGCAGGGGAATCATCCCCTCCTTCATGGCGATCTCCTGCACCTTGGGCGTGGGCACCTTGGCGTTCACCGCATCGCGGATGGCCGGGGTGACCGCCAGCATCTCGTAGATGGCGGTGCGGCCCAGGTAGCCGCTGCCATCACAGCGCTGGCAGCCTACCGGCGCGTAGAAGTTGCCGCTGGCCAGGCCCGCCATGTCCAGGCGAATCACTTCCTCGGGGCTGATGGGCGAAGGTGTGCGGCAGTGCGGACACAGCGAGCGCACCAGGCGCTGCGAAATCGTCGCCACCGTGGCGGATGCCAGCAGGAAGGGCTCCACGCCCATCTCGATGAGGCGGTTGAAGACGCCCGCGGCCGAGTTGGCGTGAATGGTGGTGAGGATGAGGTGGCCGCTCAGTCCGGCTTGAATCGCCGTGCGCCCCGTCTCCGGGTCGCGAATCTCACCCACCATGATGACGTTGGGGTCCTGCCGCAGCACCGAGCGCAGGCCCTGGGCGAAGGTGAAGCCCTGCTCGGCGTTCACCTGCGTCTGGGCGAACAGCGGCACGTCGAACTCGACAGGGTCCTCGATGGTGGCGATGCGGGTGAGCGCGCCGCGCGACTCCTTGATGTAGCCCAGCGAGGCATACAGCGACGTCGTCTTGCCGCTGCCCGTGGCGCCGGCCACGAAGATGACGCCCTGGGGCAGCCCGAGGATCTGCTGGTACTTGTCATGCAGCGCGGTGGGGAAGCCGAGCGAGGCCAGCTTGGGCAGCTGCACGCCGGTGCGGGCGATACGCAGCGCCACCGCCTCACCGTGGTTGGTGGGCAGAATGGAGACGCGGATGTCCGCGGGCCCCTCCTGGGTGGAGAACGGGAAGTGGCCGTCCTGCGGCGTGTCCAGCTTGTACAGCGTCAGCTTGGCCATCACCTTGACGCGGTTGATCAAGCGCGGGTGGTGCTCGCGAGGCATGGTGAGCACCTCCTCGAGCACGCCGTGGACGCGGAAGGCGATGCGGGTGCCGGACTCCAGCGGGTGGATGTGCACGTCGCTGGCGCCCACGCGGATGGCGCCATCCATCAGCGTGCCCATGAAGTCGATGATGTCCGGGTCGGCCTGCGAGGAGACGCCGCGCAGGTACTGGCCCAGTTCCACCAGCATCTCGCGCACGGCGATGGCCACGTCCTCGTTGACCACCTCCAGCGGAGACAGCGCGGGGCGCTTGGCCATGGGCGGCGGCGCGCGGCGGGCCAGGGCTGTAGCGGCCACGGCGCCCAGGCTGAACACCACGGCCATCGCGGCGCTGCCGATCACCAACGGTGTTACCGAGTTCTGGAGGTAGAGTTCGC
>DASVVJ010000626.1:0-8303 GCA_036389955.1 Myxococcaceae bacterium
CAGTCCCTCTCGGAGCCTCCTCACCCTCTACCGGGTGACTGTCCGCTTCCTCTAAGCCCCATCCCCTATGCACTCCCCAGCAGGGGATACGCGTGCCACCACCTCCAGCCCTGCCCCTGTCCGTCAAATCGACGGTCTGACTGTTGGACAGGTTTGGAAAGAATGTGCCCGACGGGGCTGGACCTACTGTTCTCCGGGTGCGGAGGTTGGAACGGGTCCGGGGGCGTTGATGGGCATGTAGCAGCCGCCCTGATACGTGTACACGTTCCCGTGGCAATGCTCGGGGCTCAGGTCCACCTTTGCCCAGCAGCCTCCGTTGATCGCGATTTGCCTGTCAGGACATCGTCCGTTGGCGTCCGGCCTGCGCTGCCCAGGACGCGGGGTCTTAGGGATCTCGAGAACGATGGCTTTCGGGGTGGGGGCCTTCGTGGGGGCTGAGGAGGAGTTCAGTGCGATGTCTCCGAGTGAGACCGGCTGACGGCCGTCCGCCGTGGGCTGCCTGGTGTGAACAGAGTCTGTCTCTCCGGGCCACAGCCCCAGGGCCAGCACCGCTGCGAGCCAGGGCAACCACCTCCGAGCCTTCGTCGGCTGGGCCTCATGGGTGCTCTGTCGAGTCCTGTAACGTGGGCGATGGCCCAGCTGCCTGGCCTCGAGCCGCTCCTCTTCCGTCCACTCGGAGGGCCGCTGCGTTTCCCACTCGAACAGCAGCGCGTCCGCTGATGGCCCTCCGTGCGCCACGCCTCGCTCCAGGGCCTCGGCCAGCTCGCCCGCGGTACCGCGCTCCTCGGGTTGCACGGAGAGCATGCGCTGGATGAGCGCGTTGAGCTGTGCGTCCACCCTGGGGTTGAGCTGTCTCGAAGGCTGGGCTCCTCCGCCTCCCGGCTGCCAACACCGCGACTCCACGTCATGGGGGTGAGTGGAGGGCGGATAGGTGTCCGTCACCAACCGGTAGGCCGTGACGCCCAGCGCGAACACATCATCCGATGGCCTCGTCATCAGGGGAGAAGCCGCCTCCAGGCCCGCGCGCTGGATGCACTGCCACACCTGGGGGCTGCGGTAGGCCGGAGTGCCGGGCAGCATGGGCTGGGGTGTCAGCCTCTTCGCGCCTGCGAAGTACCCCGAACCGAAGTCCGTGAGGAACAACTGGCCATCCACGGGCCGCACCAGCATGTTGTCGCCCTTCACGTCGCGATGAAGGCCGCTCACTTCGTGGGTGGCCTGCAGCGCCCGGGCCGCCTGCGCCAACAGCGCCAGCACCTGCCGGGAGGACGGATTGCTCCGCGAGGCCCACTCGTACAGCGGCACTCCGTCCGCCCACTCCATGACGAGGAACAGATGAGCGCGGCCTCCCAGAGTCCGCCACAGCCCCGCGTCGAGCAGCCGCGGCACGCCTGGGTAGCGGATGCGCGAGAGCAACTCCGCCTCCCGCTCGAAGCGTGGATCCGCCGGGTAGACGGCCAGCTTCAGCGCCACGGAGCCAGGGTGCCCGTGCTCCTGGCTCACCGCGGTGTACACGGTGCCATAAGTGCCTCGACCGCGAGCACCGGTTACCCGCCAGGCGCCCACCTGCGTTCCGACGGGTAAGGCGGTGGGGTTTAGCGTCAGCGCTGGCGTATCCATCGAGTTCGCTCCGACCAGCGGCTCACTGCCGCCCGGAGCTAGCCTACCTCATAGGTGGCCAATGCCACACCACCCTGCTCAGGTGGTTTGAAGCCTACCCAAGCCGCCGGATTGGTTCCGCATGGCCGGGATGGAGGGCTCTGCCTTGGAGCTGCGCAGAACCCTCACCCCGTCCCTCTCCCGGAGGGAGAGGGGTTTATTACTGCGGAGCGGGCGCGGTGCCCGGCGCCGTGATCGGCGTCACCGGATCCGTCACCGCGTCCACCGCGTGGGCCGTGCGCCACGCCACGCCCTGGAAGACCGTGACCCGCGGCTCCGCCACGCTGCCCTTAGGCCCCGGCGAGTTCGGCGGCTCCTCGCTGATCGTCTGGCACGGATCGAAGGTCGAATCGGCCTCCGAGTTCTCCTCCGGCGGCGGCGCCGGAACCGGCGCAGGCCCCAGCGCGGGCTGCGGCGGCGTCCCGGGAGCCGGCGCGAGCGCCGACGCACCCACGCTCCCCGTGAGCACGGGCGCGGGCGTCACCGCCCCACCCGTCAGCTTCACCGGAGACGTGTACACCGTCACCGGCACCCGCGCCTCGTAGAACCGCGAGAACGCCACCGGCTGCGACGCCCGCCCACCCTTCCACGAGAACGTGAACTGGCGCGTCTGCGTGTTCACGCCGATCGCCTGGTACTGCCCATTGCTCGGGCAGAGCCCCACCACGATCTGGGTGGACGGCGGTACCGGTGGCACCGGGCCCGTCTCCGGAATCGGCTGGGCCGGCGGCGCCGGGGGTGCCGTGCCTCCAGGCGCCGCGCATTCGCCTCCCTCCGGGGGCTGGGGCCGCGGCTCCATCGTCTTGCATGCCGCCAGCGCAACGCCCAGCACCGCGGCCAACACCAATGCCTTCTTCATCGATGACTCTCCTCTTGGGGTTTCAGGTACTGCCACGACTCACTCGAACACGAGCACCGTGCGCGCCCAGCTGTCCGGGTGCCGGCTCAGCCACTCGAGGCGCACGTCCCTCATGGCCACCGCGGCGCTCTGCCCGGAGCGGATGCGCTCCTGCACCGCGATGAAGAAGGGCCCCGCCTCCGCGTCGGGAATGTCCACCGTCGCCGCCAGCACCGTGCGCGCTCCCGCGTCCAGGAACGCCGCCGGCAGGCTGAAGGGCTCGTGCACCTGGTGCGCCGTGTACGCCGCCCGGCACGCGGCCAGCGTCACCAGCGGGTTTCCTTCGAACCGGTGCTCGCGCACCTCGCCCGCCGTGAGCGCGTACCGGCCGCTCGCGTCCGGCGAGAGCACCAGCAGCGACGCGTCCGACAGCGTGGGGTTGATCAGCCCGTGGGCGTGAATCTCGATCTCCGTCGCCCGCGTCATCGCCTCCAGCACCCGGCCCGGCGTCGCCTCGGCCCGGGCCAGCACGGTGATGTCCTTGCCCAGCGGCTCCCAGGCCCCCAGCCGCGGCAGCTTGAGCGCGGGCGGCGACTCCACGTCCTTCACCACCAGCCGCTGAGCGGGCACCACCGCTGCCCTGGGGCGCGCGGCGCGGGGCGTGAGGTAACGCCAGGCCACGTCATCCGGCAGCAGCCCCGCCCGGCCATGCAGCGGCGGCCGTGCCACCACGTCCACCTGCTCGCAGCCGCGCAGCGGCGTCACCAGCCGCTCGGGAATGAGGCCTCGCGCATCCTCTCCCAGCGGCCGGGCCCGGCTCCCGTCATAGTGCCCCTGCATCCGCCCGTCCGGCCCGAAGGCCAGCGCCAGCGTGCGCTCCCGGTCCACCGTCACCGCCACCAGGCAGCGCGAGGGCAGTGCCGTGCCGGACTCCTCGTTCCAGAGCTCCAGCACGCGGGACCACTCGCCCGCCTTGCCCGCCGTGAGCAGCAGCGAGGCGTAGCTCAGCGCCCGGGCCTCGCGGGCCTCGGCGATGGTGCGCGGCAGCTTCTCCGCCTCGGCGATGGTGCGGCGCAGCACCTGCTCGCCACGCCCGCGGTCCTGCTCGATGAGGAAGCGCCCTTCGATGTGCGACAGGAACGTCAGCGAGCCCGGCGCCATCCGGCCCGATTGGCGCCGGGACTCCAGCGCCTTCAACAGCAGCCCGTCCTGCCGGGGCTCCGGGTGCAGCCGCGCCAGGTCCGCCAGCGTCATCGCCCCGACGATGGAGCGCAGCTCGCCGCACTCGAGCGCCTGGCCGATGGCGCCGCGCGCCTCCACCACCCGCAGCTCCTCCAGCAGCGCCAGCGCGTCGTTGGCTCGCACGAACTGCCGGATGGTGCAGTCCTCCGGGAAGTGCGCGAGCGCCTCGTCCAGCATGGCCCGCGCCAGCGCTCCTTGTCCCTGCAGCCGCGCGAGCTGCCCCAGGCTCAGCAGGAAGTTGTTCTCCGAGTTCCAGAAGCCCGTGCGCCGGTACAGCGCTCGCGCCTCCTTCACGCTGCGCGCCGCCTCGGGAATCCACCACAGCTGGCGGTACACCTCCCCCAGCCGCTGGAGCAGCACGCCGCAGCGGTAGGCCAGGGTTCCTTCCCGGCACTGATTCGTCGCCGCCAGCAGCACCTGCTCGGCCTGAAACAGGTCCCCTCGCACGATGGCCGCCCGCGCCCGCTCGTGCTCGGCGATCAGCTGGAACCACGGATCCTTCGTCTGCGCCGCCAGCCGCGCGTAGCCCTCCACGTCCTGGGCCAGCTCGCCGGTGATCACCAGCGTGCCCATCAGGATGTCCACCTCTCCCGCGGCCCGAAGCTTCTGGAGGTACCCCGGCAGGCCCCCGGGCACCGGCTCTTCGCGGAAGACGTGCAGGTACAGCGCGGCCAACGGCTCCCGGAGTCCGAAGTCCCGCGCCTCCGTCCAGCGCACCGTGTCCCGCAGCACGCTGCCACCGAAGTGCGCGTCGAGCGTCTCGGCCAGTGGCCACAATTCCTTCACCCGCTGCTGGCTCGGTGCCGCGCGCAGCGCGTCGTACAGGAAGAGCCGGTACAGGTCTGGCCGCGCCCGGAGCTGCTCGGGGGAGACGGTGCCCTTGCCCTCCACCAGCGCCGTGCCCGCTGCCCACGCATCCTTATATCCCTGCTGCTCGGCTCGCAGCCGCTCGCGCATTCCCCGCGCCAGGCCGCGTGCTTCCTCCGCCCAGCCTGGCTCTCCCTGGGCCGCCACCGCCTCGAAGGCCTCGGCCGACTGGGCCCACAGCTCCAGCTCCCGCAGCGCCAGTCCCCGGTTCCACAGCGCCGCGGCAAAGCCCGGCCGCGCCTGAGAGGCCTTGTCCAACAGCGTGAGCGCCCCCGCCGTGTCCCCGCGCGCCAGCGCCACCACCGCCCGGTCACTCAGCACCTCGGGCCCGTCTCCCGCGCGCTCCAGGTAGGTGGCGGCCAGCTCCGGCGCTCCCTGCAGCAGGTACGTGGCGGCCAGTCCGCGCAGATCACCCTGGCTCTCCAGCCGCGCGAGCACCTCCAGCGGCAGGCGGGTGGCCTTCCCCGTCTGGCCTCGAATCGCCGGGTGGTACGGGCGGTGAAGATCCGCCTGGGGGTGGCTCAGCCGGGCCTCCAGCGTGCGCGTGGCGCCCAAGGGCCATGGGGCCCCCTGCTCCGCCTGAGCCGGACGCGGGCTTCGCAGCCCCAGGAAGGCCACCGCCGCCACCACTCCCACCAGCGGCAGCCCCACGGTGAGCCCCCATCGGCCTGCCCCTGTCTGCTTCCCCTTCAAGCCAGGCTCCCCCTGCACGGTGTCTGCCCCGTCCATGCCCCCTTAACGGAGCCGGGCCGGAATCTTCCCGCGCGCACCCTACAACTCTCCGTGCGGGCGTCCAGGCAAGCGCGCCCTGCTCACCAGGCAGACAGCCGAGCACTACGTAGGGGGACCCCCTACCTTTGAGCCAATGTTCCGAGCCCTGCTGGCACGTTGGAAGAGCTCCTTGCGCCTGTTTCAGCCGGCGCACGTCCTCTCGCACCGCGCGAAAATCTCCGTAGCGCAGGTGGGCCACCGCTACTCCAACAAGGTGGTGGCGCTGCAGGACGTGAACCTCAACATCCGTTCCGGCGAGTTCGTCTGCCTGCTGGGGCCCTCGGGCTGCGGCAAGTCCACGCTGCTGTACGCCCTGGCCGGCCACGTGGTGCCTACCGGCGGCACCGTGTCCATTGACGGCAAGGCCATCCGCGGCCCGGGCCCGGAGCGGCTGCTCATGTTCCAGGAGGCCGCCCTCTTCCCGTGGATGACGGTGTTGGGCAACCTCAAGTTCGCCCTGGCCGCCCGGGGCGTGCCGCGCGCCGAGCGCGAGCCGCGCGCCCGCGAGTTCATCCGCCGCGTGCAGCTGGCCGGCTTCGAGGACACGCTGCCTCACCAGCTCTCCGGCGGCATGAAGATGAGGGCCAGCCTGGCGCGCGCCCTGGCGGTGGACTCGGCGGTGCTGCTGATGGACGAGCCCTTCGGCTCGCTGGATGCCCAGACGCGCGTGCACATGCAGGAGCTGCTGCAGAGCATCTGGATGCGCACCAACAAGACCGTGGTGTTCGTCACCCACGACGTGCACGAGGCGCTGATGCTCGGCAGCCGCGTGGTGCTGATGGCGCCCCGGCCCGGCCGCATCGTGAAGGACCTGGAGATCCACCTGCCCATGCCGCGCTCGCTGGAGGACCGCAAGCTCAACGAGATGGGCCGCTACCTGCGCATGCTCATGCGGCGGGTGGAAAAGCCCGAGTCCGAGCTGCCGCTGCCGCGGCCCGGTGCCGGTGACGAGGTGGGGCTGCGGCACTGAGGGTGAGGGGGAGGGGTTGGGCACATGAAGAAGTGGGTGCAGAAGCTGGGAGTGCTGGCGCTGCTGCTGGTGACGTGGGAGACCGTGACGCGGCTGGGCCTGTGGTCTCCCCACCTGTTCCCCGGGCCGGTGACGGTGGCCAAGAGCCTGTGGGCCATGCTGGCCGATGGCCGGCTGGGTGCCGCGGCGCTGCGCTCGATGGGGCGGCTGGGGCGCGCCTACCTCATCTCCGCGGGCATCGGCCTGCCGTTGGGCATGGCCATTGCGCGCATCTCCTTCTTCCGTCACGCGGTGAAGCCCGTGGTGTCGGGGCTGCAGGCGCTGCCCTCCATCTGCTGGCTGCCGCTGGCGCTGCTGTGGTTCGGTCTCAATGACTCGGCCATCCTCTTCGTGGTGGTGATGGGCAGCGTGCTCGCCATCTCCATCGCCACCGAGGACGGGGTGAAGAGCATTGATCCACAGCTCATCCGCGTGGCCCACACGCTGGGGGTGCGCGGCCCGCGCTTCTCCTTTGGGGTGCTCTTGCCCGCCGCGCTGCCCGGCATCGTCACCGGGCTGAAGTTGGGGTGGAGCTTCGCCTGGCGCGCGCTGCTCGCGGGCGAGCTGCTCTTCGTCTCCGGCGGCCTGGGCCAGTTGCTCACCCTGGGCCGCGAGCTGATGGATGTGCCTCAGGTGATGGCGGTGATGGTGGCCATCATCGCCATTGGCATCCTCGTGGACCGCATCTTCTTCCAGACGGTGGAGAACCGCGTACGGCGGCGCTGGGGCCTGGCGTCCTCGACTTGAGGTGTGCGGTGGAAGACGGCCCGGCCTGGCGAGCGTTGCCGCCCGGGCCGGCCAGCCCCATTACCCCCGCCATATGTCTTTGCTCCGCTCTCGCCTCCTCTGGGGGCTGATCGCCCTGCTGGCCGTTACCTCCTGCAAGAAGTCCGGCGGTGATGCCGCGGACGCCAATGCTCCGCTGCGCCTGGGCTTCTTTCCCAACATCACCCACGCCCAGGCCCTGGTGGGCCACCACGAGGGCGCCTTCACCGCAGAGCCCGGCATCGGCAAGCTGGAGGTGAAGCAGTTCAACGCCGGGCCCGCCGCCATGGAGGCCCTGGTGGCTGGCTCGCTCGACGTCTCCTATGTGGGCCCCGGCCCCGCCATCAACACGTACCTCAAGGCCGGCCGCGAGCTGCGCATCATCTCCGGCGCGGTGAACGGCGGCGCCGTGCTGGTGACACGCAATGCGAAGTCTCCTGCCGAGCTCAAGGGCAAGAAGGTCGCCTCGCCGCAGATCGGCAACACGCAGGACATTGCCCTGCGCCATTGGCTGAAGCAGCAGGGGCTGTCGGTGGTCGCGGACAAGGGTGGGGATGTGCAGGTGGTGCCCCTGAGCAACCCGGACATCCTCGCGCAGTACCTTCAGGGTGGACTCGAGGGGGCCTGGGTGCCCGAGCCGTGGGGCGCGCGGATGATCGCCGAGGGCGGTGGGCAGATTCTGGTGGATGAGCGGGACCTGTGGCCCGAGCGCCGCTTCCCCACCACCGTGCTGGTGACGACGAAGAAGGTGCTGGAGACCCGCAGACCCCAGGTGCTCGCCCTGCTGCGCGTCCACGCGCGCCTCACCGAGCGGTGGACCTCGGACCCCGCGGCCTTCACTGCCGCCGTGAATGCCGGGTTCGGCAAGCTCACCACCAAGCCTCTGCCCGAGGCCGTGCTCAAGGATGCTTTTTCTCGCCTCGAGCCCAGTCTGGATCCCGCCTCCGGTGCGCTCGCTGAGTCCGCCCGGCATGCCAAGGCGCTGGGGTATCTGACTGGAGATGACATCTCCGGGCTCGTGGACTTGAGCCTGTTGGAGGAGGCCCGCGCCAAGCCGCAGTAGCGCGGAACCCTCACCCCGTCCCTCTCCCGAAGGGAGAGGGGTTTACTCCGCCTCCGGGTCCACGGCTCCCGCCAGCGACAGGGCCACGT